>NZ_JAZDCT010000030.1:0-76165 GCF_036324045.1 Pseudomonas carassii | reverse complement strand
CAGGCGCCGCCAATTGCGACTTCAGGAGGCCGAGCGGAGTTCTTGCGGAGGGAGGTGACGGGCATGGATGCCCGTCAAGCGCTGCGCCCCAGGATGGGGCGTTCAGCGCGGTCCTCCCGGGAGCAAGAACGGAGCGAGGGGACCCCGGAGCGAAGCGTAGGGGCCGGATGAATGGAGCGAGGATTTTTTGCTTACTTTTTGATCCTTCAAAAAGTGAGCCGCCGTAAGGGCGGAAAGGTGACTTCGCGTCACCATCGCGAATGAATGCGAATATAACTTTCAAAACAAACTATTTAAAAGTCAAAGTCAAAGTCAAAGTCAAAGTCAAAGTCAAAGTCGGTCAGTGCTGGTATTAATAGTTGTAGGTGCATTCATTTGCGATGTCGACGCATAGTCACCTTTTCGCCCTTACGGCGAGTTCCTTTTTGAAGGATCAAAAAGGAACCAAAAAATCCTCGCTCCATTCATCCGGCCCTCCGCTTCGCTCCGGGTTCCCTCACTCCGGCCTTGCTCCCGGGAGGACCGCGCTGAACGCCCCATCCTGGGGCGCAGCGCTTGACGGGCATCCATGCCCGTCACCTCCCTCCGCAAGGCCTGCGTTCGGCCTCCTGAAGTCGCGAAGTTACGGGCGGCGCCTGGACTGACGCAGCTGTCGCTAGCAGGCTATGGGGGTAATCTCTTGATCGCCAAAGCCAAAGCCAAAGCCAAAGCCAAAGCCAAAGCCAAAGCCAAAGCCAAAGCCAAAGCCAAAGCCAAAGCCGTCGGTCTGGTTTCAGGATCTGGCGATCTGGGCACGCCTGCAAGACTTAGAGATTGAACCGTCCCACCATGCCCCGCAACTGCTGCCCCAACTGCTCCAACTCCCCACTCGAAACCGCCGTCTGCTCACTGGCCGCTCGCGTCTGCTCCGACACATCCCGTACATTGATCACGCTACGGTTGATCTGCTCGGCCACCACGCTCTGCTGTTCACTGGCCGTGGCAATCTGCTGGTTCATCCCCTGGATCGTCGACACCGTCTCGGTAATCTGCCCCAACGCTGCGCCGGCCTTACGGCTGAGCTCGACGCTTTGCCCGGTCAGGCGCTTGCTGTCGTCCAACAGGCCGGTCACCTCATCGGTGCCACGGTGCAGGTTGCCGATCAGCAGTTCGATCTCCTCGGTCGACTGCTGCGTACGCTGGGCCAGGCCGCGCACCTCGTCGGCCACCACGGCGAAACCGCGCCCGGCCTCGCCGGCCCGGGCCGCCTCGATGGCGGCGTTGAGCGCCAGCAGGTTGGTCTGCTCGGACACCGACTTGATCACATCGAGAATCGACCCGATGCGCTGGCTTTCACCGGCCAGGTGACCCATCGCCGCCAGGCAGTGGTCCATCTGCCCGGCCAGCTGCTCGATGCGGGCAATCGCCTCGGCCACCACCTCGTCACCCAGCTGTGCCTGACGGTCGGCGGCGGTGGCCGCCTGCGAGGCCTGCTCGGCGTTCTGCGCGACCTCCTGCACCGTGGCGCTCATCTGGTTCATGGCCGTGGCCACCTGGTCGGTCTCCTCTTGTTGCTGGCCAATGCGCTCGCGGGTGTCCACGCTGGCGCCGGCCAGTGCCGTCGCGGCCCGGGACAGGTGACCGACGCCCTGGTCGATGCCGCCGAGCAGTTCGCGCAGGCTCAAGGTCATCTCGCGCATGCTCGTCTGCAACTGGCCCATCTCGTCGCGGCGCTGCACCGTCTGTACTTGGCTCAGGTCGCCACGGGCGATGCGCTCCGCCTGGGCCAGCACCTGGCGCAGGGGCTGGGTGACCTGCCGGGTGATTAGCCAGGCGGCGAGGATGCCGAACACCAGCGCCAGCACGGCCACGCTGGTCAGCAGCGAACGGTCGGCCAGGGCCTCGTTGTCGCGCTGCTCGAGCTTGCGCTCGCTCAGCTCACGGCTCACGACCTGCAGTTCGTCGCCCATTTTCTCCATGCCGTCCTGCAACTGCTCGACCTTGAGCGCGGTGTCGCGGTATTGGCGCAGGGTGTCGCGGTAGCGGTCCAGTTCCACCTGTGGGCGTTGGGTCAGCGTCCCGGGCAGCTCCAACGGGGCGATGGCCCGCAGCAACTGACCCAGGCTGGTGTCCGCCGCCTGCAGCGCGGCATCGCCCATGCTGGCGAAGCTGTCCCGGGGCGAGAAGGCATAGGCCGGCACCAGGCTTTGCTGGCTGGCGGATTCGATATGGCGGCCCAGGGTATCCATGAGACCGACCACGCTACCCTGCCGGCCATCGCCCGGCAGCTTCAGCAAGGCCTGGGTCTGCAGCTCGTCGATCACGGCTTCGAGCACGCCTGCCTGCGCCTGCATCGCTGCACGCAAGCCTTCGCGGCTGTCCACGGTGCTCTGCAGGCTGGCGAAGTCGGCCTTCAGGCGCTGCAGCAACTGGAGTTTCTGGTTCAGCATCTGTCGTGACGTATCGACGCCGCTGCGTTGCAGCAGCAGGGTCAGCCGGTCGTGCAACTGCTCCAGGATGGTCGCGATGCGGGTCTTGCTGACGTCGTCGGCGAGTACCCGGTAGGTGATGCGCTCGGCGCGCAGGTCACGGGTCAGGTCGTCGAGTTGGCCGATGTCGCCGAGCTGCTCCGAGCGCTCGATGGCACCGTCCAGCGCACTCCAGCCGCTGAGGGTGGTGGCCAGGGTGAGCAGCAGCACCACGGCGAAACCCAGGGCGAGCTTGAGCCCGACGCCGAGGTTGCCGAGCTGGCGGTCAAGGTATCCGAACATGGCAGGTCTCCGTCCAATTGAGAAAAGGCCATGGCGGCAGAATGCCGCCATGGCCTTTGCTCATCGGCCGGAAGTCCGTCGGACTGGACCTGCAAATCGAGTAGGAAAATTCTCTGCGGGTTGAAGGGTAAGGCCTACAGCCCGCAAGCCGCGGATTAGAGCCTGAAACGCCCCACCAAGCCCTGCAGATGGGTCCCCAGGCGGGCCAGCTCGACGCTGGAGCTGGCGGTTTCCTCGCTCGCCGCCGAGGTCTGGTCGGAGATGTCGCGCACGTTCATCACGCTGCGGTTGATCTCTTCGGCCACGGCGCTCTGCTGCTCGGCGGCGGTGGCGATCTGCTGGTTCATCGACTGGATCGACGACACGGTGCGGGTGATGGTGCCCAGCGAGTCACCGGCGCGACGGGTCAGCTCGACGCTGCTGTCGGTCAGGGCGCGGCTGCTGTCCATGACGCTGGCCACCCGTTCGGTGCCGTTCTGCAGGCTGGCGATCAGCTCCTCGATCTCCTCGGTGGACTGCTGGGTGCGCTGGGCCAGGCTGCGCACCTCGTCGGCGACCACGGCGAAGCCACGGCCCGCCTCGCCGGCGCGGGCGGCCTCGATGGCGGCGTTGAGCGCCAGCAGGTTGGTCTGCTGGGCCACCGACTTGATCACATCCAGTACGCTGCCGATCTTGTCGCTCTCGGCCTTGAGCTGGCTCATCGCTTCGCTGGAATTGACCACCTCGCCGGCCAGGCGCTCGATCTGGCTGATCGCCTCGCCCACCACCTTGTCGCCCTCGCGGGCCTGCTGGTCGGCCATCAGCGCCGCTTCCGAGGCCTGCTCGGCGTTGCGCGCCACTTCCTGGACGGTGGCGGTCATCTCGTTCATGGCGGTGGCGACCTGGTCGGTCTCGACTTTCTGGTTGTTGACCCCGGCGCTGGTCTGCTCGGTGACCGCCGACAGTTCCTCGGCGGCGCTGGCGATCTGTGTCACGCCGTCGCCGATGCCGCCGATCAGTTCGCGCAGGCCCTGGGTCATGCGCTGCATGCTGGCCTGCAACTGGCCCAGTTCGTCGCGCCGATCGGCCTTGAGGTCCTGGCGCAGGTCGCCGCCGGCCACGCGCTCGGCGGCGGCGAGGGTCTGGCGCAGCGGCACGATGATCTGCCGGGTGATGGCGAAGGCGGCCAGCACCCCCAGCAGCAGGGCCAGGGCGGTGGCGCCGGCCAGCAGGGTCTTGGCCTGCTGGGTGCCCTGGTCGCGCACGGTGGTTTGCGAAACGCTCATTTCCTGGCTGGTGACCAGCAGCAGTTGGCCTTGCGCGGACATGCGCGTCAGCGCCTGCTCACTGGCAGTCTGGGCGTTGCCGAACTGGTTCACCGCGTCGCGGTAGGCGGCCAATGCGCTGGCGGCGTCGTCGAGGCTGGCGGCGAATTCAGCCGGAAGCTTGCCCGGCAGGGCCTTGAGCACGGTCATGGCCTGGTCGATGGCGCCGAGGGCGGTCTGCTGGAACTCGGCCTTGCCGCTGTAGGTGTAACCGCGCACCTGGAAGCGTGCCTGCTGCAACAGGGCGGCGACTTGCACCACCTCCTGGTACTGCTGGATATCACCGCCCTGCAGCAGGCGCTGCTGGACCTTGCCGATCAGCTCGGCGGCCTTGTCGGCGCTGTCGCCCAGGGTGGCGCGGCTGGCCTCGCGGCGCTGGCCGGCCTGCTTGAGCTCGGCGAAGGCCTGCTGGTACTGGCGCACGGCGTCCTGCTGTTTGTCCAGGCGCTGGCGGTCGGCGGGGAGCTCGATCTGGCCGAGCATGAACTGCACCTGGCGCTCGAGGTTGGCCAGGGCCTTTTCCAGTTCCGCCACGGCGGCGTCGTCTCGGTTGCGTTCATAGCCCAGGCGGGCCAGGCGCAGGTCCTGGGTGTACTGGTGGATCACCGAGATGTTGCCGAGCTTGTCGCCACGGCTGGTGACGCTGTCGATGCCCAGCCAGCCGGTGAAGGTGATGCCGAGGGTGAGCAGCAGCACCAGGCCGAAGCCGATCCCCAATTTGCGATTGACGCTTACATTTCCCAGTGACTGGGCAAACCAACGGTACATAGACGACTCCCCGGCGCGTGGCAGTGCGGATTATTGTTCTGTTGCACAGGCCATCGGCGCGGGGCGGGGAAACTTGATGGTAAAAACCTGACTCTTGCGTCAGAAAATTCGCGAGAGCAGGGCGGTGACCGCCGTTTCCACCCGCAGGATGCGATCGCCCAGTTGCACCGGGGCCAGTCCGGCCTTGCCGAGCAACTCGACCTCGTAGGGGATCCAGCCGCCTTCGGGGCCGATCGCCAGGGTCACCGGGCCTTCCACGGCGCGCGGGCAGGCAGGGTAGGGGCCGGGATGGCCGACCAGGCCCAGGGTGCCTTCGGCGATGGCGGGCAGGCGGTCTTCGACGAAGGGCTTGAAGCGCTTCTCGATGATCACTTCCGGCAGCACCGTGTCACGGGCTTGCTCCAGGCCAAGAATGAGGTTTTCGCGGATGGTCTCGGGCTGGAGGAACGGCGTCTGCCAGAAGCTCTTCTCGACCTTGTAGCTGTTGACCAGGATCAGCCGCGGCACGCCGAGGGTGGCGACCGTCTGGAACAGCCGGCGCAGCATCTTCGGCCGCGGCACGGCCAGCACCAGGGTCAGCGGCAGCTTGGCCGGCGGAGGCTGGTCGAAGGCCACCCGCAGTTCCGCCTCATGGCCTTCGAGGCGGATGACCTCGGCTTTGCCCATCAGGCCGCCGATGCGCCCGACGCGCAGGCTGTCGCCCACCGCCACGCGGTGGATCTCCTGCATGTGGGTGAAGCGGCGATCGGCCAGGACGACACGGTCGGCCGACACGAAGTCGGCCTCTTCAAGAAGCAACAGGTTCACGGTTGGGTCGCAGGCGGCTGGTCGTTGTGGTCGTTGTTCGCTTCGTCCGGCTCGTGGCTGCGCTTGCGGATCAGGCTGCCGCACAGCACGCCGACCTCGAACAGCATCCACATGGGCACGGCCAGCAGGGTCTGGGAGAAGATGTCCGGCGGGGTGAGGATCATGCCGACCACGAAGCAGCCGATGATGACGTACGGGCGGATCTTCTTCAGGTACTGCACGTCGACCACGCCGATCCACACCAGCAGCACCACCGCCACCGGGATCTCGAAGGCGACGCCGAAGGCAAAGAACAGGGTCATGACGAAGTCGAGGTAGCTGGCGATGTCGGTCATCATCGACACGCCCTCGGGGGTGGCGCTGGCGAAGAAGCCGAAGATCAGCGGGAACACCAGGAAGTAGGCGAAGGCCATGCCGGCATAGAACAGGAAGATGCTGGATACCAGCAGCGGGATGGCGATGCGCTTTTCGTGGCGGTACAGGCCTGGGGCGATGAACCCCCAGATCTGCTGCAGGATGAACGGGATCGCCAGGAACAGCGAGACGATCATGGTCAGCTTGAACGGCGTCAGGAACGGCGAGGCCACGTCGGTGGCGATCATCGTTGCGTTGGCCGGCAGGTGCGCGCGCAGCGGCGCCGAGACCAGGGTGTAGATCTGCTGGGCGAAGGAGAACAGCCCGGCGAAGATCAGGAAGATGGCGGCGACGCAGCGCAGCAGGCGGGTGCGCAGTTCGGTCAGGTGCGAGACCAGCGGCATCGGCTGGTCATGTTCCGGATTCTCGCTCATGGGGCTCGTGGCGGTTGGGGCGGCTCGGAGGGTGGCGTCGCGGTCGGCTGCGCGGGGGCGGCTTCGACGGCGGGTGTGGCGGGTGTTTCAGTGCTGGCCGGTGGCGTCAGCGGATTGAGGATGCGCTTGGCCTCCTGCTCCATCTGCAGGATGTGCTCGTTGTGCAGCTGGCGGCGGATGTCGTCGGCGCCGATTTCGCGCTCGACCTCCATCTTGATCGCGTTGAAGCTGCGCTTGAGGCGGCCGATCCACAGGCCCGCGGTGCGCGCGGCCCCCGGCAGGCGCTCGGGGCCGAGCACCAGCAGGGCGACCAGGCCGACGAGCAGCAGCTCGCTGAAACTGATGCCGAACATGGGTCAGTCTTTCCGCTGCGGCTCTTGGACCGGCTGGGCCTGGCCCTCGATGGTGTGGCCCTGGGCCTGCTGGGCGGTGTTCTGCACCGGCGGAACCGGTTGGGCCGGCGGCGGGGTCTGCTCGGCGGGCTTGGTTTCTTCTTCGTTCATGGCCTTGCGGAAGCCCTTGATCGATTCGCCCAGGTCGCTGCCGAAGTTCTTCAGTTTCTTGGTGCCGAACACCAGCACCACGACGACCAGCAGGACGATCCAGTGTTTCCAGTCAAAAATGCCCATTTCAAGCTCCTGAAAATGTGTGTCTGTCTTTCGGACCCTGGGGCTGCGTTGCAGCCCTTTCGCGGCACAAGGCCGCTCCTACACAGGGTATTGCGAATCTGTCAGGCGACGCGGGCCCCCGCAATTATTCAGGCAGAAGGCTGACGCGCAGCCTTCTCATCATGCCCGGAAAGCCCGAACCGACGCTCCAGCTCGTCAAGCACCGCCTGCGGATGCTGGCCCAGCGCGCTGAGCATGACCAGGCTATGAAACCACAGGTCTGCGGTTTCATAGATGACATCGCTGTAATCCTTGCTGGCGGCGGCATCCTTGGCGGCGATGATGGTCTCGATGGACTCTTCGCCGAGCTTCTCGAGGATCTTGTTCAGGCCCTTGTGATACAGGCTGGCCACGTAGCTGCTGTCCGGCGCCGCGTGCTTGCGTTCTTCCAGCACCTCGGCGAGGCGGTTCAGGGTGTCGCTCATGTCAGTGTCCTGCGCTGTAGATGGCGTCCGGATCCTTCAGGACCGGGTCGACGATTTTCCACTGGCCGTCCTCGAAGACGCGGTAGAAGCAGCTTTCGCGGCCGGTATGGCAGGCGATATGGCCCAGTTGCTCGACCATCAGGATGATCACGTCGGCGTCGCAGTCCAGGCGCAGTTCATGCAGTTTCTGCACATGGCCCGACTCTTCGCCCTTGCGCCACAGCTTGCCCCGCGAGCGCGACCAGTAGATGGCGCGATGCTCGGCGGCGGTCAGGGCGAGGGATTCACGGTTCATCCAGGCCATCATCAGCACGCGCCCGGTCTTGTGGTCCTGGGCGATCGCCGGCACCAGGCCATCGCTGTTCCACTTGATCTCGTCCAGCCAGTCTTTCATCGTCGACTCCAAACCGGGCCCGCTCCCGTACCGGGCCCCTGTGCGTTAGTGTGCCAGCCGGCGGCGCGGCTGGCTATCGGCGCACGATCAGGTACAGGCCGGCGGCCAGCATCAACCACGCGGGCCAGGCGGCCGGGGCGCTGAGGCTGACGGCACCGGCGGCCAGCGTCGCCCCGCCGCCGAGCAGGCCGGCGCCGAGCAGGCGCAGCGCCCAGTTGTCGCCGGCGCGGCGCCGCTCGGGCAGTTGCGCGTCGTGCAGGTGCGGTTGCGACAGGCGCTCGAGCAGGTCGCGGGTCATGTCGGCCAGGTGCGGCAGTTGCTCGGCCTGGCTGTACAGGTTGCCGATCACCGCCTTCGGGCTCATGCGCTCGCGCATCCAGCGCTCGAGGAACGGCTTGGCGGTGCTCCACAGGTCGAGGTCGGGGTACAGCTGGCGGCCCAGGCCTTCGATGTTGAGCAGGGTCTTCTGCAGCAGCACCAGCTGCGGCTGGACTTCCATGTTGAAGCGCCGGGCGGTCTGGAACAGGCGCATCAGCACCTGGCCGAAGGAGATGTCCTTGAGCGGTTTTTCGAAGATCGGCTCGCACACCGTGCGGATCGCCGCCTCGAACTCGTTGACCTTGGTCTGCGCCGGCACCCAGCCCGAATCGATGTGCAACTGGGCCACGCGGCGGTAGTCGCGCTTGAAGAAGGCGATCAGGTTGCGGGCCAGGTAGTCCTGGTCCTCGGCCGTCAGGCTGCCGACGATGCCGCAGTCGATGGCAATGTACTGCGGGCTCCACGGCTTGACCGTGCTGACGAAGATGTTGCCCGGGTGCATGTCGGCGTGGAAGAAGCTGTCGCGGAACACCTGGGTGAAGAACACTTCCACACCCCGCTCGGCGAGCATCTTCATGTCGGTGCGCTGGTCGGCCAGGGTGGCCATGTCGGTGACCGGCACGCCGTAGATACGCTCCATCACCAGCACCTTGGGCCGGCAGAAGTCCCAGTACACCTGGGGTACGTACATCAGCTCGGAGCCTTCGAAGTTGCGTCGCAGCTGGCTGGCGTTGGCCGCCTCGCGCAGCAGGTCGAGCTCGTCGTAGATGGTCTTCTCGTAGTCGCCGACGATCTCCACCGGGTGCAGGCGGCGGGCATCGGCCGAGGCGCGCTCGGCGGCCTTGGCGATCAGGAACAGCCAGGCCAGGTCCTGGGCGATGACCGGCTTGAGGCCCGGGCGCACCACCTTGACCACCACCTCCTCGCCGCTCTTCAGGCGCGCGGCGTGGACCTGGGCTACCGAGGCCGAGGCCAGCGGCTCGACATCGAAGCGGCTGAACACCTCGGTCACCTTCGCCCCGAGCTGTTCCTCGATCAGTGCCACGGCGTGCTGCGGGTCGAATGGCGGTACCCGGTCCTGCAGCAGCATCAGCTCGTCGGCGATGTCGGTGGGCAGCAGGTCGCGGCGGGTGGAGAGCAACTGGCCGAACTTGATGAAGATCGGCCCCAGGTCCTGCAGCGCCAGGCGCAGGCGCGCGCCGCGGCTCAGCTCCAGGGGCTTGCGCGGCAGCCAGCGCCAGGGCATCAGCAGGCGCAGGCTGGCCAGCCACCAGGGTAGCAGGGGCTGTTCGAACAGCAGGTCATCGAGGCGGTAGCGGATCACGACGCGCTGGATGCGCAACAGACGGCGGACGGCGAGCAGCTTCATGCGTTATCGCTGGTATCAAGAATGTGGGTGAGGCGGCGCAGGCGCGCCTCGAGACGTTCGATGTCGACCTTCAGCGCATCGAGCTCGCTGAACGCCGCTTCGGCTTCGCGTTTGCCGACCAGGGTGCGGGATTCCTCGGCCAGATACTCGGAGAGGTTCTCGCCGAAACGGGCCAGGCCCTGGCGGGTCCAGCGCGCGCGCAGGCGCAGGTGGCCGGCGATCAGCGCAGTGGGCACCGGGCCCAGCCAGCGCTGCAGCTCGTATTCCCAGTCCAGCTCCAGGTCCTGCACGATGCCGAACAGGTCGAGCAGCACGGCGCTGTCGCCATGCAGTTCGACCTGAGGGCTGTGCAGCACGGCGGTCTTGTCCTTGGCCAAGGCCAACTGCGCCAGGCGCCCGGCGGGGGCGCGCAGGGTGCAGTCGACCTCGCCCTCCCAGTGGGCGGCGAGCATCAGACCTTCCTCGTCGGGCAGCACGAACAGCTTCAGGGCCGGCTGCACGCAGTCGATCTCGATCACCCGGCCCTCCAGCGCCGCCAGGCGCGGGAGGGCGGTGCTGTCCAGGCGCAGGACACGGTTGAGCCCGTGCTCGGCGCTGGCGAGCAGGCCGGCCAGGAGCATCAGGGCTTGATCCCCCGGTGCACGGCGACGATACCGCTGGTCATGTTGTGGTAGGTGACGCGGTCGAAGCCGGCCTCGACCATCATGCTCTTGAGCGTTTCCTGGTCGGGGTGCATGCGGATCGACTCTGCCAGGTAGCGGTAGCTTTCCGAGTCGTTGGTGATCAGCTTGCCGGCCAGCGGCATGAAGGCGAACGAGTAGGCGTCGTAGGCCTTGGACATCAGCTTGTTGGTCGGCTTGGAGAACTCCAGGATCAACAGGCGGCCACCGGGCTTGAGCACCCGCAGCATGGAGCGGATGGCTTCGTCCTTGTGGGTCACGTTGCGCAAGCCGAAGGCGATGGTCACGCAGTCGAAGTGGTTGTCCGGGAACGGCAGCTTCTCGGCGTCGGCCTGGACGAACTCGATGTTGCCGGCCACGCCGCGGTCGAGCAGGCGGTCACGGCCGACCTTGAGCATCGAATCGTTGATGTCGGCCAGCACCACCTGGCCGGTCGGGCCGACCAGGCGCGAGAACTTGGCGGCCAGGTCGCCGGTGCCACCGGCGATGTCCAGCACCCGGTTGCCGCTGCGCACGCCGGACAGCTCGATGGTGAAGCGCTTCCACAGGCGGTGCATGCCGCCGGACAGCACGTCGTTCATCAGGTCGTACTTGGCGGCCACCGAGTGGAACACCTCGGCGACTTTCTTCGCCTTCTGGCTCTCGGGCACGTCCTGGTAGCCGAAGTGGGTAGTGGGTTCGGCGTGGTCGCCTTTGCGCTGGTCGGTCATATCGCTTCACCAGAAAAAAATTACGGCCATTCTAGGGGCTGCGGGCGGATTTGTCTTGGCGGGGTGTGTCATGCAGAGGGGGCGGGCATAATGGCGATTATGTCTTCATATCCAGGATCACCCGCATGACCCAGATCAGCGTCGAACGCAAACACTCCCTCGGCCGTGACGCCGCCCGTGCCAAGGCCGAGGCGCTGGTCGACAGGCTCAGCCGCGAGTACGACCTCAAGGCCACCTGGAACGGCGACCGCGTCGATGTGACGCGCAGCGGCGCCAACGGCAGCGTGCACATTGGCGAGGACACCATCCGCGTCGAGCTGAAGCTGGGCATGATGCTGTCGATGATGAGCGGCAGCATCAAGGGCGAGATCGAGCGGGCGCTGGACAAGGCGCTGGCCTGACACTGCGCGTTCCTTGCTGTTTGCGGGAGCGGGCCTTGTGGGAGCGGGCTTGCCCCGCGATAGCGCCAGCCCGGGCAATAGCTATCGCGGGTCAAGCCCGCTCCCACGCAAACGCAGACGCTGCATGACCTCACCTTAGGGTGAGGATTCTAATTTTTCCGCCTACCTTCACGCTCAAGCCCTGCCTCCCAGGGCAGTTCCTCCCTCCCCTTGAACGAGCATGAGGTGCAGAGCATGGCCAAAGTGAATCTCAAGCAGAAAGACGACGCCCAAGGCAGTACCCTGGGCGAGGTGCGCGGCTACGCCCGCAAGATCTGGCTGGCGGGCATCGGTGCCTACGCCCGCGTCGGCCAGGAAGGTTCCGACTACTTCAAGGAGCTGGTGAAGGCCGGCGAAGGCGTCGAGAAACGCGGCAAGAAGCGCCTGGATAAAGAGATCGAAGCCGCCAACGGCCATCTCGACGAAGCCACCCAGGAAGTCAGCCGGGTACGCGGCAAGGTCGAGGTCCAACTGGACAAAATCGAGAAAGCCTTCGACGCCCGTGTCGGTCGCGCCTTGAATCGCCTCGGCATTCCGTCTAAACATGACGTTGAGGCGTTGTCCATCAAGCTTGAACAGCTGCACGAGCTGCTCGAGCGCGTCGCGCACAAACCATAAGGAGAGCAGGATGGCTGGCAAGAAGAACACCGAGAAAGAAGGCAGTTCCTGGATCGGCGGAATCGAGAAGTACTCCCGCAAGATCTGGTTGGCTGGCCTGGGTATCTACTCCAAGGTCGACCAGGACGGTCCGAAGCTGTTCGATTCGCTGGTGAAGGATGGCGAAAAGGCCGAGAAGCAGGCGAAGAAAACGGCCGAGGACGTGGCCGAAAGCGCCAAGTCGTCGACCAACTCCCGGGTGTCTGGCGTGAAGGACCGTGCGCTGGGCAAGTGGAGCGAGCTGGAGGAGGCGTTCGACAAGCGCCTGAACAGCGCCATCTCGCGCCTGGGCGTGCCCAGCCGCAATGAGATCAAGGCCCTGCACCAGCAGGTCGACTCGCTGACCAAGCAGATCGAGAAACTGACCGGCGCGTCGGTGACTCCGATCTCCAAGGCCAGTGCCAGCAAGACTGCGGCCAAGCCCCTGGCCAAGCCGGCAGCCAAGCCCGCAGCCAAGACCGCGGCGGCCAAACCGGCGGCCAAGCCTGCGGCGAAAACCGCGGCGGCCAAACCGGCAGCCAAGCCAGCGGCCGCCAAACCAGCGGCCAAACCCGCTGCGGCCAAAAAGCCGGCCGTGAAGAAAGCGACTCCGGCCAAGCCTGTAGCAGCCAAGCCGGCCGCTCCGGCGCCTGCCGCCACTGCGGCTCCGGCTCCGAGCGCGGCCCCGGCCAGCAGCACGCCGTCGGCACCGGTGAACGCGGCCACCCAGGCCTGACACCGCGTCGCCCTGATCGCGGGGCAAGCTCGCTCCCACGAAGCCTGCACAGGACTCGTGGGGGTGGGTTTGCCCCGTGATCGTTTCAGCCTTCCAGATACCGCATCGCCAACTGCTCCGCCGCGCTGCGCGCCGGTGCCTGCAGATGCGGCGCCACCAGCATCATCACCTGGTACACCACCACCCCCACGTCGCCCTCGCGCCCCAGCACTCGCTGGTAGTCCAGCGAGCACATCAGGGTCAGGGTGATCTGCTCCACCAGTTGCCCCAGGGCCTGGGTCTCACTGGTCACCTGGCCCTGGCCCTTGAGGCTGGCCAGCAACGCGGCCAGGGTGCGCTTGAGGGCGTTGATCAGGCTGCGCATGCCCCGCGCCAGCTTGGGCAGGCGCCCGGTGAGGTTGGACAGGTCCTGGAACAGGAAGCGGTACTGGGCCATGCGCTCGACGATCAGGTGCAGGAACAGCCAGTAATCCTCGGCGTCCAGGCGCACGTCCAGGGGCGGGTCGAGCAGCGTCATCAGTTCCTCTTCGAAGCGCTCGAACAGGCCGATCACCAGCGGCTCCTTGCCGTGGAAGTGGTAGTACAGGTTGCCGGGGCTGATCCCCAGTTCGTTGGCGATCTCCAGGGTCGAGACGTTCGGCTCGCCCTGGCGGTTGAACAGCTGCAAGGCACATTCGAGGATACGGTCGCGGGTCTTCATCCGGTCAGCGCGCCAATACGTAGCTGCCCGGCGCGGGGCCCAGCGCTGGGTAGGTGGCGTTGCCCAGTTCCTCGCGGGGGGGCTTCAGCGTACCCGAGCGCTCGCTGATCCATTCCAGCCACAGCGGCCACCAGCTGCCGTCGCGGCGCTGGGCGTCGTGGAACCAGGCCCGTGGGTCGCTGGAGAGTTTGGGGTTTTCCAGGTAGTAGGCCTTGGGGTTGCCGGGCGGGTTGATGATGCTCTGGATATGGCCGCTGTTGGCCAGGATGAAACGCCGATCGCCGCCGAGCAGCAGGGCCGAGCGGTAAACGGCGTCCCACGGGGTGATGTGGTCGTTGCTGCCGGCCACGGTGAAGCTGTCCAGCCCGACCTGCTTGAGGTCGATCGGCGTACCGCACACTTCCAGGCCTTCGGGGAAGGTCAGCGGGTTGAGTTTGAAGAAGTCCAGCAGGTCGCCGTGCAGGGCGGCGGGCAGGCGGGTGTTGTCGGCGTTCCAGTAGAGAATGTCGAACGCCGGCGGGGTCTTGCCCATCAGGTAGTTGTTGACCCAGTAATTCCAGATCAGGTCATTGGGCCGCATCCAGGCGAAGATCCGCGCCACTTCACCGCCGTCGAGCACGCCGCGCTGGTACGAGCGGCGCTTGGCCGCCTCTACGGTCTGCTCGTCGGCGAACAGGCTGGCGGGGCTGTCGAACTGGCTGTCGAGCAAGCTCACCAGGTAAGTGGCGCTGCGCACCTTGCGCAGCTGTTTCTTGGCATGCAGGTGGCCTTGCAGGGCGGCCATGGTCAGGCCGCCGGCGCAGGCGCCCATCAGGTTGGGATCGCGGCTGCCGCTGATGCTGCGGCAGGCATTGAGCGCTTCCTCCAGGGCCTGCACGTAGCTGGACAGGCCCCACTCGCGGTGACGTGGGTCAGGGTTGCGCCAGCTGACCATGAACACCTGCAGGCCCTGCTTGAGCATGTACTGGACGAAACTGTTGGTCGGCCCCAGGTCGAAGATGTAGAACTTGTTGATCTGCGGCGGTACCACCAGCAGCGGCCGGGCGTACTGTTTCTCGCTCATGGGCTTGTACTGGATCAGCTCCAGCAGCTCGTTGCGAAACACCACCGCGCCAGGGGTGGCGGCCAGGTTGCCGCCGACCTCGAAGGCCCGCTCGTCCACCTGGCGCGGCAGGCCGTCGTTGTGGCGCAGGTCGTCGAGGAGGTGGCTGGCCCCGCGCAGCAGGCTCAGGCCGCCGGTGTTGAACAGCTCCTTGACCGCCAGCGGATTGAGCAGCGAGTTGCTCGGGGCGAAGGCGTCGCTGACCAAGTTGAACAGGAATTGTGCCCGGGCGCGGTCGTCGTCGGCCAGACTGCTTTCCTCGATCCACAGGCGGGTCTGCTTCTGCCAGGCCAGGTAGGCCTGCAGGCCGCGACGGTAGAACGGGTTCTGGCTCCAGGTCGGGTCGCTGAACCGCGTGTCGCGGGGGTGGGGCTGATAGGGGCTGTCGCCGATCAGCACGCGGCCCAGCTGGCCGCCGAGGCTCAGCAGGTGGTGGGCGGTGTGCAGCGGGTTGCGCAGGCTGATCCTGCCGACCTGGCGCAGGGTCGAGATGAGGTCGCGACCGCGCAGGCCGGTGATGGCGTTCTGCACGTTCATGCTGGTGACGGGCACCGGTTTGTCTTTCATGCCAACACTCCATCGTTTAGCAATCGGGCCGATCGCGGGACAAGCCCTCTCCCACGCCAGCTTTTCTGGGGGTGGTGGGAGCGGGCTTGTCCCGCAGTCGGCATCAGGTGCGCGCAGCGGGCCGGGGGTGCATGACCGCGCGTTGGCGTTCCTGCTCGAGGAATTTCATGATGATCGGCGCGACGGCCTCGGCTCGGGTGATCAGGAACAGGTGGCCGTCGTCGATTATGTGTAGCTGGGCATTGGGAATTCGCCAGGCCAGCAGGCGCATGTTGATCAGTGGGATCAACGGATCGTCGTCGCCAGCCAGCACCAGGGTGGGCTGGTGGATCTTGTGCAGCCAGTGGATGCTGGTCCAGCCGAGCCCGGCGAACAGCTGCCAGTAGTAGCCCAGCTTGCCGCCCGAGCGAACCTTGGAGGCATGGTGCATCGCCAGCTCAGGGTCGCGCCGGAAGCCGCCGCCGTAGATCAGCGGGGCGATGCGGATCACATGGGAGGGCTGCACATAGCGCCGCGGGCTGGCCATCATCCACAGCACCTTGGGCTTGCCCGGCACCATCACCGCGCCGGCGGCGGTGGCGGCCAGCACCAGCTTCTTGCAGCGCTCGGGGTAGTCGTGGGCGAACTGCTGGGCCAGGGCGCCGCCCCAGGACACGCCGATGACATTGACCTGGCCGTAGTCCAGGTAGTCGAGCATGCGCGCGGTCAGCTTGGCCAGGCCGGGAAAGCGGTAGGGGTGGCGGGGCGTCGACGAGCCGCCGACCCCGGGCACGTCGAAGGCGATGACCTCCAGGTCCGGGTCCAGCGCCTCGATGAACGGAAACACCAGCTCGAGGTTGGCGCCGATGCCGTTGAAGATCAGCAGCGGCGTCAGGTGTGGCTTGCCCGGGCGGACTGCGGTGCGTATGGACTGCTCGTCCAGCTCGACGGTCCTGAAGATGTACGGTTGCGGCATGCGCGTGACTCTGTGGTGAAGGTAGCGCCGCGATGCACCGACAGGCCCATCGCGGCGGTTCGGTTCAACGCTCGTGCACGTATGTTCCCGGTGCGGCCTCGCCTGCGGTATAGGTGCGGTTACCCAGCTTTGTAGGCGCCTTCTTGAGTTCGCCGGCGCGCTCGCCCAGCCAGGCCTGCCAGTGCAGCCACCAGGAATCGGCATGCTTGATGGCGTTCTCCTGCCAGGCCACCGGATCGTCCGGGCGGTCCTCGCCGGTCATGAAGCGCGCCTTGGGGTTGCCCGGCGGGTTGAGGATGCTCTGGATATGCCCGCTGTTGGACAGCACGAACTCGATCTTGCCGCCGAACAGGTGCGCCGAGCGGTAGCACGACTGCCACGGGGTGATGTGGTCGGCGGTGCCGGCGACGCTGTAGATGTCGCAGTCGACCTTCTTCAGGTCGATGGCGGTGCCGCACACTTCGAGGGCGTCGGAGCGGGTCAGCGGGTTGTTCTTGAACATCTCGATCAGGTCGCCGTGGAAGGCGGCCGGCAGACGGGTGGTGTCGTTGTTCCAGAACAGGATGTCGAATACCGGCGGTTCGTTGCCGAGCAGGTAGTTGTTGACCCAGTAGTTCCAGATCAGGTCGTTGGGGCGCATCCAGGCGAACACCTTGGCCATGTCGCTGCCTTCGAGTACACCAGCCTGGTAGGAGTGGCGCTTGGCCGCCTCCAGCGTTTGCTCGTCGACGAACAGCGCGACCTGGGTGTCGACGGTGGTGTCGAGCACGCTCACCAGCAGGGTGAGGGCGTTGACCTTCTTCTCGCCGAGCGCGGCGTAGTGGCCCACCAGCGCGGTGCAGGTGATGCCGCCGGAGCAGGCGCCGAGCATGTTCAAGTCCTTGCTGCCGGTGATCGCCAGCACCGCGTCGACCGCCTCCTTGAGCGCGTCTATGTAGGTCGACAGGCCCCACTCGCGCTGGGCCTTGGTCGGGTTGCGCCAGCTGACGATGAAGGTCTGCTGCTGGGAGCGCAGGCAGAAGCGCGCCAGGCTCTTTTCCGGGCTCAGGTCGAACACGTAGAACTTGTTGATCTGTGGCGGCACCACCAGCAGCGGACGGCTGTGCACCTGCTCGGTGATGGGGCTGTACTGGATGAGTTCCAGCACATCGTTGCGGTACACCACCGAGCCTTCGCTGGTGCCGAGGTTCTTGCCGACCTCGAAGGCCTCCATGTTCACCTGGCTGGGCATGCCGCCGTTGTTGACGATGTCCTTGGCCAGGTTGGACAGCCCGTCGAGCAGGCTCTTGCCGCCGGTCTCGAAGAAGCGCTTGACCGCGGCGGGGTTGGAGAGGGTGTTGGTGGGGGCCATGGCCTCGGTCACCAGGTTGATGACGAACTGCCCACGGCTGATGTCCTGGGGCGACAGGTCGCTTTCGCCGATCCAGTCGTTGAGCTCCTTGCGCCAGGCCAGGTAGGTCTGCAGGTAGCGGCGGTACAGGGGGTTCTTGCTCCATGCCGGGTCGGCGAAGCGACGGTCGTCGCCTTCAGGCTGCAGGGCCGACTTGCCCAGCAGCACGTTTTTCAGCTCCAGGCCGAAATGCGCCACGTGCTTGGCGCTGTGCAGGGGCTGGCGTACCGCCTGGCGCAGCACAGTGCGCGCCGATGTCAGCAGATCCTTGCGGCGAATGCCGATGACCGGGTTCAGCCCCAGGGTGTTTTCCGAGGCCTGCCGCTGCAACTCATCGTTGTTCTTGTTACTCATCTACGACGCTCCGTTGTCCTGAGACGAGTACCGGCGTGCTGTGACAGCCCGGTACTGCTACTCGGGTGACCAGTGATAAGGAACAGCGGTGCTGCGACCGGATGCGTGCCGATGATGAGCTGCGTGGGTTTCTGCGTGTGAAGACAACCTGCTTTCGCTCGCGACCTCTACATACCGGCCTGGCCCTGCCTGCCTTCAAGGCAATGCAGGGAACTTGCCAGCTCCATTGGTTACCCGACTTTCGTGTAATGCGCAAGACAGCCAATCTTTGGCAGTCATCAAGGCATTCAAGCAGATGAGATTAGAAAATGCGCTCTAAAGCTTGCGAGCCTTGAGCTAGAGCATCAATTTCACCACCGATTCGGACGGGTCGCGGGATTTGCCGGCCTTGTGCAATTCGTCGAGGTAATCGGCCCACAGCTGCTCCTGGCGCAGGCACAACTGCTCGAGGTACTCCCAGGTGAACAATCCGGAGTCATGGCCATCGTCGAAGGTCAGTTTCAGTGCATATTGACCGGCCGGTTCCAGGCCGCTGAGGCCGACGTTGATCTTGCCAAATTGCAGGATGGGATTGCCGTGGCCCTGGACCTCGGCGGAGGGGGAGTGCACGCGCAGGAATTCGGCGGGCAGGTGGTATACCTCGCCGGGGGCGTAGGTGAGGGTGAGGGTCTTGGAGGCTTTGTGCAGGTTGATGGCGGTGGGGAGGCGGGCCATGGGCGAATCTCTCTTTGGCTTCAAGCTGCAAGCTTCGAGTGATTCCAGGCATTGTGCAAGGGGGCTGCTACGCAGCCCTTTCGCGGCACAAGGCCGCTCCTACAAGGAGAATGCAGTCCCCCTGTAGGAGCGGCCTTGTGTCGCGAAAGGGCCGCGTAGCGGCCCCCTGCGCTCTTACAGGATGTAACGCGACAGATCTTCGTTCTGCGCCAGCTCGCCCAGGTGGCTGTTCACGTAAGCGGCGTCGATGTGGATCGGCGTCTCGTCGTGGGCGCTGGCCAGGTCGCCGGCGCTGAACGACACCTCTTCGAGCAGGCGCTCGAGCAGGGTGTGCAGGCGGCGGGCACCGATGTTCTCGGTCTTCTCGTTGACCTGGTAGGCGATCTCGGCCAGGCGCTTGAGGCCTTCGTCGGCGAACTCGATGTTCAGGCCCTCGGTCTTGAGCAGGGCGCTGTACTGCTCGGTCAGCGAGGCGTGCGGCTCCTTGAGGATGCGCTCGAAGTCTTCCGGGGTCAGCGCCTTGAGCTCGACACGGATCGGCAGGCGGCCCTGCAGTTCGGGCACCAGGTCGCTCGGCTTGCTCAGGTGGAAGGCGCCGGAGGCGATGAACAGGATGTGGTCGGTCTTGACCATGCCCAGCTTGGTGTTGACGGTGCAGCCCTCGATCAGCGGCAGCAGGTCGCGCTGCACGCCTTCACGGGAGACATCAGCGCCGCCGACATTGCCACGCTTGGCCACCTTGTCGATCTCGTCGATGAACACGATGCCGTGCTGTTCGACCGCTTCCAGGGCCTTGGCCTTGAGCTCTTCCTCGTTGACCAGGCGGCCCGCTTCTTCGTCGCGGACCATCTTCAGCGCTTCCTTGACCTTCAGCTTGCGGGTCTTGCGCTTGCCCTTGCCCATGTTGGCGAACAGGCTCTGCAGCTGGTTGGTCATCTCTTCCATACCGGGCGGCGCGGCGATCTCGACGCCCATGTTCTCGGCGACTTCGATCTCGATTTCCTTGTCGTCCAGCTGGCCTTCGCGCAGGCGCTTGCGGAACAGCTGGCGGGTGTTGGAGTCGGTGCTGGACTGCTGGGCTTCCTCGCTGAAGCTGCTGACCCGCGCCTGCGGCAGCAGGGCGTCGAGAATGCGGTCTTCGGCGGCGTCCTCGGCGCGGTGGCGCACGCGGACGATTTCCTGCTCGCGCAGCATCTTCAGCGCGGCGTCGGCCAGGTCGCGGATGATCGACTCGACGTCACGGCCAACGTAGCCGACTTCGGTGAACTTGGTCGCTTCGACCTTGATGAACGGCGCGTTGGCCAGCTTGGCCAGGCGGCGGGCGATCTCGGTCTTGCCGACGCCGGTGGGGCCGATCATCAGGATGTTCTTGGGAGTCACTTCGGCACGCAGCTCGGCGGGGAGCTGCATGCGCCGCCAGCGGTTGCGCAGGGCAATGGCGACGGCGCGCTTGGCGTCGTCCTGGCCGATGATGTGGCGGTTCAGTTCGTGAACGATTTCGCGGGGGGTCATGGACATGATCAATAGGGTCCTGGGGCGCAGTCATCAGTGTGGAAAAGTCCCGCTGTGGGCGGGACGCCAAAACAACTGATCACTCGGCCAGGTCCTGCTCCTCGATGGTCAGGTTGTGGTTGGTGAACACGCAGATGTCGCCGGCGATATTCAGGGCGGCCTCGGTGATTTCACGGGCCGAGAGGTCGGTCTTGTTCAGCAGGGCGCGGGCAGCGGCCTGGGCGTAGCCGCCACCGGAACCCATGGCGATCAGGCCGTCCTCGGGTTCGACCACGTCGCCGTTGCCGGTGATGATCAGGGAGGCGTCCTTGTTGGCCACGGCCAGCATGGCTTCCAGGCGGCTCAGGGAGCGGTCGGTGCGCCATTCCTTGGCCAGCTCGACGGCAGCACGCACCAGGTGGCCGGAGTGTTTCTGCAGCTGGGCTTCGAAGCGCTCGAACAGGGTGAAGGCATCGGCGGTGGCACCGGCGAAGCCGGCGATGACCTGGCCGTTGTACAGGCGACGGACTTTCTTGGCGTTGCCTTTCATCACGGTGTTGCCGAGGGAAACCTGGCCGTCGCCGCCCATGACGACTTTGCCGTTACGGCGGACAGAAACGATGGTAGTCAAGGGAGAGTCTCCACGCAGCGGGGCGAAAATGCCTGATGCAGACTCATATGGGGGGAGGGGGGAAGGATTTCAACCACATTGGATGAATGGTTGCTGCTGGCTTCAGGTCGAGCGCGGTCGGTGTAGGAGCGGCCTTGCGCCGCGAAAGGGCCGCAGAGCGGCCCCGGCAATTTCTGTGTGGCCCGAAATCCCGGGGTCGCTGCGCGACCCTTTCGCGGCGCAAGGGCCGCTCCTACAGGAGGGCGAGTAAACCGTGGTCAGGCCTCGTGGCAGACGTGCCCGTCGACCAAGGTATAACGCACCGCGCCCGGCAGGCAGTGGCCGATGAACGGGCAGTTCGCGCCGCGGGAGAACCACTGCTCGCCGGCAACAGTGGACGCTTTCGGGTCGAACAGCACCAGGTCCGCCGCGCCGCCTACCTTCAGCTCGCCAGCGGGCAGGCGCATGGCCGCGGCCGGGCCGCTGCTCAGGCGTGCCAGCAGGGTCGGCAGGTCGAGCAGGCCGTCCTCGACCAGGGTCATGGCCAGCGGCAGCAGCAGTTCGACGCTGCTGATCCCCGGCTCGGTGGCACCGAACGGCGCCAGCTTGGCATCACGCTCGTGGGGCTGGTGATGGCTGGAGATCGCCTGGATTACCCCGGACTTCACCGCCTCGCGCAGGCCGTCGCGGTCGGCTGCGGTGCGCAGCGGCGGCTGCACGTGGTACAGGCTGGAGAAGTCGCGCAGCGCTTCGTCGGTGAGGATCAGCTGGTACAGCGCCACGTCGGCGGTGACCGGCAGCCCCAGCGCCTGGGCCTGGGCGATCAGCCGGGCGCCGCGGGCGCTGGTGATCTGGGTGAAGTGGGCGCGCACGCCGGTCTGCTCGACCAGCAGCAGGTTACGGGCCAGGGCCACGGTCTCGGCGGTCTCCGGGATGCCCGGCAGGCCGAGGAAGCTGGCCATAGGGCCTTCGTGGGCCAGGCCGCCTTGCGACAGGTCGCGGTCCTGGGAGTGGAACACCACGGTCAGGTCGAAGGTCGCCGCGTATTCCAGGGCACGGGCCAGGGTGCGGTTGTTGGGGATTTCCTTGAGGCCGTTGCCGAAGGCCACGCAACCGGTGTCGCGCAGGGCTACCAGTTCGGCCAGTTGCTCGCCTTCCAGGCCCTTGGTCAGGGCGCCGATCGGGTAAACCTTGCTGTTGGCCGCCTCGCGGGCGCGGTCGAGGATCAGTTCGGCGACCGCCGAGGTGTCCAGCACCGGCTTGGTCTGCGGTGGGCAGCACAGGCTGGTGACACCGCCGGCCACGGCGGCACGGGTTTCGCTGGCGATGTTGCCCTTGCGGCTGTAGCCCGGCTCGCGAAGGGAAACACCGAGGTCGACCAGGCCCGGGGCGGCCACCAGGCCGTCGGCCTGGATCGTGCGGCTGGCGTTGAAGCCGGCCGGCGCCGCGCCGATGGCGGCAATGCGCCCGCCGTCCAGGTGCAGGTCGGTGATGCGGTCCAGGCCGCTGGCAGGATCGATGACCCGGGCGCCGATAATGCTGATGGTCACTGGGCGTTCTCCTGGTCGAATTGACGTTGCGCGTTCTGCCCGCTCATGGCCATGGACAGCACGGCCATGCGCACGGCGATGCCGTAGGTGACCTGGTTGAGGATCACCGAGTGCTGGCCGTCGGCCACCGCCGATTCGATTTCCACGCCGCGGTTGATTGGGCCCGGGTGCATGACGATGGCATCCGGCTTGGCCCCGGCCAGGCGCGCGGTGGTCAGGCCGAACAGGCGGTAGAACTCGCCCTCGCTGGGCAGCAGGCCACCGGCCATGCGCTCGCGCTGCAGGCGCAGCATGATCACCACGTCGACGTCCTTGAGGCCTTCGGCGAGGTCGGTGTAGACCTTCACGCCATATTGCTCGATACCGATCGGGATCAGCGTCTTCGGACCGATCACGCGGATGTCCGGGCAGCCCAGCGCCTTGAGCGCGAGCATGTCCGAGCGGGCCACCCGCGAGTGCAGGATATCGCCGACGATCGCCACGGAGAGGTTTTCGAAGCCGCCCTTGTGCCGACGAATGGTGAGCATGTCGAGCATGCCCTGGGTCGGGTGGGCGTGGCGGCCGTCACCGCCGTTGATCACCGCCACGTCCGGGCACACATGCTCGGCGATGAAGTGGGCGGCGCCGGAATCGGAGTGGCGCACGACGAACATGTCGGCGGCCATGGCTTCCAGGTTGCGCAGGGTGTCGAACAGGGTCTCGCCCTTGCTGGTCGAGGAAGTCGACACGTTCAGGCTGATCACGTCGGCCGACAGACGCTGGGCGGCCAGTTCGAAGGTGGTGCGGGTACGGGTGGAGTTCTCGAAGAACACGTTGCACACGGTCTTGCCGCGCAGCAACGGGACTTTCTTCACGGCCCGGGCGCCGACTTCGAGGAACGAGTCGGCGGTGTCGAGGATCTCGGTGAGCAGTTCGCGGGGCAAACCGTCGAGCGAGAGGAAGTGGCGCAGCTGGCCCTGGTCATTGAGCTGCAGCGGGCGCTTGGCGTCGAATGGCGTCATCGCGGGGGACTCTTAAAGGGCGGAAGCGGGTGCGAGGTCCTGGCGCTCGAGGGCGAGCGGCGTGGGTCCGGTCAATTTTACCCGTTCATGGGCGGCCAGGGACAGGGTGGCGCCGAGTACATTCGGACGGATCGGCAATTCGCCGGCATCCAGGTCGAGCAGGCAGGCCAGGGTCACGCTGGCCGGGCGGCCATAGTCGAACAGTTCGTTGAGGGCGGCGCGGATGGTGCGCCCGCTCATCAGCACGTCATCCACCAGCACCAGGTGCTGGCCTTCGATCTCGAACGGCAGTTCCGAAGGTCGTACCTGCGGGTGCAGGCCGTTCTGGCTGAAGTCGTCGCGGTAGAAGGACACATCCAGGGTGCCCAGCGGGCCCTGGTCGCCCAGCTCGGCCTGCAGGGCCTGGGCCACCCACACGCCGCCGGTGCGGATGCCGATGAAACGCGGCTCGGTGATGCCGCGGCGGGCCAGGTGGGCGCGAAGGTCGACGGCCATCTGCCGGATCAGGTCGGCGGGATTGGGTAGGCTCATTGCGTGCTCCTCGGAAGGCGGGCGCCGGATCGGCCCGGCGGCAAAGCGGATTTAAGTGTTGGCCTCCAGCCAGCCTTGCAGCAGCAGGGCGGCGGCGATGGCGTCGACCGGGTTGTCGCGGTAGCTGCCGTGGCGCCCGCCCCGGGCCATCTGCTCGCCCTTGGCCTCGAAGGTGGTCAGGCGTTCGTCGTGGGTGTGCACCGGCAGGTTGTAGCGGCCGTGCAGGCGCCGTGCGAATTTCTCGGCGCGCTCGCTCATCTCGCTGGGCGTGCCGTCCATGTTCAGCGGCAGGCCGACGACGATGGCGTCGGGTTTCCATTCCTTGATCAGCTTCTCGACCTGGTTCCAGTCCGGCACGCCGTTCTGGGCCTTGAGCGTGCACAGTTCGCGGGCCTGGCCGGTGATTACCTGGCCGACGGCCACGCCGATCTGTCGGGTGCCATAGTCGAAGCCCAGCAGTAGACGCAGTTCGGCCATCAGGCGTGGCCCGCCTGGCTGGTCAGCAGGCTGAGGTTGATGCCCAGGCTCGCGGCGGCGGCGCCCAGGCGCTGGTCGCTGGCCAGGCCGAAGATGATCTCGGGGTCGAACGGGCAGTTGAGCCAGGCGTTGTCGGCCAGCTCCGCCTCCAGCTGGCCGGCTTCCCAGCCCGCGTAGCCCAGGGTGATCAGGCTCTTGCGCGGGCCGTCGCCGGCGGCTATGGCGAACAGCACGTCCTGGGAGGTGGACAGCGACAGGCCCTCCAGCTCGACCGTGGCCTGATAGGTGCGGTCATTGCTGTGCAGCACGAAACCACGGTCGGTCTGCACCGGACCGCCCTGGTAGATCGGGATGTGCAGGGTGCTGGCGGGCGGCTCGTCGTTCGGGCGCAACTGCTCGAGGATGTCGGCCAGGTTCAGCTCCTGCGGGCGGTTGACCACCAGGCCCATGGCGCCGTGGGCATTGTGCTCGACGATGTAGGTGAGGGTCTGGGCAAAGTTCGGATCGGCCATGTGCGGCATGGCGATCAGGAACTGGTGCTTGAGGTAGCTGGGGGCGAGGGTCTTCATGTCCGCTAGTGTGGCGCCAGGTGGCGAGGCTGACAAGGTGCCATGGTCACCTTGTCAGCAGTGCGGCGGGTTACTGGAACAGCTTCACCACTTCGGGCGAGTACAGGCCATCGAATTTCTCGGAGAAGGCCAGCACCTGCTGGCGAACCGTTTTCTGCTCGGTATCCGGGAAGTTCTTCAGATAAGTGGGCGAGTGGGCTGGCGCATCGGGATCGGCGCCGGCGGCAATCAGTGCTGCGACGCAGTCCGGGTTGTGCGAGCGAGCAGCCTCCAGTAGCGGTGTACCTACGGGAACAGCACCACTCTGTGGGTGGATCTCATCGGGGGAGCTGCCTTTCTTCAACAGTATCGCGATGCGCTGCGCGGCTTGCGGGTCTGGCTGATCCTGCAGTGCGAAGTTGCGTTCGCAGACGAAGTGCAGAGGGGTCGAGCCCGGCTTGGTGACCTGGTACGGGTTGGTACCCGCGTCGACCAGCAGTTTGATGACCTCCAGGCTGGTAGCGGCTCTGCCGGTCAGCGGATTGAAGTCGTTGCCCAATGTCGCCTTGGCATCGGCCCCGGCGTCTAGCAGCAGCTTGACCATCTGCGGTTGCGGCGGGGTTCTGCTGCCATCGCCCGCGGCGGCGATCTGCAGGGGAGAGGCAGTCCGTGCGCGAACGATGGCGTTGACGTCGGCACCGGCCTTGATCAGGCTCTTGACCATGCGCACATCGGTTTGCGGATCGCCGTCCGGGCTGATGTGGCTCAGGGTATAGGTCAGCAGCGTCTCACCGTTGCTGGAGACTGGAGCATTGATGTCGTCTACCTTGGCGATCAGCAGGTCCAGCACTTCAGGTTGGCGGCTGGAGACGGCAGCCATCATTGTCACGGCGGCAGGCTGGGCGCCCTGGGCCAGCAGCTGTTTAATCTCCGCCATGTACTCAGGCGTCTTGTAGAACCCATAGTTGCCCACGGCGTTGTACAGCGCCTTTGGCAGGTTGGGCGCTTCCTGCTGCGTTGCAGAGGCTGACACGCAGAGCGCCGTCAGGGCGAAGGCGAGCAGGGGCGAGGTGAAGCGTTGGCGTGACATGCGAAGCGTCCTTACTTTGAGCGGGGCACGGCATCTGCGTAGACACCGTGCCCGGGGAAATCACTTGAACAGCTTGACGATCTCGGTGGGATACAGGTCCGGCTCGGCATCGGCCTGGGACAACACATAGGCCTTGATCGTCTGCTGCTTGGCGGTTGGGTTCTGCGCCAGGTAGCTCGCTGGGTACACAGGGGCCTGGGGGCTGGCGCCGGCCTTGATCAGGGCGGCGATGCAGTCGGGGTTGTTGCTCATCAGCGCTTCCTTGAGCGGCGTGCCGACCGGGAAGGTGCCTTGCTGCTCTTGAATGGCATCGATGGAACTGCCCTTCTTCAGCAGCAGCGCGATGCGCTGGGTCGCCTGTGGGTCCGGCTGGCCATTGAGTTCATAGGGGCGTTGGCAGACGAAGTGCAGCGGGGTGGATCCCGCGCCGGTCACCTGGTACGGGTTGGCGCCGGCCTCGACCAGCAGCTTGACCACTTCCAGGTTCGAGGCACCTTTGCCGGTCAAGGGCGTGAAGTCGTTGGCCAGGGTGGCCTTGGCATCGGCGCCGGCGGCCAGCAGCAGTTTGACCAGCTCTGGCGAGCCCTTTTCCGCCGCGGTGTTGAGGGGCGAGGCCGTGTCTTCCTGGGCTTGCACGTTCACATTGGCTTTTGCTGCGATCAGGGCCTTGACCATGCCCAGGTCGGCCTTGGAGGCCGGCTGTTCAGCCTGGTTGAGGGTGAGCAGCAGCAGGGTTTCGCCGCTTTCCTGAATCGGGGCATTGACGTTGACCTTCGGCAGGAACAGCTCGAAAGGTGCGGTTGCCTTGTAGGAGGCGGCCAGGAATACCGGTTGGCCATCAGGATCGGCGCCCTGGTCGAGCAGGGCCTTTATGGCGGCCAGGCGCTGCGGGGTTTCGTCGTAGTGGTATTCGCCCACTTCGTCGACCAGTTTCTGTTGCAGGGCGGCGGCATCGGCGCACGCCACGGCTGGCAGAGCGAAGGTGCCAAGGGCAAAGACAAAGGCAGCGGTATTGCGGGCGAAGAGGGAGCGCGCCATGGAAGAGTCCTTTCTCTGTTGGATCCAAAGGCGCGCATGATTACAGAATGGCTATTGTTTTGCCATCAGGTAAGCCCTGATGTCAGTTGCTCTGCAGCCGGTCACCCCGGGCAAAGCGCCAGGTGCGGATGATTTCCAGGCGGTCGAACTCCGCCAGGTCGCCGGTGAATGGCGCGAACGGCGCCGCCAGGCGCACGATGCGCTGGGCCGCCTGGTCCAGCACCGGCTGGCCCGACGATTCCAGTACCAGCACTTCGTACAACGAGCCGTCGCGGTTGATCGACACCATCATCCGCAAGCTGCCATACATCTGCTGGCGCCGGGCCTCTTCGGGGTAGTTGAGGTTGCCGATGCGCTCGACCTTCTTGCGCCACTCTTCCTTGTACCAGGCGCCCTTGTCGCGCAGGGTCGAGGCGGCGTTCAGGCGATGGATGCGCGGGCGCTTGGCATACAGCTGCTGCTCATGGGACAGCTCGGCCTCGAGGCTGGCGATCTGGCTGGACAGCTGCGAGCTGTCGAAGTCCGGCACCTTGGCCTCGGGCTTGGGTTGCGGTTTGCTTTCCTTCGGCCTGGGCTCGACCTTCTGGGTTTTCGGTGCCTGGGTGGCGACCACGGACTTCGCTGGTGCGGGCGGGGTCTCCGGTTTCGCCGCCGGCGGCGGAGTGATCTTGTTGATCTTGCTGTCCTGGAACGGCGCGACCTCGGTGGTCTTGGGCACCGCCTTCTTATCCAGGGTACCGCTGCCCTGCTGGTTGTCCTGGGCCTGGAAGTCGGCCTTCTCGGGCGCCTTCTCACTCTTGAAGGTGGCCAGGGTGATGTCCATGGTGTGGCGGATGTCGGCCGGCTTGACCACGGTGAAGCCCACGCCCAGGATCAGCGCCAGGTGCACCAGGGCGGCCAGGAACAGGGTGAAGCCGAGCCGGTCCACCGGGCGAACGCGGGGTGGCAGCAGGTCGGCGGGGATGTCGGCAGGCAGCGTCATCAGGTATCCAGCAACCGCGAAACAGGGCGCAGGTCAGCGAAAAAGGACCGGCATCATACCCCACTCCGCGGGTTTGCCACGTGTCGGCGGTCAGCGGGCCTGCAACTGGCGATCAATGGCGTCCATCAAACGGCCGCCAATGTCGGTGTTGTAGGCCGCGTCGATCTCGCGGATGCAGGTCGGGCTGGTGACGTTGATCTCGGTGAGGTAGTCGCCGATCACGTCCAGGCCGACGAACAGCAGGCCCTTCTCGCGCAGGGTCGGGCCGACCTGGGCGGCGATCCAGCGGTCGCGCTCGCTCAACGGCCGGGCTTCGCCGCGTCCGCCGGCGGCCAGGTTGCCGCGGGTCTCGCCGCTGGCCGGGATGCGCGCCAGGCAGTAGTCCACCGGCTCGCCGTCGATCATCAGGATGCGCTTGTCGCCGTCCTTGATCGCCGGCAGGTAGGCCTGGGCCATGATCTGCTGGGCGCCGAGCGCGGTCAGGGTCTCGAGGATCACCGACAGGTTGGGATCACCGGCCCGGTGACGGAAGATCGAGGTGCCGCCCATGCCGTCCAGCGGCTTGAGGATCACGTCGCCATGCTCGGCGGCGAAGGCGCGGATGATGTCCGGCCGGCGGCTGACCAGGGTCGGCGGCGTGCACTGCGGGAACAGCGTGGCGAACAGCTTCTCGTTGCAGTCGCGCAGGCTCTGCGGGCGGTTGACCACCAGCACGCCTTCGGCCTCGGCCTGCTCCAGCAGGTAGGTGCTGTAGACGAACTCCATGTCGAAGGGCGGGTCCTTGCGCATCAGGATCACGTCCAGCTCGGCCAGCGGGCTGTCCTGCTCCTCGTCCAGCTCGAACCAGCGGGCCGGGTCGGCGAACACCTTGAGCGGGCGCATCCGCGCGCGGGCCTTGCCCTGGGCCTGGTACAGGTCGCGCTGTTCCATGTAGAACAGGCTCCAGCCACGGGCCTGGGCGGCCAGCAGCATGGCCAGCGAGCTGTCCTTTTTGTAGGAGATGGACGCGATGGGGTCCATGACAATCCCGAGGCGAACGCTCATGGGTTAGTTCCTCTTGGCGGCGGGTGGCCGCGATGGCACGAAAGAAAAGTGGCTCAGGGTGGCGCCGTGAAGGCTGCTGGTCAAGGGGCGGGGCAGATGGAATGGCTACCCGGAGTATGCTAAAAATGCCAGTCATAGCGCTGTACAGCAGGCCTTTGGGGCAGCGGCCCCAGTCTTTCGGCATTATCAGCGACGGTAGCCCAAGTGATGGAACAACCCCTGAAGGTGATGGTGATCGACGACTCCCGCACGATTCGCCGCACCGCGCAGATGTTGCTCGGCGAGGCCGGCTGCGAGGTGATCACCGCCAGTGACGGCTTCGACGCCCTGGCCAAGATCGTCGACCACAAGCCCCGGATCATCTTCGTCGATGTGCTGATGCCGCGCCTGGACGGTTATCAGACCTGCGCCATCATCAAGCACAACAGCGCCTTCAAGGACACCCCGGTGATCCTGCTCTCTTCCCGGGATGGCCTGTTCGACAAGGCCCGCGGCCGGGTGGTCGGCTCCGACCAGTTCCTGACCAAACCGTTCAGCAAGGAAGAACTGCTCGACGCGATCCGCGCCAGTGTGCCCGGCTTCGTCGCGCAGGACCCACACGCACCCTGACGCCGCCCTCGCCGGACGGCGTCTCTATTTCCTGATGGGGAAACAGCATGGCCCGAATTCTGATTGTCGACGACTCGCCGACAGAGATGTACAGATTGACCGAATGGCTGGAGAAAAGCGGCTATGGGGTGCTCAAGGCCGACAATGGCGCCGACGGCGTGGCCCTGGCCCGCCAGGAGAAGCCCGATGCCGTGCTGATGGACATCGTCATGCCCGGCATGAACGGCTTCCAGGCCACCCGGCAACTGAGCAAGGACCCGGAAACCAGCGCCATTCCGGTGATCGTGGTGACCACCAAGGACCAGGAAACCGACCGTATCTGGGCCCAGCGCCAGGGCGCCCGCGATTTCCTGACCAAGCCGGTGGAGGAAGAGGCGCTGATCGCCAAGTTGAAAGAAGTGCTCGGCGCTTGACCACCCGCCCCCAGGGCGCGTCGCTGACCGCCTTCGAGCTGTTGCTGGACATCGACCGGCGCTGCCGCCTGCTGGTGGCCGACCAGCCACCGCAGGACACCCGCCTGCAGCAGTGGAGCGGCATCGGCTTTCGCATCGCCGGGCAGTGGTTCGTCGCGCCCATGGGCGAGGTCGCCGAGGTGCTGCGCGAGCCCCGCAGCAGTCGGGTGCCGGGCGTGCAGCCGTGGGTTCGCGGGGTGGCCAACCTGCGCGGGCGGCTGTTGCCGGTGATGGACCTGTGCGCGTTCTTCGGCCTCGGCCAGGCGGCGGCGGGCAAGCAACGACGGGTGCTGGTGCTGGACCACGAGGAGCTGTTCGCCGGGCTGCTGGTGGATGAAGTGGTCGGCTTGCAGCACTTCGCCCTGAGCAGCCTCGAGCTGTCGCCGCCGCAGCCATTGATCCGCGCGGCCGCGCCTTTCGTGCAGGGCCATTTTCCCCGTGAACGCAACTGGGCGATCTTCAGCCCGTTCGCCCTGGCCCAGGCCCCGGGTTTTCTCGATGTGGCGTTGTAGAGGATTTTCGACGTGAACAAGCCAGGACCTTCCGTTGCCACCGCCGGCGTTTCGCCGGCCGCCGTGGCCCAGCGCCCGCGCAGCACCGCGCAGATCACCGTGTTGTTCGTGGTGCTGATCCTGTCGATCGTCCTGCTGTTCGCCAACTTCGCCTACCTCAACACCCAGGCCAACCACGACAAGCAGTACATCGGCCATGCCGGCGAGCTGCGCGTGCTGTCCCAGCGCATCGCCAAGAACGCCACCGAGGCGGCGGCGGGCAAGGCGCTGGCGTTCAAGCTGCTCAGCGACGCGCGCAACGACTTCGAGCGGCGCTGGAGCTACCTGCGCGAGGGCGACAAGGCCACCGGCCTGCCCGCCGCGCCGGTGACGGTGCGCGACGAGATGGACGCGGTGCGCCAGGACTGGGAGAACCTGCGCAAGAACACCGACACCATCCTCGCCAGCGAACAGACCGTGCTGTCGCTGCACCAGGTCGCGGCCACCCTGGCCGAAACCGTGCCGCAGCTGCAGGTCGAGTACGAGAAGGTGGTGGAGATCCTGCTGCAGAGCGGCGCGCCGGCCAACCAGGTGGCGGTGGCCCAGCGCCAGTTGCTGCTGGCCGAACGCATTCTCGGCTCGGTCAACACCGTGCTCGCCGGCGATGAGACCTCGGTGCAGGCCGCCGACGCCTTCGGCCGCGACGCCAGCCGCTTCGGCCAGGTGCTCGAGGGCATGCTCGCCGGCAACCCGGCGATACAGGTCACCCGGGTCGAGGACGCCGACGCCCGGGCGCGACTGGCCGAGATCGCCGAGCTGTTCCAGTTTGTCTCGGGCTCGGTGGACGAGATCCTCGAGACCTCGCCCGAGCTGTTCCGTGTACGCGAGGCCGCGGGCAATATCTTCAGCTTGTCGCAGACTTTGCTCGACGAGGCCTCGCATCTGGCCAACGGCTTCGAGAACCTCGCCGGCGGGCGCACCCTGGACACCGTCGGTGGCTACGTGCTCGGCCTGCTGGCGCTGGCCTCGATCATCCTCATCGGCCTGGTGATGGTGCGCGCCACTCACCGCCAGCTGCGCGAGACCGCCGAGAAGAACGAACGCAACCAGCAGGCGATCATGCGACTGCTCGACGAGATCGAGGAGCTGGCCGACGGCGACCTGACCGTCACGGTGTCGGTCACCGAAGACTTCACCGGCGCCATCGCCGACTCGATCAACTATTCGGTCGACCAGCTGCGCGACCTGGTGGCCACCATCAACCACAGCGCCGAGCAGGTCGCCGCCGCCGTGCAGGACACCCAGAACACCGCCCGCCAGCTGGCCAAGGCCTCCGAGCACCAGGCCGAGCAGATCAGCGAGGCCTCCGAGGCGGTGGGCGACATGGTCGAGTCGATCGACCGGGTCTCGGCCCATGCCTACGAGTCGGCCAAGGTGGCCGAGCGCTCGGTGGCCATCGCCAACAAGGGCAACGAGGTGGTGCACAACACCATCCACGGCATGGACAACATCCGCGAGCAGATCCAGGACACCGCCAAGCGGATCAAGCGCCTGGGCGAGTCCTCCCAGGAAATTGGCGACATCGTCAGCCTGATTGACGACATTGCCGACCAGACCAACATCCTTGCCCTCAACGCGGCGATCCAGGCCTCGCTGGCCGGCGAGGCTGGTCGTGGCTTCGCCGTGGTCGCCGACGAGGTGCAGCGCCTGGCCGAGCGTTCCTCTTCGGCGACCCGGCAGATCGAGGCGCTGGTGCGCACCATCCAGGTCGACACCAATGAAGCGGTGATCTCCATGGAACAGACCACCGCCGAAGTGGTGCGCGGCGCGCGCCTGGCCCAGGACGCCGGGGTGGCCCTGGCGGAAATCGAGGGTGTGTCGCAGACGATGGCCGAACTTATCCACAGCATCTCCGACGCCGCCCAGTTGCAGACTTCCTCGGCCGGGCAGATTTCCCACACCATGGCGGTGATTCAGCAGATCACCGCGCAGACCTCCGCCGGTTCCGGCGCCACCGCCGACAGCATCCGTCACTTGGCGCGCATGGCCAGCGAGATGCGCCGTTCGGTGTCCGGCTTCACGCTACCCAAGCCGGTGGAGCGCTCGTGAACGAGGCGAACCTGAACCCGCCCGGCGAACGCCACGACACGGTGGCCCTGGCTTGGACCAAGGCGCCGATCCTCGATTGCCTGGGCCAGGCGCGCCAGGCCCTGGAGCGCTTCTCGGCGGAGCCGGGCGACCTGTCGATGCTGGCGTTCTTCGTCGACAACCTGCACCAGGTCCACGGCTGCCTGCACATGCTCGCGCTACCGGGCGCGATGCGTCTGGCCGAGGAGCTGGAACTGCTCGGACGGGCCATGGCCGACGGCCAGGTGAGCCCGCGTGGCGATTGCCTGGGCGTGCTGTTCCGCGGGCTCGAGCAATTGCCGCCGTATCTGGATCGCCTGCGTGGCGCGCGTCACGACTTGCCACTGGTGGTCATGCCGCTGCTCAACCAGCTGCGAGTTTGCCGTGGCGCCGAACCCTTGGCCCAGGGCAGCCTGCTGGGCGACCTGGGGCAACGGCTGGCCGGCGCGGCGGACCTGGCCAACCTCGACCTGTCCCTGGGCAGTTGGCGCGAGCACATGCAGGCCGGCCCCGGGCGTGACGCGCTGCGCTCGGTGGTGATGGCCCTGTGCGACGACCTGATGCGCATCAAGGACCGCCTCGACCCTTTCGTCGGCGGCGAGCGCTCGCCCAGCGAGCCACTGGAGTCGCTGCTGCCACCCTTGCGGCATGTGGCCGATACCCTGGCGGTGCTGGGTTTCCAGCAACCGCGGCGGGTGATCATCGACCAGGTGCTGGCGCTGCAGGCACTGGTCGAGAAGGACGGCGCCGTGGACGAAGCGCTGCTGATGGATGTCGCCGGGGCACTGCTGTATGTCGAGGCGACCCTCAACGGCATGGTCGGCCCGCTGGAGGAAACCACCCCCGGCAGCCTGCCCGGCTCGGACCTGGCCGAAATCCGCCAGCTGGTGCTCAACGAATCGCTCAATGTGCTGCAGCAGGCCAAGGACCTGATCGGCGATTGCCTGGAGTCCGACTGGTCGCGCCAGCGTCTGCAAGCCCTGCCCGGGTTGCTGCAACAGGTGCGCGGGGCGCTGGCGATGCTGATGCTGCCGGCCGCCGCCGAGGTGTTCGCCGGTTGCGCGGGCTATGTGCAAGGCTGGCTGGTGCACCTGGAGGATGAGCCGCAAGCGGACGAACTGGCGCACCTGGCCGATGCCCTGAGTGCCGGCGAGGCCTGGCTGCAATGGCGGGTGGCCGATCCGCTGGCAGACGCCCAGCGCTTCATCGACATGGCCCACGCCAGCCTGGCCGCGCTGGGCGTGCAGTGCGCGCGCGACTCGGCAGCCGCCGGCGGCGAGCAGGCGCTGGATGGTATCGACGATGAGTTGCGCGAGGTGTTCCTCGAGGAGGCTGGCGAGCTGCTGCCGGAAATCGAGCGTCAATGGCTGCGCTGGCGCGCCGACAACGGCCTGCGCGAGGCATTGATCGAGGTGCGCCGGGCACTGCACACCCTCAAGGGCAGTGGGCGGATGGTCCATGCCGAAGCCGTGGCCGAGCTGGCTTGGGGCGCCGAGCACCTGCTCAACCGGGTGCTGGAAGGGCGCATCGTGCTCAGCGCCGAAGGCCTGGTGGCCCTGCAGCAGGTGTTCGTGCGCCTGCCCGACCTGCTGGCTGACTTCGCCGCCAGCCAGCTGCCGCCCACGGCCGAGATCGAGCAACTGGCCGGGCACCTGCATGCACAGGCGCTCAACGACACGCCGGCCAGCGCCAGCATCGATGGCCTCGATCCGCAATTGCTGGAGATCTTCCGCAACGAGGCCCAGGGTCATTTGGCCGGGCTCGATGGGTTCCTGCAGACGGTCGACGGCCGGGGCGGCGCGGTCAGCGACAGTCTGCAACGTGCCCTGCACACCCTCAAGGGCAGCGCCGCCATGGCCGGCGTGATGCCGGTGGCGGAGCTGGCCACCGCCCTCGACCGCCTGGTGCGCGAATACAAGGGGCACCAGCTGCCCCTGCAAGTGGCCGAGATCGAACTGCTGGAGGCGGCGCGTGCGCTGTTCCACCTGGGCCTGGCCCAGCTGGGCAGCACGCCATTGGCGCCCATCCCCGGGGCCGCCGGGCTGATCGAGCAGGTCGGGCAGGCAGTCGACGCCCGGCTGGCCCAGCTCCAGGCCGAACCGCACCCGCCGCGGCGGACCCGACGCGACCCGCAACTGACGGCCACCTTCCTGACCATGGGCATGGACATCCTGCTCGATGCCGAGGCGCGGCTCGCCAATTGGCAGGGCGATCCCGCGCAGCACCACGAACTGCACCTGCTGCTCGAGGAAATGACCACCCTGGGCCACGGCGCGCACCAAGCCGAGCTGTGGCAGGTCGATGAGGTCTGCGAAGGGCTGCTGGACCTGTATGGCGCGGTGGAGGAGGGCAGCCTGGCGGTCACGCCGCGCTTCTTCGCCGTCGCCCGGCAAGCCCACGAGGCGCTGCTCGACCTGTTCGACGAGATTGCCGCCGGCCAGGACCCGAGCCCCCGGCCCGAATGCCTGGCGGCCCTGCATGGCCTGCTCGACGATGCCCTCGACCCTGCCGCCCTGGGGCTGGTCGGGGCGAACGGCGTGACGGTGCTGACGGCGCAAGGCGAGTTGCCGGACCCGGCGGTGGTCGAGCTGTTCCTCGAAGAAGCCGGGGATATCCTCGACGGTGCCGACCAGGCCTTGCGGCAATGGAAGGCCGAGCCGGACAGCCTGTCGCCACTGTCGGCGTTGCAGCATGATGTGCTGACCCTCAAGGGTGGGGCGCAGATGGCGGCGATCGGCGCTGTCGAGGTGCTGGCCCAGGAGCTGGCGCTGCTCTACGAAGGCCTGGTGGACCGTCGGCTGGGTGCCAGTCAGGCCCTGTTCGAGCTGCTCCGGCGCAGCCATGATGCCCTGGCCGAAATGCTGCACAGCCTGCGCGAGGGCCAGCCACCGCTGTCGGCGGTGGCGTTGCTGGGCGAATTGCGCGAGTTCCGCCACAGCGCCCCGCCTCCCGTCGCCTCCGAGCCGCAGGACGACAACGAAGAAACCGAGGGCGACAAGGAACTGCTGGAGGTCTTCCTCGAAGAGAGCTCCGATATCCTCGAGAGTGCCGCTGAGTCCCTGGCGCGCTGGCAGGCCGACCCGCGCAACACGGTCGAAGTGGAGAACCTGCTGCGTGACCTGCACACGCTCAAGGGCGGCGCGCGCATGGTCGAGATCACCGCTATCGGCGACCTTGCCCACGAACTGGAATTCCTCTACGAACTGCTGGCCGCCGGGCGCCTGCCATCGACGCCGGCCCTGTTCAGCCTGCTGCAGAACTGCCATGACCGCCTGGCGCACATGCTCGACGCGGCGCGCCTGGGCGAGCCGCTGCATGCGGCCACGGCGCTGATCGACTACATCCGCAACTTCTCCAGCGCCGCCCTGACCGACAGCGTGGCCGGCCAGCCCCAGGCCGAGCCGGCCCCCGCCGAGGCCCCGGCCGCCGTCCCCGAGCGGGCGGGCGACATGATCAAGGTCGATGCCGAACTGCTCGACGACCTGGGCAACCTGGCCGGTGAGCACTCGGTCATCCGCGGGCGCATCGAGCAGCAGGTGAATGACGCCCAGTTTGCGCTGAACGAGATGGAAACCACGCTGGAGCGCATGCGCGACCAGCTGCTGCGCCTGGACATCGAGACCCAGGGGCGGATTTCCAGTCGTCACCAGTTCGAGGGTGACGCCTATGACGATTTCGACCCGCTGGAGATGGACCGCCATTCCCAGCTGCAGCAATTGTCACGGGCGCTGTTCGAATCCACCTCGGACCTGCTCGACCTCAAGGAAACCCTGCTGCAGAGGGCCCAGGAAGCCTACAGCCTCCTGCAGCAGCAGGCGCGGGTCAACAGCCAGCTACAGGAGGGCCTGACCGCCACCCTGATGGTGCCCTTCGAGCGCCTGGTACCCCGTTTGCAGCGGGTGGTACGGCAGGTGGCCAGCGAGCTGGGCAAGCAGGTCGAACTGGTGGTTGGCAACGCCGAGGGCGAGCTCGACCGCAGCGTGCTCGAACGTATGGTCGCGCCCCTGGAGCACATGCTGCGCAATGCCGTCGACCATGGCCTTGAGGCCCGCGAGGCGCGCCTGGCGGCCGGCAAGCCGGAGCAGGGCACCATTCACCTGAATCTGCTGCACGAAGGCGCCGACATCGTCATCGAGATGAGCGACGACGGCGCCGGGGTGCCGCTGGAAGCGGTACGCAACAAGGCGATCAAGCGCGGCCTGCTCGATCCGCAGGCGCGCCTGAGCGACCACGAGATCCTGCAGTTCATCCTGCGCCCCGGTTTCTCCACGGCCGAGAAGATCACCCAGATCTCCGGGCGCGGCCTGGGCATGGACGTGGTCCACGAGGAGGTCAAGCAACTGGGCGGCTCTATGAGCATCGAGTCCAGCCCCGGCAAGGGCGCGCGTTTCCTGATCCGCCTGCCGTTCACCGTGTCGGTGAACCGGGCGCTGATGGTGCACGTGGAAGACGAGCAGTACGCCATCCCGCTGAACACCATCGAGGGCATCGTGCGCGTGCCGCCGGCGGAGCTGGAGGCTTGCTATCGACTCGACCCGCCGCGCTACAGCTATGCCGGCCACGACTACGCGCTGCGTTACCTCGGCGACCTGCTGCAGGGCGGCGGCCAGCCTGGCCTGCTGGGCCAGAGCGTGCCGCTGCCGGTGCTGCTCACCCATTCCCATGAGCAGTCGTTCGCCATCCAGGTCGACAGCCTGTCGCCCAGCCGCGAGATCGTGGTCAAGAGCCTCGGTCCGCAGTTCGCCGCGGTGCCGGGGCTGTCCGGTGCCACCCTGCTGGGGGACGGGCGGGTGGTGCTGATTCTCGACCTGCTCGGCCAGTTGCGCGGGCAGCAACGGCGCCTGGCGCGCCTGCCGGGCGTGGCCGAGGGGGCGCATGCGCTGACTGGCCCGGTGCCCCGGCGGCCATTGCTGGTGATGGTGGTGGACGATTCGGTGACCGTGCGCAAGGTCACCAGCCGCCTGCTCGAGCGTCACGGCATGAGCGTGCTGACGGCCAAGGACGGCGTCGATGCCATGGCGCTGCTCGAAGAGCACCGTCCGGATGTGCTGTTGCTGGATATCGAGATGCCGCGCATGGACGGCTTCGAAGTGGCCACGCGGATCCGCCGCGATGAGCGCTTGAGCCAGCTGCCGATCATCATGATCACCTCGCGTACCGGCCAGAAACACCGCGACCGGGCCATGGCCATCGGCGTCAATGAATATCTCGGCAAGCCGTACCAGGAATCGGTGCTGCTGCAGAGCATCACCCACTGGAGCCGACCTCGTGCTTGAACATATCGCCGGCCAGCGCAGCAGCCTGACCGGGTTGCTGCTGCCCCTGGGCGACCGCACCCTGGTGTTGCCCAACGTGGCGGTGGCCGAACTGATCGGCCACCGTGTCATCGCCTGTGAACCGGGGGAGGCGGCCTGGCACCTGGGCTGGGTCGACTGGCGTCAGCAACGGCTGCCGCTGATCGGCTTCGAGGCAGCCTGCGGCGGGCAGACGCCCTGCGGCGAGCGGGCGCGGGTGGTGGTGCTCAACGCCCTGGGAGATACCGGGCTGCGTTACCTGGCGCTGCTGCTGCAGGGTATTCCGCGCTCGTGCAAGCTCGACAGCCAGCTGAACTATGTCGATGTGCCGTTGGCGGGGCTGGAGCTGGCGGCGGTGCAGGTGGGCGAACAGGTGGCGCGAGTGCCTGACCTGGCGGGATTGGAAAGATTGGTGCGTGACGCGCAACTGCAACCTGTAGCCGACTAGGATGGTGTCTGGGCTTGCCCCGCGATAGGGCTTTCAGGAACCCGACCGGCGTAGCGAGGTCTGTGCTTGCATGTACTACGGTGAACGTTTCAACGCCTGGACCCACCTGGTCGGTGCGGTCCTGGCCTGCATTGGCGCGGTCTGGCTGATCGTCGTGGCCGGCCTGCAGGGCGATCCCTGGAAGATCGTCAGTTTTTCCATCTACGGCTTCACCCTGCTGTTGCTCTACAGCATCTCCACCCTCTACCACAGCACTCGCGGGCGGGCGAAGCGGATCATGCGCAAGCTCGACCACCTGTCGATCTACCTGCTGATCGCTGGCAGCTACACCCCGTTCTGCCTGGTCAGCCTGCGCGGGCCGTGGGGCTGGAGCCTGTTCGGCGTGGTCTGGGGGCTGGCGCTGGTCGGCATGTTGCAGGAGATCAAGCCGCGCTCGGAGGCGCGGGTCCTGTCAATCGTCATCTACGCGCTGATGGGTTGGATCGTGCTGGTGGCGGTCAAGCCGCTGCTGCACAGCCTGGGCGGCGCCGGTTTCGCCTGGCTGGCGGCCGGCGGCGTGTTCTACACCGTCGGCATCATTTTCTTCGCCTTCGACAGCCGGTTCCGCCACTGGCATGGCATCTGGCACCTGTTCGTCATCGCCGGCAGCCTGATGCACTTCGTCGCGGTGTTCTTCTACGTGCGTTAGAAATCGCCCCACAGCTGCTGGGCCACCGACAACGCCACCACCGGCGCGGTCTCGGTGCGCAGCACCCGTGGACCGAGGCGGGCGGCGTGGTAGCCGCTGGCCTTGGCCTGCTCGACTTCGGTCTCGCTCAGGCCACCTTCCGGGCCGATCAGGAAGGCCAGCTTCGCTGGTTTTTCATGGCTGGTCAGCGGCTCGGCCACCGGGTGCAGCACCAGCTTGAGGTCGGCCTCGGTGCCCTTGAGCCATTCGGCCAGGGTGACCGGCGGGTGGATCACTGGCAGGGTCGAGCGACCGCACTGTTCGCAGGCACTGATCGCCACCTGGCGCCAGTGGGCCAGGCGCTTGTCGGCGCGCTCGTCCTTCAGGCGCACTTCGCAGCGCTCGCTGACGATCGGGGTGATTTCGTTGACGCCCAGTTCGGTGGCCTTCTGGATCGCCCAGTCCATGCGCTCGCCGCGGGACAGGCCCTGGCCGAGGTGAATGTGCAGCGGCGAGTCGGCCTGGCCGGGGAGGGCCTGGTCGAGGCTGACGCGCACGCTTTTCTTGCCCACCTCGAGCAGTTGGCCGAGGTATTCCTGGCCACTGCCGTCGAACAGCTGTACGGCGTCGCCGGCGGCCATGCGCAGGACGCGGCCGATATAGTGGGCCTGGGCTTCGGGGAGCTCGTGCTCGCCAAGGCCAAGCGGGGCGTCGATGAAGAAGCGGGAGAGTCTCATGGTTCTACTCGGAATCTAAATAGGGGCATCGCTCCTGTAGGAGCGGCCTTGTGCCGCGAAAGGGCTGCAGAGCAGCCCCAGGTCTTCAGCTTCGCAGCAGAAATTGCCGGGGCCGCTTTGCGGCCCTTTCGCGGCACAAGGCCGCTCCTACAGGGGGCCGTGTGAAGGCATGGGCCTAGCCCGGATCGCGGAAATCGGGGTGGAAGTCGGCCGGCACCGCCACGCTGACGCTGTCGCGGGTGGCGATGTCGATCCCTTCGCTGGCCACCTCGGCCAGGAAGTCGATCTGCTCCGGGGTGATCACGTAGGGCGGCAGGAAGTACACCACGCTGCCCAGCGGGCGCAACAGCGCGCCACGCGTCAGGGCATGTTCGAAGACTTTCAGACCACGGCGCTCCTGCCAGGGGTAGGCGGTCTTGCTGGCCTTGTCCTTGACCATCTCGATGGCCAGGGCCATGCCGGTCTGGCGGATCTCGGCGACATGGGCGTGATCGGCCAGGTGCGCGGTGGCGCTGGCCATGCGCGCCGACAGGGCCTTGTTGGCCTCGATGACGTTGTCCTGTTCGAAGATGTCCAGGGTCGCCAGGGCCGCGGCGCAGGCCAGCGGGTTGCCGGTGTAGCTGTGCGAGTGGAGGAACGCGCGCAGGGTCGGGTAGTCGTCATAGAAGGCCTGGTACACCTTGTCGGTGGTCAGGCAGGCGGCCAGGGGCAGGTAGCCACCGGTCAGGGCTTTGGACAGGCACAGGAAGTCCGGGCGGATGCCGGCCTGCTCGCAGGCGAACATCGTGCCGGTGCGGCCGAAGCCCACGGCGATTTCGTCGTGGATCAGGTGCACGTCGTAGCGGTCGCAGGCCTCGCGCAGCAGCTTGAGGTACACCGGGTGGTACATGCGCATGCCGCCGGCGCCCTGGATCAGCGGCTCGACGATCACCGCGGCGATGCTGGCGTGATGTTCGGCCAAGGTTTGCTCCATGGCCGCGAACATGTTCCGTGAGTGCTCCTCCCAGCCCATGCCTTCGGGGCGCAGGTAACAGTCCGGGCTGGGCACCTTGATGGTGTCCAGCAGCAGCGCCTTGTAGGTCTCGGTGAACAGCGGCACGTCGCCCACCGACATCGCCGCGATGGTCTCGCCGTGGTAGCTGTTGGTCAGGGTGACGAAGCGCTTTTTCTGTGGTTTGCCGATGTTCTGCCAGTAGTGGAAGCTCATCTTCAGTGCTACTTCGATGCACGACGAGCCATTGTCGGCGTAGAACACCCGGTCGAGACCCGCCGGCGTCATCGCCACCAGGCGCTCGGACAGCTCGATCGCCGGCTGGTGGCTGAAGCCTGCCAGGATCACGTGCTCGAGCTGGTCGACCTGGTCCTTGATGCGCTGGTTGATGCGCGGGTTGGCATGGCCGAACACATTGACCCACCAGGAGCTGACCGCGTCCAGGTAGCGCTTGCCCTCGAAGTCCTCGAGCCATACGCCCTCGCCGCGGCGGATCGGGATCAGCGGCAGCTGCTCGTGGTCTTTCATCTGGGTGCAGGGGTGCCACAGGACCTTGAGGTCGCGTTGCATCCACTGATCGTTGAGGCCCATGGGCACTTCTCCTGGCGTTACGGCTCGGTTTGACCGCGTAAGCCTAAGCAATGCCGCAGGGCAGGACAACCGCTCAGTGACGCCAGGCGGGACGCCATTCCAGCTGGCGTATATGCACTGTGCACAGCGGCAGGGTGGAGAGGACCAGGCGCTCGAGGGGGCCGGGGACCTCGTGCCAGAAGGTGCCGAGCGCGGCGGGGCCGGGCATGAACTCGGTGTAGTCATTGTCGCGCAGGGTCAGCCAGTAGGCGGTCGAGGTTGCGCTGCCCAGCGCATTGATCTCTACCTCGAGTAGTAGGCAATCGACCGTCTGGCCGAAGACGATCTCGATATCGGATTGGCCCAGGACGATCAGTTCCGTGCCGCTACGCCCTTCGTCGGTCTGGTAGCGTGAGCTGTAGGCGATGCCATTGGAGATGATGCTCAGGCCCGTGGGAGTGCGCCAGGTGATTTCTGGCATCGGCGCCGACGGCTGCCACCTGGCAAAGTCTTCCGTGTAGATCACCGCTGTTTCTCCGGCCTGATTCTGGTGTGCGAGCCAAGCCTGCCTGCCTTTGCGACATACGGCTACTGACAAAAATACCAGTTGCCAAAAGCACTTGATGTCACTGCGGTGGCAGGGTGGGCAGAGGTGACGTATTCTTAACGCATCTCTCCCGGGGCATTCTTCCCCGTCTCTTCTATCGCTTCTCTAACCGGAGTTCGCCATCATGGCTGCTGCTTGGGTGCGCCTGTGCGCGTTGGTATTGATCGGGGTGTCCAGCGGTGCCGCGCTGGCCAAGGACAAGACGGCGATCGTCGTCGGTGGGGGCCTGGCAGGCCTGACCGCGGCCTATGAGCTGCAGGCCAAGGGCTGGCAGGTCACCCTACTGGAAGCCAAGTCGGGCATGGGTGGGCGTTCGGGGCTGGCCACCAGCGAGTGGATCGGCAACAGCAAGACCCAGCCGGTGCTCAACCAGTACCTGGAGCGGTTCAAGGTCGGTACCCTGGCAGCGCCGGAATTCGTGCGCACCCCGGGCTATCTGATTGACGGCGAGTACTTCAGCGCGACCGATCTGGTTGCCAAGCAACCGGCCACCGCTGAGGCCCTCAAGCGCTATGAGAAGACCCTCGACGACCTGGCCCGCTCCATCGAGGACCCGCTGAATCCGGCGGCCAACAGCACCCTGTTCGCCCTCGACCAGATGAACGTGTCCACCTGGCTCGACAAACTGCAACTGCCGGCGACCGCCCGTCAGCTGGTCAACCAGCAGATCCGCACCCGCTATGACGAACCATCGCGCCTGTCGCTGCTGTATTTCGCCCAGCAGAGCCGTGTCTACCGCAACGTCAGTGACCGCGACCTGCGCGCCGCGCGCCTGCCGGGTGGTAGTCCGGTGCTGGCCCAGGCCTTCGTCAAGCAACTCAAGACCATCAAGACCAGCTCGCCGGTCACCGCCATCGTCCAGGACAAGGACGGGGTGACGGTCAAGGTCGGCGCCGTGGGCTACCAGGCCGATTACCTGGTCATGGCCGTCCCGCTGCGCGCCCTGGCCAAGATCCAGATGACCCCGGGGCTGGACAACCAGCACCTGGCTGCGCTGAAGGGCACCAACTACGGCTGGCGCGACCAGCTGATGCTCAAGTTCAAGAACCCGGTGTGGGAAAGCCGTGCGCGCATGTCCGGCGAGATCTTCTCCAACACCGGCCTGGGCATGCTGTGGATCGAACCGGCGCTCAAGGGCGGCGCCAACGTGGTGATCAACCTGTCCGGCGACAACGCTCGCCTGCTGCAGGCCTTCGGTGACAAGCAGATGGTCGACCAGGTGCTGATCCGCCTGCACGCCTTCTACCCGCAGGCTCGTGGCGCCTTCACCGGCTACGAAGTGCGCCGTTACAGCACCGATGCGGGCATGGGGGGCGCCTACCTGGCCTATGGACCGGGCCAGATCAGCAAGTACTGGCGTCTGTGGGAGCGTCCGGTCCAGCGCATCGCCTTTGCTGGCGAGCATACCGACGCGCTCTATCCGGGCACCCTCGAAGGCGCCCTGCGCAGCGGCCAGCGCGCCGCAGGCCAGGTCCAGGACCTGGCTGCGGGCAAATCCTTCGAGCCGGCCAAGGCCGCACCGGTTGCCGCCGCAGCCGCCGCCGGAGCAGCGGGCGCCGTGGCGGCGAAGGACAAGGGCGGGTTCTTCTCCAACCTGTTCGGTGGCGGCTCCGACAAGGCGCCGGCCAAGGCGGAGCCTGTGAAAGTCGAGGAGGCCAAGCAGGACAAGCCAGGCTTCTTCTCGCGCCTGTTCGGTGGTGCTGACAAGCCAGAGGTCAAGGTCGCGCCGATCGCCAAGGCCGAGGAAGACGCCCCGGCGCCTGCACCGGCCCCCGCGCCAGTCGCCCCGGCACCTGTGGCCAAGGAAGAAGCGGTGAAGCCGGCCGCCACCAAGCCAGCGCCAGCCAAGCCAGCGGCCAAGCAGGCACACAAACCCGCAGCCAAACCGGCGCCGGTAAAGAAGGCCACCGCCAAGTCGGAACCGGTCAAGAAACCGGTGGTCAACAGCCAGGCCAAGGCCGGCTGATCCCGCTATAGCCGCCATCGCGGGCCCCCGCGATGGCGTCGGCACATCCAAACGACTATCGTTAATGTTTCCTTAATAGGAAGCTTGCAGACTAAATATCGGATTTTTAGATAATCCGAAGCAATTTTTTACGCTTTTATTCGATGCGTTACGCGCTAGTCTTGTGCGCAGCTTTCACGGGGAATACGCCAACATGCAACTGCGCAACTCATCTTCCCGCTATGGCCTGGTCAGCATTGTCCTGCACTGGGGTGTGGCGCTGGCGGTCTTCGGCCTGTTCGGCCTGGGCCTGTGGATGGTCGGCCTCGACTACTACAGCCCATGGCGCAAGTCCGGGCCTGACCTGCACAAGAGCATCGGCCTGGTACTGCTGGCCGCCATGCTGCTACGCGTGCTCTGGCGTTTCATCAGTCCGCCACCGCCGGCCCCGGCCAACCATGGCAAGGTCACCCGTTTGGCCGCCAAGCTGGGCCACCTGGCGCTGTACCTGGGCCTGTTCGCGGTGATGGTCGCCGGTTACCTGATTTCCACCGCCGACGGTGTCGGTATTCCGGTGTTCGGTCTGTTCGAGGTGCCGGCGCTGATCAGCGACCTGCCTGACCAGGCCGATACCGCCGGGGTGATCCACCTCTGGCTGGCCTGGGGCCTGGTGATTTTCGCGGTACTGCATGCCCTGGCGGCACTCAAGCACCATTTCATCGACCGTGACGCGACCCTGACCCGCATGCTGGGCCGCAAAGCTTGACTCTCAACCTCAATTGCAAAGGAAGGAAGTAAGGATGTTGAAAAAGACTTTTGCCGCTCTGGCGCTCGGTACCGCCCTGATCTCCGCCGGTCAGGCCATGGCCGCCGAATACAAGATCGACAAGGAAGGCCAGCACGCGTTCGTTGACTGGAAGATCAGCCACTTGGGCTACAGCTTCATCCACGGCACCTTCAAGGACTTCGACGGCAACTTCACCTGGGACAGCGCCAAGCCCGAGGCCAGCAAGATCAGCGTCGACCTGAAGACCGCCAGCCTGTGGTCGAACCACGCCGAGCGTGACAAGCACATCGCCAGCAAAGACTTCCTCGATGTGAAGAAGTACCCGGATGCCAAGTTCGTCTCCACCAGCGTCAAGTCGACCGGTGAGAAGACCGCAGACGTCACTGGCGACCTGACCCTGCACGGCGTGACCAAGCCGGTCACCTTCAAGGCCGTGTTCAACGGTGAAGGCAAGGACCCGTGGGGTGGCGAGCGTGCCGGCTTCAACGCCAAGACCACGCTGAACCTGAACGACTTCGGGATCAAAGGCCCAGGCCCGACCTCCCAGACCCTGGACCTGGATATCAGCGTCGAAGGTGTGAAGCAGAAGTAATTCGCGTTAGCTGAAAGACCGAGGGGCCGCTACGCGGCCCTTTCCGGCCGGTCCGACGCCTCGGCAAGGCCGCTCCTACAGGTTCAGTGCAGCCCTTTGGCTTAGCGCAGTACCTGTAGGAGCGGCCTTGCCGAGGCGTCGGACCGGCCGGAAAGGGCTGCATAGCAGCCCCTCGGTGTTTCGATCAGCCCTTGCGGGTCAGCAGCGCCGGACGCTCACCGCGTGGGCGGCTCGGCAGGTCGTCCAGTTGCTCGGGCGTCGGGTAACGGTCGAGCTTGGATTCCTTGCGAATGATCACCGGTGCGTTCTGCGATTCACGCGGGTTGCGCACGGCTGGTTCCTGGCGAGCCGATTCGTCACGGCGGTTACGGCCACCGTTGTTGTCACGACGAGCTCCGCCATTGCTGCCACCAGCGTTGCGCGGGCGTTTTTCACCCGAGCCCTGGCCTTGGCGCTGCTGGCCATTGCCACGGCCTTGACCTTGCGCCTGACCACCGCCGCTGCGTTGGCCTTGCCCTTGACCTTGCCCGCCATTGCCGCCCGGGCGACGGTTGCGGCCCTGGTTCTTGGCGTTCTGGTAAGGGCTGACGTAGTCAGCGCGGTTGCCGAAGTTATCCACATCGTCGTCCAGGAACTCTTCCGGATCACGATCGGCGGGGGCCGAAGGGATGGCCTTCTGGCCCTGTGCAGCCTGCTGCTGACGTGGTTTCTTGTCACGCGGCTTGCGCTGCTGCTGGCCTTGCTGCTGCTTGTCGCCGGTCTTTTCCTTGTCGGCTTGCTTCTCGCCCGCAGGCTTGTTGCGGCCTTTGTCCTTGCCCTTGTCCTTGCGTCCGCCACTGCCTTCCTTGCCGCCTTCGCCGCGAGGTTGCTGGTTGCGGCCACCGCGGCCAGTGTTCTGCTGGCGCTCGCGGACTTCCGGCTTCTCGGCCTCGACCTGGGAGGCGTCGAAGCCCATCAGGTCGCCATCCGGGATCTTTTGCTTGGTGACGCGCTCGATGCTCTTGAGCAGCTTCTCTTCGTCCGGGGCGACCATCGAGATGGCCTCGCCCGAGCGACCGGCACGGCCGGTGCGGCCGATGCGGTGAACGTAGTCTTCCTCGACGTTGGGCAGCTCGAAGTTGACTACGTGGGGCAACTGGTCGATGTCCAGGCCGCGGGCGGCGATGTCGGTGGCGACCAGCACGCGCACGGTGTTCGCCTTGAAGTCGGCCAGGGCCTTGGTGCGGGCGTTCTGGCTCTTGTTGCCGTGGATCGCCGCGGCGGTCAGGCCGTGCTTCTCGAGGTACTCGGCCAGTCGGTTGGCGCCGTGCTTGGTGCGGGTGAACACCAGTACCTGTTCCCAGGCACCCAGGGTGATCAGGTGCGCCAGCAGGGCGCGCTTGTGGCTGGCCGGCAGGCGGTAGACGCGTTGCTCGATGCGCTCGACGGTGGTGTTCGGCGGCGTGACCTCGATGCGCTCGGGGTTGTGCAGCAGCTTGTCGGCGAGGTCGGTGATGTCTTTGGAGAAAGTCGCCGAGAACAGCAGGTTCTGGCGCTTGGCCGGCAGACGTGCCAGCACTTTCTTGACGTCGTGGATGAAGCCCATGTCGAGCATGCGGTCGGCTTCGTCCAGCACCAGGATCTCGACCCGCGAGAGGTCGACGCTGCCCTGGCCGGCCAGGTCGAGCAAACGACCCGGGCAGGCGACCAGGACGTCGACGCCCTTGGCCATGGCCTGGACCTGCGGGTTCATGCCGACGCCGCCGAAGATGCAGGCGCTGATGAAATTCAGGTCGCGGGCATAGACCTTGAAGCTGTCATGCACCTGGGCGGCCAGCTCGCGGGTCGGGGTCAGCACCAGCACGCGCGGCTGGCGCGGGCCGTGGCGTTGCGATTTGTCGGGGTGGCCACCCGGGAACAGGCGCTCGAGGATGGGGAGCGCGAAGCCGCCGGTTTTACCTGTACCTGTCTGGGCGGCGACCATCAGGTCGCGACCTTGCAACACGGCGGGAATGGCCCGCTGTTGCACCGGAGTGGGCTGGGTATAGCCCGCTGCCTCGATAGCGCGGACAAGAGCCTCGGAGAGACCGAGGGAAGCAAAGGACATGGGCAATCCTGTTCTCGTGGGGGCTGGGCCCGATGGGGTGTTCTGCCTGGCGCGACGGGCATCGGAAGGATGCGATCGCGTCCGGTCCAGCTGGGCGTTCACGGCGCATCCTGGAGCCTGCGGGCGGCGCGCAAGGTGCGCTGCTGCGGGTCGAGATGCCTGTTGCGAGGCCGAGCGTCCGGGCGTGAGCCTGGCGGGAAGGCCCGAGTATAACAGAGCAATCAGGGTGTGCTGCGTTCCTGCTGCTCAACGGCGAAAGGAAAATCCCGATTGCCCAGGTAGCGGGCGTTGATCGCCGCATAGGCCGGCTCCTGCTTGAAACGTCGCAGCTCATCGCTGAACGCCTGTGCCAGCTGCTCGCGCCCTGGCTTGCGGGCCAGCCCCAGGTACTGCTGGCGACGGCTGATCACCAGGGGCAGCGCCTCGACGGTCTGCTCCAGGCCCAGCTGGCGGCTGACATAGCGGCCAACCCGGCGGTCGGTCACCAGCAGGTCGATGCGCCCGAGCGCCAGCTTGCCGAAGTTGGCTTCGTGGCTGGGCGCAGGCTCCCGGCGGAACAGCGGCGATTCGGCGAAGCTGCCGTCATAGACATAACCCGGCGAAGTGCCCACGGTCAGCCCGGCAAGGTCTTCGAGGCGCTCGACCGGGTGCGGTCGCGAGCGGGCCTGGTAGAGGATGAACTCGACCTCTGACATGGGCTCGTCCGGGTAGACCAGGTAACCCTGGCGCGAGTCGACCCGGAAAATGTCCATCACCGCGTCCGCCAGGCCCTGCTCGACCATGGCCAGGCAACGCCGCCATGGCAGGAACTGCCATTGCACCTCAACGCCCAGGCGCTTGAACACCTCGTTGGTGACCTCGTAGTCGATGCCCTTGGGCTGGCCGTTTTCCTGGTAGAGGTAGGGCGCCCAGTCGTCGCTGACGATGCGCAGGCGTTCGGCATGGGCCAACGGGCTCAGGCCGGCGAGCAGCAACAGCAGGAGAGAGAAGATGAGCATGCGCATGGCGGGAGAGTACGCTGCAAGCCCGGGCAAGGCCAGTGAACCCTGGGCGCGGGGCCCGGCGGCACAAGCGCGAATGAACAAGGCTTTGACCTGCGCCAAAGCCCTGTTCACAACCATCAGCGTGGCAGCTTCAGGTTGTTCCAGATCGCCAGGCTCGGCTCGGCCTGGTTGAGCGTGTAGAAGTGCAGGCCCGGTGCGCCGCCTTGCAGCAGTTGTTCGCACATGCGGGTGATCACTTCCTCGCCGAAGGCCTGGATGCTGGCGGTATCGTCGGCATAGGCTTCCAGCTGCTTGCGGATCCAGCGCGGGATCTCGGCGCCGCAGGCGTCGGAGAAGCGTGCCAGCTTGCTGTAGTTGGTGATCGGCATGATGCCGGGCACCACCGGGATGTCCACGCCCAGTTGCTGCGCGCGCTCGACGAAGTAGAAGTAGCTGTCGGCGTTGAAGAAGTACTGGGTGATGGCGCTGTCGGCACCGGCCTTGACCTTGTGCACGAAGTTGGCGAGATCCGCCTCGAAGTTGCGCGCCTGTGGGTGCATCTCCGGGTAGGCGGCCACTTCCAGGTGGAAGTGGTCGCCGGTTTCCTGGCGGATGAACTCGACCAGGTCGCTGGCGTAGCGCAGCTCGCCGCTGGCCATGCCCATACCCGACGGCAGGTCGCCACGCAGGGCGACGATGCGCTTGATGCCGGCGGCCTGGTACTCGGCGAGCAGGGCACGCAGGTCGTCCTTGCTGTCGCCCACGCAGGACAGGTGCGGAGCAGCAGGGACCTTCACTTCGCTTTCCAGCTGCAGCACGGTGTTCAGCGTGCGGTCGCGGGTCGAGCCTCCGGCACCGTAGGTGCAGGAGAAGAAGTCCGGGTTGTAGCTGGCCAGCTGGCGGGCGACGCCCATCAGCTTCTCGTGGCCTGCGTCGGTCTTGGTGGGGAAGAACTCGAAACTGTAGCGGCGTTCTTGTGACATCTCTCGTTCCTTCGGTGGCGCGCCCGGGGCGGCTACCTGCAAATAAAAGCCAGGACGGTTGGGGCCGGCCTGGCTCGGACATCGGTTCGACGCGTTGCCAGCCAGCGCCAGGGCGATTGCCCGGCGCTGGCGCCGCTGCTTAGTAGCGGTAGGCGTCCGGCTTGAACGGACCTTCGACGGTCACACCGATGTACTCGGCCTGCTGCGGGGTCAGCTGGGTGACCACGCCGCCGAAGCCGCGGACCATCTCCAGGGCCACTTCTTCGTCCAGCTTCTTCGGCAGCACTTCCACGGTCAGGCGCTCGGCCTTCTTGGCGGCTGGCAGTTCGGCGAACTTCTGCTCGAACAGGAAGATCTGTGCCAGGACCTGGTTGGCGAACGAGCCGTCCATGATGCGGCTTGGGTGACCGGTGGCGTTGCCCAGGTTCACCAGGCGGCCTTCGGCCAGCAGGATCAGGTAGTCGTCGTTCTGCGGGTCGAACACACCAGCACCGGTGCGGTGGATCTTGTGCACCTGTGGCTTGACCTCTTCCCATGCCCAGTTCTTGCGCATGAAGGCGGTGTCGATCTCGTTGTCGAAGTGGCCGATGTTGCAGACCACGGCGCGCTTCTTCAGGGCCTTGAGCATGTTGGCGTCGCAGACGTTGACGTTACCGGTGGTGGTGACGATCAGGTCGATGCGGCCCAGCAGGTCCTTGTTGATGCCAGCTTCGGTACCGGTGTTGATGCCGTCCTTGAACGGCGAGACCACTTCGAAGCCGTCCATGCAGGCCTGCATGGCGCAGATCGGGTCGACTTCGGTGACCTTGACGATCATGCCTTCCTGACGCAGGGACTGGGCCGAGCCCTTGCCCACGTCGCCGTAGCCGATCACCAGGGCCTGCTTGCCCGACAGCAGGTGGTCGGTACCGCGCTTGATGGCGTCGTTCAGGCTGTGACGGCAGCCGTACTTGTTGTCGTTCTTGCTCTTGGTGACCGAGTCGTTGACGTTGATCGCCGGGACTTTCAGCTCGCCCTTGGCCAGCATGTCCAGCAGGCGGTGCACGCCGGTGGTGGTCTCTTCGGTCACGCCGTGGATCTTGTCCAGCATGGCCGGATATTTCTTGTGCAGGATTTCGGTCAGGTCACCGCCGTCGTCCAGGACCATGTTGGCGTCCCATGGCTGGCCGTCTTTCAGGATGGTCTGCTCGATGCACCACTCGTACTCCTGCTCGGTTTCACCTTTCCAGGCGAACACCGGGATGCCGGCGGCGGCGATGGCGGCGGCGGCCTGGTCCTGGGTGGAGAAGATGTTGCACGACGACCAGCGCACTTCGGCGCCCAGGGCGACCAGAGTCTCGATCAGCACGGCGGTCTGGATGGTCATGTGGATGCAGCCGATGATCTTCGCGCCCTTGAGCGGTTGCTCGGCTTGGTACTTGCGGCGCAGGCCCATCAGTGCCGGCATTTCCGATTCGGCGATGATGACTTCCTTGCGGCCCCAGTCGGCCAGGGAGATATCGGCGACCTTGAAGTCGGAAAAACCAGCAGGCGTGTTTACAGCGCTCATTGAGAGCCTCCATTCGTAGTGTGCGAATGGGCGCCGTTGTGCGTTGAGCGTTCGCTTGCGCGAACAACGCCCCAACCGAGCCTGACAGGCCGAGCCTGCTGCAGCGCCCCTCGGATGGGTGGCGGGATGGCCACCACTGCGGGGGACCATGTGAAACGGCAGGGATTATAGCCGCGGGCGTGTGACACACCCAAGACTTTCTGTCGATTAATCGAGACGATAGTCGATGGTCAATGGAGGGTGACCCAGTGGTCTGCCATGATTAGCCCATGTGAACCAGGCAGGTCAGGAGTACAGATGAACTTTCACACCCGCAAATGGGTAAAACCCGAAGACCTCAACCCCAACGGCACCCTGTTCGGCGGCAGCCTGCTGCGCTGGATCGACGAGGAAGCGGCGATCTACGCCATCGTCCAGCTGGGCAACCAGCGCGTGGTGACCAAGTACATTTCCGAGATCAACTTCGTCAGCGCCTCGCGCCAGGGTGACATCATCGAGCTGGGCATCACCGCCACCGAGTTCGGCCGAACCTCGATCACCCTCAAGTGCGAAGTGCGCAACAAGATCACCCGCAAGGCGATCCTGACCGTCGACAAGATGGTCTTCGTCAACCTGGGCGAGGATGGCCAGCCGGCGCCGCACGGACGGACCGAGATCAAGTACATCCAGGACCAGTTCCCGGACAGCGCGGTCGAATAAGCGCTGGAGCGTTCGTGGGAGCGGCGCACCGCCGCTCCCACACGACTACTCGGGTTGTGTGCTGACCTTGCGCACCACCTTGCCGACCGTCAGACCCTGCACAAGGATCGACGACAGCACCACGATGTAGGTGATCGACAGCAGCAGGTCACGCTCATCGCCCTGTGGCAGCGACAGCGCCAGGGCCACCGACACGCCACCGCGCAGGCCACCCCAGGTCAGCACGCGGATGGTGCCCTGCGGCACGGTCCGCCAGCGGCGCAGCAACACGATGGCCGGCGCCACGGTCAGCAGGCGCGAGGCCAGCACCGCGACCGCCAGCACGCCACCGGCCGCCAGGTGCAGCCAGTTGAACGGCAGCAGCAACAGCTCCAGGCCGATCAGGGCGAACAGCAGGGCGTTGAGCATGTCGTCGATCAGTTCCCAGAAACCGTCCATGTAGCGACGGGTCATGTCGTTCATCGCCAGGTTGCGCCCCAGGTTGCCGATGATCAGGCCGGCCACCACCATGGCGATCGGCGCCGACACATGCAACTCGTAGCACATGGCCGAGCCGCCGATCACCAGCGCCAGGGTCAGCATGACCTCGACCTGGTACTGCTCGACGCTCTTGATCATGCGATAGGTGGCGTAGCCGATCAGCCCGCCGAACACCACACCGCCGACGGCTTCGCGGGCGAACAGCAGGGCGGTGTCGGACACGCTCGGCGTCTCGCCCAGCTGGATGATGCCCAGCAGCACGGTGAACACCACCACCGCGGTGCCGTCGTTGAACAGCGACTCGCCGACGATGGTGGTCTTCAGCGGTTTCGAGGCGTTGGCGGTACGCAGCGCGCCGAGCACGGCGATCGGGTCGGTCGGTGAGATCAGCGCGCCGAACAGCAGGCAGTAGATCAGCGGCACGTTCCAGCCGAACAGGGCGAACACCCAGTGCGCCAGGTAGCCGATCACCACGGTGGCGATCAGCACCCCGATGGTGGCCAAGAGGCCGATCGGCCAGCGGTAGCTGCGCAGGTCGGCAAGGTTGACGTGCAGGGCGCCGGCGAACAGCAGGAACGACAGCATCCAGTGCATCAGCAGGTCGTTGAAGTCGATCTGGTTCATCAGGCCTTCGACGCGCTCTTCCAGGCCAGGGAAGCCGATCAGGCTCAGGCCCTGCAGCATCAGGGAGAACAGCAGTGCGGTGACCATCACGCCGATGGCCGGCGGCAGGCCGATGAAGCGGTAGTTCACATAGGTGAGGAGGGTGGTGAGGCAGATAAACGCGGCAACTAATTCAAGCATCCCGAATCCTGTAACAGTGGCTTCCAAGTCGTTTCCCGAGTGACTCGGGCAGTTCTTGGATGATCTGGCACGGGGTTCGGGACACACCTTATGACCGGAAATACCGAATTCGTTCCTCAAAACTGATTGCAGATTCTTTAGGGGAGCAAGCGTTATAGTGCGTGCAGCCGCCTGGTCATTGCGCAAGGAGCCCCGCGTGCTGGCAACCTCCCTGGTACTGGTCGCAGCCCTGCTCCACGCGACCTGGAACACCCTCATCAAATTCAGCGGCGAACGCCTCCTGGTGATCGCCAGCATGGACCTGGTGGCCCTGGTCTTCGCCGTTCTGGCGGTGGCGTTCGTCGAGTTTCCCCCTGCCGGCATCTGGCCCTGGCTGCTGGCATCGGCGCTGGCCGAGCAGCTCTACCGTTACCTGCTGATCAAGGCCTATCGCGTCGGTGACCTGGGGCTGGTCTATCCGCTTATGCGCGGCCTGTCGCCGTTGGTGGTCCTGGGCCTGACCCTGGCTTTTGCCGGCGAGTCGCTCAGCCAGCAGCAGATCATCGGCATCCTGCTGATCCCTTGCGGCATGGCTTGCCTGCTGTGGCAGGGCGGTGGGGGTGATCGCCTACCCTGGTCGATGCTGCCGGTGGTGGCGCTGATCGGCCTGTGCATCGGCTGCTACACCTGGTTCGATGGCCAGGCCGTGCGCCTGTGGGGTAAGCCCTGGGATTACCTGGTGTGGCTGACCCTGCTCAGTGCCTGGCCGTTCCCGCTGCTGGCCGGCGTCGCCCGCCGCCCGCAGTTCGCGCTGTTCTGGCGCACCCAGTGGCGCCTCGGGCTAGCCGTGGGGCTGTGCGTGCTGCTGAGCTACGCTCTGGTGCTGTGGGCCATGCACCTGGGTTCGGTGGCCGAGGCGGCGGCGCTGCGCGAGCTGAGCGTGATCCTCGTGGTGCTGCTGGGCATGCGTTACCTCAAAGAACCTTTTGGCGGGCCGAGACTCCTAGCTTGCGGGCTGGTGCTGGCTGGCATGCTGGTGATGAAGCTCTAACCCATTTTCGAACAAGGAGTCCTGAGCATGACCGTTGCCCTGTGGTGCATTTTGATCGCGCTGCTGTTGAACCCGCTGTGTGCCTTGGTCGCCAAGGTGGCCAGCGGCCGCTTCGGCCTCAGGGACAATCATGATCCGCGAGCTTTTCTTGATACTTTGTCGGGCTTGCCACGGCGTGCACATGCTGCGCAGCAGAATGGCTACGAGGCGTTTCCGGCGTTTGCTGCAGCGGTGCTGGTGGCGGATATCGTCGGCAATGCCGAGCAGGTGACGCAGGATGTGCTGGGGGTGATGTATATCACCAGCCGGCTGCTCTACATCATCTGCTACCTGGCGGACTGGGCGGTGCTGCGTTCGCTGGTGTGGTTCGTCGGGATGGCGCTGATTGTGTCGTTCTTCGTGGTGTCCATCTGACTTGAGACAATCTGCCGGTCTGCGCTGATTGTTGTAGGGGCGGCCTTGCCGAGGCGTCGGACTGGCCGGAAAGGCCCGCGAAGCGGGCCCTGCGATGTCTGTGGCAAGGCTGAAAATGTGGGGCCGCTGCGCGGCCCTTTCGCGGCACAAGGCCGCTCCTACAGGGCGCATGCAGCCATCAAGGAACCTTGGGTACCTCAGGCAAGGGCTGCCCCTTGGGCCACAGCATCCAGATCTGTCCCTGCTGCTTCATGTTCCCCGCCAGCTCGCCGGCCTCGGGCCCGGTGCCCCAGAACAGGTCCGCGCGCACTTCGCCGGTGATGGCGCCGCCGGTGTCCTGGGCGCCGACCGGGCGTACCACCGGGCTGCCGTCCGGGCGGGTGGTGGACAGCCAGAGCAGGCTGCCCAGGGGGATCACCTTGCGGTCGATCGCCACACTGTAGCCCGCGGTCAGCGGCACGTTGAGCGAACCGCGCGGTCCCTCGTTGCTGTCCGGGCGGGTGCTGAAGAACACGTAGCTCGGGTTGCTGGCCAGCAGCTCGGGCACACGCTGCGGGTTGGCCTGGGCCCAGGCGTGGATGCTGCCCATGGTTACCTCTTCCTTCGGTAGCTGTCCCTGCTCCACCAGCCAGCGGCCGATTGGGCGGTATGGATGGCCATTCTGGTCAGCGTAGCCCAGGCGCAATTGACGACCGTTCTCCAGCTGGATTCGGCCCGAGCCTTGTATCTGCAGGAACTGCAGGTCCATCGGGTCGGTCAGCCAGGCCAGCACCGGTGCCTTGGCGCCGTCGCGGTTGATCACCTCGGCGGTGTCATAGGGCTTGAGCACTCGACCGTCGAGGCGCCCGCGCAGGCGCTTGCCCTTGAGCTCGGGGTACACGCTGGCCAGGTCGACCACGATCATGTCCTCGGGCACGCCATACACCGGGACGTGCGCGCTGTCGGTGCGGGCCAGGCTGCCGGGGTAGACCGGCTCGTAGTAGCCGGTGATCAGGCCGTTGGCGCTGTTCTGCGCCGAACGCAGGCCGTAGACCTGGAGGTTCTGTTCGAGGAAGGTGCGCACTTGTCCGGCGCTGGCCGTGGCCGAGCCCGCCGCCTCGCAGGTGGCGGCCCATACCGGGTCGCGCCTGAGCTTTTCGCAGCCGCTGCGCCAGGCGTAGAAGCCGGCCAGCAGGTCGTCATCGCTGACCTGGGGCAGATCCTTGAAGGTGGCTGGCACGTAGGTGGCGATGGCGTGGGGTTCGGGCTTGGCGCTTTCGCCGCCGTTGCAGCCGGCCAGGAGCGCCAGGGCGGGCAGTGCCCAGGCGAGATGGCGCAATGCAGATTTCATGTTGTCGATCCTGTGTGAGGCGAAGCATGAAAATTCACCCCTGGTTTCTGTGTGGCTATTGGTCTTTGCCCGCGAGGCGGCGATACTGGCCGCCCGTTTTCCTGGCCGAAGAGACCGTGATGTTCAAGCGATTGACCGTAGTACTGCTCGCCGCCCTTGCCTTGAGTGCCTGTGACGGCGTCGATCCGAACTCGCCGTTGGGCCAGCGCAAGGCGATCTTCAAGCAGATGCTCAAGACCAGCGAAGACATGGGCGGCATGCTGCGCGGGCGCTTGCCCTTCGACGGCGTGAAGTTCGCCGATGGCGCGGCGAAGCTGGACAGCCTGGCCCGCGCGCCGTGGCAGCACTTCCCGCAGGCGCGCGACGAGGGTGATAGCAGCGCGCGGGCCGAGGTCTGGGAGCGCCAGGCGCGTTTCCAGGACCTGGCCCGGCAACTGGAGGGCGTCACTGGCGAGCTGGTCGCGGTGACCCGTACCCAGCCACTGGACGCGGCGCAGGTGAAGGCGCCGATGGACAAGGTCGAGGCGGCGTGCAAGGCCTGTCATAGCGAGTTTCGCAATCACTGAGCGAGTGGGCTGTTGTGGGCGCAGACTCGTGGGAGCGGGCGTACACACAAGACCGGTCGGCTAGCGCTCGAGCTCGTCCACGGCCTCCTGCAGCTCCTTCTTCGCCTCGGCCAGCTTGTCCTTGCGCTTGTTGATCTTCTCCGCGTCGCCCTTCTTCATGGCCTTGTCCAGGTCCTTGGTGCGCTGGTTCACTTCGTGGCGGGCGTCGAGCACCTTCTGCTCGCGCTCCTTGCGCAGGCCGGCATCGGTGCAGTGTTCAGTGACTTCGCTCAAGGCTTTTTCCAGGCCCGCCTGCTGATCGCTGTTGCCATGGGCGCGGGCTTGTTCAATCTGTTCGCTGATGGCCTGGCGCTTGGCCGCGCAGCCGGTCAGGCCCGGCTGCTCTTCGGCGGCCAGCAGCGGGCTGGCGGCGAAGCCGAGCAGGGTGGACAAGGCGAGGGACGAAAGCAGTTTCATCGGGGGCTCCATTCGGGGCTGGGCAACAGAAGGCGAAATGCTGCCCTGATCCGCGCAAATTAGAAACCCTCGATTGCATGGCCGCGCAGGTTTCGCGCCAGATCCAGGACTTGCTCGTGGGCGAAAAAGGCCTGCAGTTGCTCGGCCCGACCCGGCCCGACGCCAGGCTCGGCAAGCCATTGCTCGATGTTTCTGGAGGCCAGTGTGTGCCAGTCGGGGCCCAGTGGCAGGCTGGACGGCGCGGGTACGCCGAGGCCCCGCAGCCAACGCTGGAACGGCTGGCGGCGGGCCTGGGCGAAAGCAGTCTGCAATTGCCTGGCTCGAGCCTGGGCGATCCCAGGTACCTTGAGCAGTTGGTCCTGTTCGAGGCTCAGCCAATCAGTCAATTGCACGATATGGCCACTTTCGACGAGGCGCTTCCAGGTTTCGGCTCCCAGGCCTGGCAGGTCGAGGCCTTGCTTGCCGCCCAGCCAGGTCAGGCGGGCAAGGAACTGCTGCTGGCATTCCTCGTTGGCCTGCCAGCAGCTGAAGGCGTGGTAGTTCGCCGGATCTGGAGTCTGCACGATGGTGCGTAGAGCGGCACGATGCACCACGCTTTCCAGGCGGGGGATGGTCAGGCCGGCCAGGCTGATCGCTATCTGGTCACCCGGGCGGATATCCAGATGCTTCCAGCGCGCCAGTGAGCCGAGGCTGAGCTGGCGGATCTGGCGGTCGTCCAGGGCCACCGGCTGCAACAGCAGCAAGGGCGTGATGCGGCCGGTACGGCCGATTCGGAACTGCACATCCCTGACCTGCGCCAGCGCCTGGGTGAACGGGTATTTCCAGGCCGCGATCCAGTAGGGCGCCTGGGCGCGCCAGCGCGGTGCCGCCGGGCGGCTGTCCTGGCGCAGGATCACGCCGTCGCTGGCGAAGGGCAGGGGCGAGCGGTACCAGTGCTGGCGCCAGCGCGCTGCTTCGGCAAGGCCTTCGATGGCCACGCTGAGGTGCTGGCTGTCGGTGAAACCCAGTGCTGCCAGGCGTGCGAGACGCTCGGCCTGGTTGTCCGGGCCGTGTGGCCAGTCCCAGACGAACAGGCCGATGCCCGCGCCCTGTTCCTCGGTCATCCGCTTGCGTGCCAGCAGCCCGGCGACGGTACCTCGGGCATTGGCGCTGCCTGCCTCGGCCTGCACGTGGTTGTCCAGGCGCCAGTACAACTCGCCCTGGAACACAGCGTCCAGTGGTTGGGAAAGCTGTCGCACGATGCCGCTCAACATGGGGATGTGCCGGCTCCAGTCGTGCCCCAGCGTGCCATCGCCACGGCTGAGCAGGCCTGCCAGTTGGCCCTGGCGGTAGATCAGCGACACCGCGACGCCGTCGACCTTGGGCTGCATCCAGACGTCGCGTTTGTCCTGCAACCATCGGGCTACGGCCTGCTCGTCGGCAAGCTTGTCGACACCGGTGTGGGGGATCGGGTGGGGGATAGTGCCGCGGGCGCTCGCCAGCGAAGCTTCGTCGTGGGAAAGGCCAAAGCAGGCTTGAAGGTCCAGAAGGTGTTGGCGACTTTGGTCATAGAGTTCGTCGGCCACCAGGGCTATACCCTGGCGATGGTACTGGTCATCCCAGTGAGCGAGGGTGGCGCGCAGTTGTGCGATCTCGGCTTCTGCCTGCACGGTGCCCCAGGCCGGGCACGCGCTCGCCTGGGCGATGGAGTGGTGCAACAGTAGCGCTATGACTATCAGCAGCAACGGCATGGCCGGCATCCTTGCAAGGCGAGAGGGAGTCCTCAGCCTAGGCGGGCGGCGGCGTTGGCAGCGGCGGTGATTTGTCAGCCGATATGTCACGAAAAAGCCCCTGCCGATCACTCGGCAGGGGCTTTCCGGTACTGCTGTAGGAGGCTTACAGGCCAGCGGCGTCGCGCAGGGCGGCGGCGCGGTCGGTGCGCTCCCAGGTGAAGGTGGTGAAGGTGTCGTCGCCGACGGTCTTCTGCTGCGGCGTACGGCCGAAGTGGCCATAGGCGGCGGTTTCCTGGTACATCGGGTGCAGCAGGTCGAGCATGGTGGTAATGGCGTAAGGACGCAGGTCGAAGCACTCGCGCACCAGCTGCACGATCTTTTCGTCGGAGACCTTGCCGGTACCGAAGGTGTTGATCGAGATGGAGGTCGGCTGGGCCACGCCGATGGCATAGGACACCTGGATCTCGCAGCGCTCGGCGAGGCCCGCGGCAACGATGTTCTTGGCCACGTAGCGGCCGGCGTAGGCGGCCGAACGGTCGACCTTGGACGGGTCCTTGCCGGAGAACGCGCCACCGCCGTGGCGGGCCATGCCGCCGTAGCTGTCGACGATGATCTTGCGACCGGTCAGGCCGCAGTCGCCCACCGGGCCACCGATGATGAAGTTGCCGGTCGGGTTGATGTGGTACTGGGTGCCCTTGTGCAGCAGTTCGGCCGGCAGGGTGTGCTTGACGATCAGCTCCATCACCGCTTCCTGCAGGTCTTTCTGCGACACTTCAGGGTTGTGCTGGGTCGACAGGACGACGGCGTCGATGCCCACGACCTTGCCGTTTTCATAGCGGCAGGTGACCTGGGACTTGGCGTCCGGGCGCAGCCATGGCAGCAGCTTGGACTTGCGTGCTTCGGCCTGGCGCTCGACCAGGCGGTGCGAGAAGCAGATCGGCGCCGGCATCAGCACGTCGGTTTCGTTGCTGGCGTAGCCGAACATCAGGCCCTGGTCGCCGGCACCCTGGTCTTCCGGGCGCGAGCGATCGACGCCCTGGGCGATATCCACCGACTGCTTGCCGATGATGTTCATCACGGCGCAGGTGGCGCCGTCGAAGCCGACATCGGAGCTGTTGTAGCCGATGTCGATGATCACTTTACGCACCAGCTCTTCCAGGTCGACCCAGGCCGAGGTGGTGACTTCACCGGCGATGATGGCGACACCGGTCTTGACCAGGGTCTCGCAGGCCACGCGGGCGTACTTGTCCTGGGCGATGATGGCGTCCAGCACCGCGTCGGAGATCTGGTCGGCAATCTTGTCCGGATGCCCTTCGGACACGGACTCGGAGGTGAAAAGGGAGTATTCGCTCATCTCGATGGGTTCCTGAAATTTACCGATGTTGTATGTCGCCAGTGGCCCGCTGGAAATGCCGGACCTGGATCTGAAAACCGTTACGCAAGCCCACGTAGAGGCTGTCGCCTGGGGCCAGCCCTGCCGCGTTGGCCCAACGGGCCAGGTCGTCCTGCTCGAAGCCAAGCCACAGGTCGCCGCAGGCTTCGCGGGCCCACCCCTGGTCATGGCTGCACAGCTCGGTGACCAGCAGGCTGCCGCCTGCTTTCACCCGTCTGGCCAGCAGGCGCAGGGCCTGGGCCGGGTCGCTGAAATGGTGCAGGACCATGTTCAGCACAACGCAGTCGGCTTCCACATCCGTTGCACCCAGTGCATCGGCCAACTGCAGGTTGACGTTGTTCAGTGCGTGGCGCTCGCAGACCTGGCGGGCCAGCTCGAGCATGGTCGGGCTGTTGTCCATGGCCGTGACCTGCTCGAAGCGCCTGGCCAGGTCGGGCAGGAAACCGCCGTCGCCGGGGCCGACCTCCAGGGCGCTGGCGCCGGCCTCGAAGCTCAACTTGTCGAGCAGTGCCAACAGGCTCTCGCGGTACTGCGGCAGGCCGGCGATCAGGTCCTGCTGGGCGCGGAACTTCTCTTCCACGCGCAGGAAGAAGTCCTGGCTGGTGGCGGCGCGACGCTGCTGGACCTGGGCGATGCGGGCCTGCACCGCTTGAGGCAGGGCGAGGTCGTCGACTTCATCGAGCAGCGCTGAATGCAGGCGGCCGCCCAGACGCTGGCTGTCGGGCAGGGCGCGGCGGTAGAAGATCGCGTTGCCTTCGCGGCGGGTCGCCACCAGCTCGGCCTGGGCCAGCACCTTCAAGTGATGGCTCATGCCCGATTGGCCGATGTCGAAGATCTGTGCCAGTTCCAGCACGCCGAACGAATCGTTGGCCAATGCGCGCAACACGTTCAGGCGCAGAGGGTCGCCGCCGGCCTTGCACAGGGCGGCCAGCTCGTCGCTGCGTTGTGGAGTGATGGGCGCATTGAGGTTCATGGGGCGGGAGTCTAGACAGGGGATGCTACCGCCGCAATAGCAATATCAAAAAGTTTTGATATTGCCTGATCAATGGCTTCCAGGGATCTCTCGTGGGAGCGGGCTTTTCTGCTCTTTTCCCAACCAATCACAGGAAAAAAGCCCGACTGCGACCATACGTCATTGCCCCCGGCCCCCCCTGTGGGCGAAAATGGCCGCCTTTTTTCGCTTCACCACCTATTTCAAGCCCCAGGAGACTCAGCGATGCCCAGCCGTCGTGAACGTGCCAACGCCATTCGTGCCCTCAGCATGGATGCCGTGCAAAAGGCCAACAGCGGCCACCCAGGTGCCCCCATGGGTATGGCGGATATCGCCGAAGTGCTTTGGCGCGACTACCTGAAGCACAACCCGAGCAACCCAAGCTTCGCCGACCGCGACCGCTTCGTGCTGTCCAACGGCCACGGCTCGATGCTGATCTACTCGCTGCTGCACCTGACCGGCTACGACGTCAACATCGACGACCTCAAGGCCTTCCGCCAGCTGCACAGCCGCACCCCGGGCCACCCGGAATACGGCTACACCCCAGGCGTCGAGACCACCACCGGCCCGCTGGGCCAGGGCATCGCCAACGCCGTGGGCTTCGCCCTGGCGGAAAAAGTGCTGGCCGCCCAGTTCAACCGTGAAGGCCACAACATCGTCGACCACAACACCTACGTGTTCCTCGGCGACGGCTGCATGATGGAAGGCATCTCCCATGAAGTCGCCTCGCTGGCCGGCACCCTGGGTCTGAACAAGCTGATCGCCTTCTACGACGACAACGGCATCTCCATCGACGGCGAAGTCCACGGCTGGTTCACCGACAACACCCCGGCGCGCTTCGAGGCCTACAACTGGCTGGTGATCCGCAACGTCAACGGCCACGACGCCGACGAGATCAAGACCGCCATCGAGACCGCGCGCAAGAGCGACCGTCCGACCCTGATCTGCTGCAAGACCATCATCGGCTTCGGCTCGCCGAACAAGCAGGGCAAGGAAGACTGCCACGGTGCACCGCTGGGCAACGACGAAATCGCCCTGGCCCGCAAGGAACTGAACTGGAACCACGGCCCGTTCGAAATCCCGGCCGACATCTACGCCGAGTGGGACGCCAAGCAAGCCGGCGCCAAGGTCGAGGCCGAGTGGAACCAGCGCTTCGACGCCTACGCCAAGGCTTACCCTGAGCTGGCTGCCGAGTTCAAGCGCCGTGCCGCCGGCGACCTGCCAGCCGACTTCTCCGAGAAGGCCCAGGCCTACATCAACGAAGTCGCTGCAAAGGGCGAGACCATCGCCAGCCGCAAGGCCAGCCAGAACACCCTGAACGCCTTCGGCCCGCTGCTGCCAGAGTTCCTCGGCGGCTCCGCCGACCTGGCCGGCTCCAACCTGACCCTGTGGAAAGGCTGCAAGGGCGTCGAAGCCAATGACGCCAGCGGCAACTACGTGTTCTACGGCGTGCGCGAGTTCGGCATGACCGCCATCATGAACGGCGTCGCCCTGCACGGCGGCCTGGTGCCCTATGGCGCCACCTTCCTGATGTTCATGGAATACGCCCGCAACGCCGTGCGCATGTCGGCGCTGATGAAGCAGCGCGTGATCCACGTCTACACCCACGACTCCATCGGCCTGGGCGAAGACGGCCCGACCCACCAGCCGATCGAGCAGCTGACCAGTCTGCGCAGCACGCCGAACCTGGACACCTGGCGCCCGGCCGACGCGGTGGAATCCGCCGTGTCCTGGAAGCACGCCCTGGAGCGCAAGGACGGCCCGTCGGCGCTGATCTTCTCGCGCCAGAACCTGCAGCACCAGACCCGCGACGCCCAGCAGATCGCCGATATCGCTCGTGGCGGTTACGTGCTCAAGGACTGCGCCGGCGAGCCTGAGCTGATCCTGATCGCCACTGGCTCCGAAGTGGGCCTGGCCGTTCAGGCCTTCGACAAGCTGACCGCCGAAGGCCGCAAGGTCCGCGTCGTGTCGATGCCGAGCACCAGCGTGTTCGACGCCCAGGACGCAGCCTACAAGCAGTCGGTCCTGCCGCTGGAAGTCGGTGCGCGTATCGCCATCGAGGCTGCTCACGCCGACTTCTGGTACAAGTACGTCGGTCTCGAAGGCCGCGTGATCGGCATGACCACCTACGGCGAGTCGGCCCCGGCCAGCGCGCTGTTCGAGGAGTTCGGCTTCACCCTGGACAACATCCTGGGCACCGCCGAAGAGCTGCTGGAAGACTGATACAGGTAAGGCGAGGGCCTTTGGCCCTCGTTCGCGGCACAAGGCCGCTCCTACAGGGCATTGCGCACGCCGTTTCCTGTAGGAGCGGCCTTGTGCCGCGAGTGGGCCGCGCAGCGGCCCCGTTCAACCGCCGGAGTTCAAGAGCTACCTATGCCCCACCCGCGTCCCTACAAAGTTGCACTCAACGGTTACGGCCGCATCGGCCGCTGTGTCCTGCGCGCACTGTTCGAGCGGGGGGCTAAGGCCGGTTTCGAGATCGTCGCGCTGAACGACCTGGCCGACCAGGCCAGTCTGGAATACCTGACCCGCTTTGACTCCACCCACGGGCGTTTCCCCGGCGAGGTGAAGGTTGACGGCGACTGTCTGCACATCAACGGCGACTGCGTGAAAGTGCTGCGCAGCGCCACCCCGGAAGGCATCGACTGGGCTGCCCTGGACATCGACCTGGTGCTGGAGTGCTCCGGTGCCTACCACACCCGGGCCGACGGCCAGCGCTTCATCGACGCCGGCGCGCCCCGGGTGCTGTTCTCGCAACCCATGGCCAGCGAGGCGGACATCGACGCCACGGTGGTCTACGGCGTGAACCAGGATTGCCTGACCGGCAGCGAACTGCTGGTGTCCAATGCCTCCTGCACCACCAACTGCGGCGTGCCGCTGTTGCGGGTACTGGACCAGGCCTTCGGCATCGAATACGTGCAGATCACCACCATCCACTCGGCGATGAACGACCAGCCGGTGATCGACGCCTACCATCACGAAGACCTGCGCCGTACCCGTTCGGCGTTCCAGTCGGTGATTCCGGTGTCCACGGGCCTGGCCCGGGGTATCGAACGCCTGCTGCCGGAACTTGCCGGGCGAATCCAGGCCAAAGCGGTACGCGTGCCGACCGTCAACGTCTCGTGCCTGGACATCACCCTGCAGACTTCCCGCGATACCAGCGCCGAGGAAGTCAACCGGGTGCTGCGCGAGGCTGCCCTGGACGGCCCGCTGAAAGGCTTGCTGGCCTACACCGAGCTGCCCCACGCCAGCTGTGATTTCAACCATGACCCGCATTCGGCCATCGTCGATGCCAGCCAGACCCGCGTCTCAGGCCCCCGCCTGGTGAACCTGCTGGCCTGGTTCGACAACGAATGGGGGTTCGCCAACCGTATGCTCGACGTTGCCGAACACTATCTGCACGTCGTACACCCAACCCGCAGCAAACAGCCCTGAAGGACTGCATTCATGACCGTGTTGAAGATGACCGACCTCGACCTGCAAGGTAAGCGCGTACTGATCCGCGAAGACCTCAACGTCCCTGTGAAGGACGGTGTGGTGGCCAGCGACGCGCGTATCCTGGCAGCGCTGCCGACCATCAAGCTGGCCCTGGAAAAGGGCGCGGCGGTGATGGTCTGCTCGCACCTGGGCCGCCCGACCGAAGGCGAGTTCTCCGCCGAGAACAGCCTCAAGCCGGTTGCCGACTACCTGAGCAAGGCCCTGGGCCGCGACGTGCCGCTGGTCGCCGATTACCTCGACGGCGTTCAGGTGCAGGCCGGTGACTTGGTGCTGTTCGAGAACGTGCGCTTCAACAAGGGCGAGAAGAAGAACGCCGACGAGCTGGCGCAGAAATACGCCGCCCTGTGCGACGTGTTCGTGATGGACGCCTTCGGTACCGCCCACCGCGCTGAAGGCTCCACCCATGGCGTCGCCAAGTTCGCCAAGGTCGCTGCTGCTGGCCCATTGCTGGCCGCCGAGCTGGATGCACTGGGCAAGGCCCTGAAAGCCCCGGCCAAGCCGATGGCCGCCATCGTCGCCGGTTCCAAGGTGTCGACCAAGCTGGACGTTCTGAACAGCCTGAGCGCAGTCTGCGACCAGCTGATCGTCGGTGGCGGCATCGCCAACACCTTCCTCGCCGCCGCCGGTCACCCGGTCGGCAAGTCGCTGTACGAACCTGACCTGGTCGAGACCGCCAAGGTCATCGCCGCCAAGGTCAGCGTGCCGCTGCCGGTGGACGTGGTGGTCGCCAAGGAATTCGCCGAAAGCGCCGAAGCCACCGTCAAGGCGATCGCCGACGTGGCCGTCGACGACATGATCCTGGACATCGGTCCGAAGACCGCCGAGCAGTTCGCCGAGTTGCTGAAGACCTCGAAGACTATCCTGTGGAACGGTCCGGTCGGTGTGTTCGAGTTCGACCAGTTCGGCAACGGCACCAAGGTCCTGGCCAAGGCCATCGCCGACAGCGCCGCGTTCTCCATCGCCGGTGGCGGCGACACCCTGGCGGCCATCGACAAGTATGGCGTGGGTGCCGATATCTCCTACATTTCTACCGGTGGCGGCGCGTTCCTCGAGTTCGTCGAGGGCAAGGTCCTGCCTGCCGTGGCAATCCTGGAAGAGCGGGCCAAGGCCTGAGCGTGAAGGCGCCTGGCAAAGGGAGCGACCTGATGGTCAAGCAATTGCCTGTGATGATCGTGGCCTTGTTGCTGGGCGCCTGCTCCAGCAACAAGGGCAGCGAGGCCGATCCGGCGCAGCCGCCCAAGGGCGGTTGCTACCAGTCCCAGTGGCAGGCCGAGACGGCACCGGTGATCAACAAGCGCCTGGGCCCGGACGGCCTGGAAAAGTACGACGACGAACACCAGCGCAAGGCCCCGGGCTGCCCTTGATCGGGTACCGGGCAACCAAGCCTGGGTTTTGTGGTCTTGGAAGAGGGCCGCGCAGCGGACCCATGACGAGGTTTTAGGATGAAAGCGCTTCTGGCCGTACTGGCCCTGGCGACCCTGGCAGGCTGCTCGCTGCTGCAGCCGGTCCAACCCGCTCCGGCGGACAACTGGACCCGCTGGGTCTGCGACAGCCAGGCCGAAGTACTGTGGCGCTTCGCCGACGCGCAGCAGGACGCGGTCGATGTCCGCCTCGGCGGCGGCGACCAGGTCCATCGGCTCAAGGCCGAGCCGGGTGCCTCCGGCGCGCTGTACAGCGATGGCATGCTGGCCTTCCACACCAAAGGTGAAGAAGGCCTGGTGTACTGGGTAGCGACCAACGATCTGATTGGGCGGGGCTGCAAGGCACCGTGACTGGCCGGGCCGCGTAGATGGCCCACACTACTTGAACAGCAACCGCCCCTGCGGCAGGCTTGCATGAAACAAACGACGCTTGTCGGGAGAGAGATACACAATGGCACTCATTAGCATGCGCCAGATGCTGGACCACGCCGCCGAGTTCGGTTACGGCGTACCAGCTTTCAACGTCAACAACCTCGAGCAGATGCGCGCCATCATGGAAGCGGCCGACAAGACCGACTCTCCGGTCATCGTCCAGGCCTCCGCCGGTGCCCGCAAATACGCCGGTGCTCCCTTCCTGCGCCACCTGATCCTGGCGGCCATCGAAGAGTTCCCGCACATCCCGGTGTGCATGCACCAGGACCACGGCACCAGCCCTGACGTGTGCCAGCGCTCGATCCAGCTGGGCTTCAGCTCGGTGATGATGGACGGCTCGCTGGGTGAAGACGGCAAGACCCCGACCGAATACGAGTACAATGTCCGCGTCACCCAGCAGACCGTTGCCATGGCGCACGCCTGCGGCGTTTCGGTGGAAGGCGAGCTGGGTTGCCTGGGTTCGCTGGAAACCGGCATGGCTGGTGAAGAAGACGGCATCGGCGCCGAAGGCGTGCTGGACCACAGCCAGATGCTGACCGACCCGGAAGAAGCCGCCGACTTCGTCAAGAAGACCCAGGTGGACGCCCTGGCCATCGCCATCGGCACCAGCCACGGCGCCTACAAGTTCACCAAGCCGCCTACCGGTGACGTGTTGGCGATCGACCGTATCAAGGAAATCCACAAGCGCATCCCCAACACCCACCTGGTGATGCACGGTTCGTCCTCGGTGCCGCAAGAGTGGCTGGCGATCATCAACCAGTACGGTGGCGACATCAAAGAGACCTACGGCGTGCCGGTCGAAGAGATCGTCGAAGGCATCAAGTACGGCGTGCGCAAGGTCAACATCGACACCGACCTGCGCCTGGCCTCCACCGGTGCCATGCGTCGCCTGATGGCGCAGAACCCGAGCGAGTTCGACCCACGCAAGTTCTTCGGTGAAACCGTCAAGGCCATGCGCGACGTGTGCATCGCCCGCTACGAAGCCTTCGGCACCGCCGGCAATGCCTCGAAGATCAAGCCGATCTCCCTGGAAGGCATGTTCCAGCGTTACGCCAAGGGTGAACTGGCGGCCAAGATCAACTGATCAGGCACCGTTCAACAAAGGAGCCCGCAGCGATGCGGGCTTTTTTGTGGCCGTACGTCGCCTGCCCACCGCTTATACCGTTAGTCGGCTAACATCGGTTCAGATGGCTTATGGCCATCTGCCTGCATTGCGTCTTCGGGTGCCGAGTCTAGAGTAACAATCGGATCCAATCACAAGTCGAAGTTGGACTTACCAAGAGAAGCAGCATGGATGGCGCTTATTCACAATCACCGGAAAGCAGCTCGGTGCTGCTGGTCGTAGACGACTACCCGGAAAACCTCATCAGCATGCGGGCCTTGCTGTCCCGCCAGGATTGGCAGGTATTGACCGCCAGTTCAGGGATGGAAGCCCTGAGCACCCTGCTCGAACACGAAGTCGATCTGGTCCTGCTCGATGTGCAGATGCCCGAGATGGACGGCTTCGAGGTGGCCCGCCTGATGCGCGGCAGCCAACGCACGCGGTTGACTCCGATCATTTTCCTCACCGCCAACGAACAGTCCGATGCCGCAGTGCTCAAAGGCTATGCCAGCGGGGCGGTGGACTACCTGTTCAAACCTTTCGATCCGCAGATTCTAAAGCCCAAGGTCCAGGCCCAGCTGGAGCAGCAGCGCAACCGGCGCATGTTGCAACGCCTGACCCGCGAGCTGGAGTCGGCGCGGGCCTTCAATGCCTCGATCCTGGAGAACGCCGCCGAGGGTATCCTGGTGGTGGACGAGTCGGGCTGCATCGGCTTTGCCAACCCGGCCATCTCGCGCCTGCTCGATGCCCCGGTGGACAAGCTGCAGGGCGCGCACATGCTGGACCTGATCCAGCTGCCCTGCGCCAACCTGTGGCCCGAGTCGGATTTCTACCAGGCCTACCTGGGCCGGCAGATCTTCCGCGTGCACGACGCCCAGCTGCGCACCCTCGGTGGCCAGCCGGTACCGGTGGCGCTGTCCTGCGCGCCGCTGCCCGCCGAGCAGAAGGCCATGGTGGTGACGGTGCTGGACATGTCGGTGGTGCGCAGCCTGCACCAGCAGCTCGAGTACCAGGCGGTGACCGACCCGCTGACCGGGCTGCTCAATCGCCGTGGCTTCTACCAGGCCGCCGAGAGCGCGCTGTTGCGCAACGAGCGCTCGGACAAGGCCAAGGCCTTGATGTACATGGACCTGGATGGCTTCAAGCGGATCAACGACCTGCTCGGCCACGAGGCCGGCGACAAGGTCCTGCGCTGGGTGGCCGACCAGCTCAAGGAGTGCCTGGGCAGCGAGGCGCTGCTGGCCAGGATGGGCGGCGACGAGTTCACCGCGCTGTTCGATGGCCTGCCGTACCCCGAGCAGGCCGGGCGCTATGCCGAGAAGCTGCTGGAGCGGATGTCGAGCTTCCAGCAGGTGGACGGCCTTGAGGTCAACCTGGGGGTGAGCATCGGCATCGCCACCTACCCCGACTGCGGCGCCAACGTGGAAGGCCTGTTGCGGGCGGCCGATGCCGCGATGTATGCGGCCAAGCAGGCCGGCCGCCAGCAGTACCGCTTCTACGACCAGGAACTCAATGGCCGTGCCCGCTCGCGATTGATGCTCGAGGACAGCGTGCGCACCGCCATCGAGCAGAACGACTTCAGCCTGGTCTATCAGCCCCAGGTGGCGTTCGCCGATGGCCGGTTGCGCGGCTTCGAGGCGCTGTTGCGCTGGAAGCATCCGAGCGTTGGTGATGTGCCGCCCGGGCTGTTCATTCCCTTGCTGGAAGAGGCGCGCCTGATCAACCGCCTGGCCAGCTGGATCTATCGCAAGGGCGCTGCCCAACGCAATGCCTGGAGCGATCGCTTCGGCTCACAACTGGTGCTGGGCATCAGTCTGAGTCGCGCCCAGTTCACCATGCCCGGGTTGGTCGATGAGCTGGCCCAGGTGATCGACAAGCATCAGTTGCTGCCCGCCCAGCTGGAGGTGGAGGTGGCAGAGACGTCGCTGATGTACAACATCGACGCGGCGGTGAAGCAGGTGCATCGCCTGCGCGAGCTGGGCATTCGCGTGGCGCTGGACGACTTCGGTGCCGGCGACTGCTCGTTGCGCATGTTGCGCGACCTGCCTATCGACACCCTCAAGCTCGATCGCCATCTGGTCGCGCGACTGCCAGACTCGGCGGCGGACATCGCCCTGGTGCGCAGCGTCATTGGCCTGTGCGCGGCCTACGACATCACTGTGATTGCCGAGGGTGTGGAGACCCGGGCCCAGGCCGAATGGCTCAAGGACGCCGGCTGCGCCTACGTGCAGGGGTTCCTGGTCGCCCGTCCGCTGACCGCCAGCGATGCTGGCAACTTCCCGGTGGTTTTCCCATGGGCGTCGTGATTGGCTAAACTCGCGTCTTCCCGTTCCGAACGCCTGCCATGACCGCCTTACGCTACCTGCAAGCCTACCCGCCGCACCTGCAGGAACAGGTGCGCCAGATGATCGCCAGCGATCGCCTGGGTGACTACCTGCGCCAGCGCTACCCCGAGCGTCATGACGTGCAGAGCGACAAGGCGCTGTACGGCTATGCCCAGGAAATCAAGCAGCAGTACCTGCGCAGTGCGCCGCCGCTGGACAAGGTGCTGTTCGACAACCGCCTGGACCTCACCCACCGGGCGTTGGGCCTGAACACGGCGGTGTCGCGGGTGCAGGGCGGCAAGCTCAAGGCCAAGAAGGAAATCCGCGTCGCCTCGCTGTTTCGCGAGGCGGCGCCGCAGTTCCTGCGCATGATCGTCGTGCATGAGCTGGCGCACCTGAGGGAGCGCGACCACAACAAGGCCTTCTACCAGCTCTGCCAGCACATGGAGCCGGACTACCATCAACTGGAATTCGACCTGCGCGTCTACCTGACCTATCGGGAGCTGCCGGGCAACACCTGAGGGACAAGCACCCCATGACCACGGAAGTGAGCAAGACCCGCAGCAGCTTCTACCGCCGCCTCTACGTGGCCTGGCTGATCGACAGCCAGACCGCCACCAGCGTGCCGGCGCTGATGGAGGCCACCGGCATGCCGCGACGAACCGCCCAGGACACCATCGCCGCCCTGGCCGACCTGGATATCGTCTGCGAGTTCGAGCAGCAGGCCGGCGCGCGCAACCATGCCGGGCACTACCGCATCCGCGACTGGGGGGCGATCGACAAGCAGTGGATCATCCAGCACCTGCGTCAGCTGCGCGAAGTGCTGGGTTATCCCTGAGTTTCACTACCACCTGTACGTCACACCTCTCTTTCAGGATGTTCCGGATGTCTGCCAAGGCCATCGACGCTCGCTTCAGCAACTACGCCGCCATGGCCGATGGTGTCGCGACCCTGTTGTTCCCCCATGCCGAAGTGGTGGTTCACGATCTGCGCAGCCAGACGGTCGTGCATATCGCCAACAATATTTCCAGGCGGCAGTTGGGCGACGACTCGGCGCTGGAGGATCTGCCGGGCGAGCTCAGCGCCACGACGCCGCTGGGGCCCTACGAGAAACTCAACTGGAACGGTCAGAAAGTGCGTTCGATCAGCAGTGTGATGGTCGATGAAGCCGGGGCTCCCGAGGCGCTGCTGTGCATCAACTTCAACGTCTCGGTGCTGGAGCAGGCCAAGCAGGCACTGGACCTGTTCTTCCAGGCCAGCCGCTTGCTGCCGCAGCCAGACGTGCTGTTCCGTGATGACTGGCAGGAGCGCATCAACACCTTCCTGCATGCCTGGCTCAGGCAGCATGGCTTGAGCCTCGAGGGGCTCAGCCGGGAGCACAAGCGCGAGCTGGTCGAGGCCCTGCACGGGGAAGGCGCCTTCCGTGGCGGTGGTACGTACGACTATGTGGCCAATATCCTCGGCATGGGCAGGGCGACGGTCTACAAGTATGTGAAGCTCGCTCGGGAGGCATAGTTTCCAGGCTTGTGCTTGGTGGAAAAATATTCTACGGTGGATTTTTATTCCATTTCGCGTCAGCGCCTGCCTGTCGCTTTCCGAGGAGATTCCGCCCCCATGCCTATCGACGATCTGGCGCTCGAGCAGCTGTATCAGTCCATTCTCCAGGCGCATCAGGCGCTGCGCCCGCAGGTGCCGATGACCCCGCTGGCACGCAGCCTGGCGCTCTCGGCCAAGACCGGCTGCGAGGTCCATCTCAAGTGCGAACACCTCCAGCTGACCGGTTCGTTCAAGTTCCGCGGCGCCAGCAACAAGCTGCGGCTGCTGGGCGAGGCGCAACGCAGCAGGGGGGTTGTCGCTGCTTCCTCGGGCAATCATGGGCAAGGGCTTGCCCTGGCCGGTCAACTGCTGGACGTGCCGGTGACGGTGTATGTCAGTGATGAAGCCTCGCCGGCCAAGATCGAGGCGATGCGTCTGCTGGGCGCGCAGGTGCAGGTCCTGGAGGTCGATTCGCTGGGAGCGGAGCAACTGGCTCGCGAAGAGGCTGGGCGTCAGAACAAGCCGTTCGTCTCACCTTACAACGATCTGGAGGTCATCGCCGGGCAGGGGACCATCGGCATGGAGCTGTTCGAGCAGGCGCCGGACCTGGACGCGGTGTTCGTCGCGGTGGGCGGCGGCGGAATGGTCTCCGGCATCGCCACCGCACTGCACAAGCTGGCGCCGTCGGTGGAGATCATCGGTTGCTGGCCGGCCAACGCGCCGACCCTGCAACGCTCCATCGAACAAGGCCGGATCATCGAGATGGATGAACTGCCGACCCTGTCCGATGGCACTGCCGGTGGCGTGGAGGCGGATGCGGTCACCTTGCCTATCTGTCAGCGCCTGCTGACGCGCACCGTTCTGGTCAGCGAGGACGAGATCAGGCAGGCCATGCGTGATGCCGCGGCGTGCGAGCGCTGGATCATCGAAGGCGCCGCCGCCGTCGCGCTGGCCGGCATGATGCAACTGGCCGGGCAATACCAGGGCAAGAAGGTGGCGGTGGTGTTGTGCGGGCGCAACATCCAGCTGGAGAAATACCTGGAGGCCCTCGCATGAAGATCCACGATCTGCATTCGATCAAGACCTGCCTCGACCTTGACGCGATCGAACGGCGGCTGGTGGAGGGTTTCAAGGCTTACAGCGCGGGACAGGTACAGGCCCCGCCGGTGCAGACCTTCCAGTTCCGCCAGGCCAATGGCGATTGCTGCATCAAGTCGGCCTATCTCGAAGGCGGCGAAACCTTCGTGGTCAAGGTCTCCAGTGGTTTCTACGACAATCCGGGCAAGGGCCTGCCCAGCAATGACGGCTTGATGCTGGTGCTGTCGGCCCGCACCGGTGAACCGCTTGCATGGCTGGCCGACCAGGGCTGGCTGACTGCCGTGCGCACAGCCTTGGCCGGGCGCATTGTTGCCCGCCTGCTGGCGCCTCGCGAGGTCGAGGCCGTCGGGGTGCTTGGCACCGGCCTGCAGGCCCGCCTGCAACTGGAGTACCTGATGCCGTTGACGAACTGCCGCCAGGTGGTGGTCTGGGGGCGCAGCGAGCAAGGCCTGTCGGACTACTGTGAGCATGCCCGGGCGCTGGGCTTCAGCGTGCGGACGGTCGGGCAGCCACAGGCTGTCGCGCAGGCGGCCAACTTGATCGTTACCACCACCCCGTCACGGGAGCCGTTGCTCAGGCGCGAGTGGATTCGTCCCGGCACCCATATCACGGCGGTAGGCGCGGACTGCATCGGCAAGCAGGAACTGGATGCGGCGCTGGTCGCTTCGATGTCGCGAATCATCGTCGACTCGCAGGCCCAGTGCGGTGCCTATGGCGAGGTTTCCCACGCGCTCAAGGCGGGGTTGCTCGAACCTTCCCGCTTGCTGGAACTGGGTGCGGTGCTGGTTGGCCAGGGCGCGGGGCGTCAGGATCAGCACGAGGTCACCCTGGCCGACTTGACCGGTGTCGCGGTGCAGGATGCGCAGATTGCCCAGTGGGTCTTCGAACGCCTGCGCGGCTGAACGATGAAATTATCCACAGCCCGGCCAAAATAGAGGCAATTTGACAGTATCGTCGCGTGCCACAATGATCAGCCTTGTGTAGGCTGCCAGAGCAGTAGTAGTTAAGATCGCCGTTACCGCGTGGGTTACCAATTGCGAAAGGACTTGAGCATGCGGCCACTGCTTTGCGTTCTTGGGTTACTGGGACTGTTGTGCGCGGGGCCTGCCCTGGCCCAGGGCAAGTTGCGGCTGGTGGCCGACAGCTGGCCGCCTTTTACCGACACCAGCATGCCCGGTGGCGGCCTGGCCACCAGCATCGTTACCACGGCGCTGACCCGCGCCGGCTACGCCACCGAGTTCGAGGAGGTACCCTGGGCCAGGGCGCTGATGGGCGTGGGCGAGGGGCGCTACGACGTACTGATCAACGCCTGGTACAACGACGAGCGTACCCTGATCGGCCAGTTCTCGGACGCCTACCTGGTCAACCGTATCCGCCTGCTCAAGCGTGAAGGCGAGGCGTTCGCCTATGCGCGCCAGTCCGACCTCTATCCCTACACCATCGCCGTGGTGCGCGATTACGCCTATTCCCCTGAATTCGACAGCGACGAGCGCCTGAACAAGGTGCTGGTACGCAACTTCTCGTCCGCCGTGCGCATGCTGGCGGCCGGCAGGGTCAACCTGGCGGTGGAGGATGAGTACGTGGCGCGCTACAACCTGCAGCGCGAGCCGCAGCCGGTACGGGAGGGGGTGGCGTTTGTCGACCCGCCGCTGAGCGAGAACAGCCTGCATATCCTGGTCAGCCTCAAGCACCCTGAGCACCAGAAGATCGTCGCCCGTTTCGAGAAGGCCATCGCCACGATGAAGGCCGACGGCAGCTATGATCGGCTGCTGCGCCAGCATGGGTTCTGATCGTGAAGCGATCAGGCGGGTTCGCCTTCCTTGATCAGATGCCCCGCTAATGTCCGCAACGGTCCCAGTTGCCGGCAGATCAGCGCCAGTTGCGTCTGCACCAACCGCTGATGCTCGTCCAACTCATCCGGCATCTGCTCCAGCGCATTGGCCAGGGCTTCTTCGGCATCGCTGTGGATCGCCACCGGCAAGCGCGCCGCCAAACCATTGGCGATTTCATCTAGGCTGCTGGCCAGGCTCCGTCCGGCGCCATCGATCAGTTGCTCGTGGACCTCGGCCGGCAGCGCGGTGTCGCGGTGCGCCCCGAGCCCCGAGAGATAGCTGAGCAAGGTGTGTGACAGCACCAGGAAGCGGAAGCCGACATCGGCTTCCTTACGGAAGTGCCCCGGCTCCATCAGCATGTTGGCCAAGGTGGTGGACAATGCCGCGTCGGCGTTGTGCGCGTTGCGCCGGGCCAGGCGATAGGCCAGGTCGTCGCGCTTGCCGTGGGCGTACTGCTGCATGATCTGGCGCAGGTACTCGCTGGCGCAGGCCAGGGTGTTGGCCAGCACCTTGTTCAGTCGCCGGCCCTGCCAGTCGGGCAGGAACAGGAACACCGCGAGAATGGCGATCAGGCTGCCCACCAGGGTATCGAACAGGCGTGGCAGGAACAGGCCGTAGCCATCGCCGATCTGGTTGAAGCAGAACAGCACCATCAGGGTGATCGCCGCCGTGGCCAGGGTGTAGCGGGTGGTGCGGTTGACGAAGAACACCACCCCGGCGACCACCGCGAACAGCGACTGGATGATCGGGTTGGGGAACAGGTCGAACAGCGCCCAGCCCACGGTCAGGCCGATGGCGGTGCCGAAGATCCGTTGCACCAGCTTGCGCCGGGTCGCGCCATAGTTGGGCTGGCAGACGAACAGCGTGGTGAGGATGATCCAGTAGCCCTGGGTCGGGTGGATCAGGTGCACCATGCCATAGCCCACCGACAGCGCCAGCGACAGGCGCAGGGCATGACGGAACAGCAGCGAGGTCGGCGTCAGCTGGGTGCGCAGGCGTTTCCACACGTCCTTGAGGTTGCGTGGCGAGCGGTCGAGCAGGCTGCTGTCGCTGGCATCGGCCAGGCTGTCCGGGTTGCTTGCGGCGCTGAGCAGTCGGTCGAGTGTGGCCAGGTTGGCGGCCAGTGCCCGCAGCGAGCGCAGCAGGCCGCGCCAGGCCGGGTTGCTCTGGATGCGCAGGTGCTCGAGCGAGGCATTGAGGTCTTCCAGGGCCTCGGGGTAGCCGCTGGCGAGCACGAAGGGCTGGCGCAGGCGGATCGAGCGGGCCAGTTCCTGGCAGGATGAGCCTTGTTTGCGCAGCAGGCGCTGGCAGCGGAACATCACGTCGCTGTGGAAGAAGGCGTCGGTCAGCGCGTTGTAGGGGTAGTGCGAGGCGCTGACCCGCTCATGGATGTCCTGGGCCAGGAAGTACAGCTTGAGGTAGCGGCTGACCTTGGAGTTGGGTTGGCTGTTGCCGACCCGGTGCAGGATGATTTCCTTGGCCGCGTTGAGCGCCGCCACAACCTTGCCATTCTGCTTGGCCAGCTCCAGGCGCGTGGCCTCGACGTCGAGGGTGCGCACCGGCTCGAACAGGCTGGCCTTGAGCTTGAGGTAGGTGCCCAGCTCGAAGAACAGCTTGGCCAGGCTCTGCTGCACCGGTTGGTTGGAGAACAGCGCCTGCCACAGCACCGACAGCAGCCCGTACCAGGCTGCCCCCGCCACCAGCAGCAACGGCTCGTGCCAGAAGTCGCTGACTTCACCGCCGCGCTGGTCGACGCCGATCATGGTGTAGACCGACAGGATCAGCGTGGCCGAGGCGATTGCCCCGTAGCGTTCGCCCAGGGCCCCGAGCATGGTCAGGGAAAACGCCGCCAGGGCCAGGGCGACGGCGAAGATCCAGGGGTAGGGGAACAGCAGCTCGACCGACAGCGCGGCGATGGCGAAGCAGCCCAGGGTCACCAGCAGGGCGCTGAGTCGGCCCTGCCAGCCATCGTCGGTCTCGGCCAGGGCGCTGGCGATGATGCCAAGGAACAACGGGATGAGCAGGCTCATCTCGTTCTGATACCAGCACCAGGCCATGCTGCCGGTGAGGGCGATGGTCACGCGGATGGCGTAGCTGAACTTGTCTTGGCCCCACAGGCGACGCAATGAATGGCGGAACGAGCTCGATGACATGATGGCCCTGGGCTGAGATCAGTTGAATACCTTCGAGGC
>NZ_JAZDCT010000029.1:0-79660 GCF_036324045.1 Pseudomonas carassii | reverse complement strand
TGCGCTATCAAAGCCAATACCGCCCCCCTGTAGGAGCGGCCTTGTGTCGCGAAAGGGCCGCAAAGCGGCCCCGGCAATCTCTGCATCAACACTGAAATCCTGGGTCTGCTTCGCAGCCCTTTCGCGACACAAGGCCGCTCCTACAGGGGGGTAGCGTTGTCTGCGGAAAATGTGACTCGAACGCCGATACAGTTCCTCATAACGGCCATCTCCCACAATTCGAGTCGGAACACTAGAATAGAGCCGACGCATCCATTCAGAACCCCCTTATGCCCAACCCTGTCGATCCCGAAGCGCTCGCGCAGCTGCCGCTGGACGAACTCGTGGCCTGCCACGAGTGTGACCTGCTGATGCGCAAGACCACGCTGCAAAATGACGAGAAGGCCCTGTGCCCGCGCTGCGGCTACGAGCTGTACGCCCATCGCCACAACTTGATCAACCGCAGCCTGGCCCTGGTCCTGACCGCGTTGCTGCTGTACGTGCCGGCCAACTTCCTGCCGATCATGCAGTTGCACCTGCTCGGCCAAACCTCCGACGACACCGTCTGGAGCGGTGTGCTTGGCCTGTACGATTCAGAGATGCGCGGCATCGCCGTGGTGGTGTTCCTGTGCAGCATGGCCATCCCTCTGCTCAAGCTGCTCTGCCAGCTGTTGGTGCTGCTGAGCATCCGCCTGGATGTCGGCCGCAGCTACGGCCTGCTGATCTATCGTATCTATCACCACCTGCGCGAGTGGGGCATGCTCGAGGTCTACTTCATGGGCGTGCTGGTGGCCATCGTCAAGTTGGTCGACCTGGCCGAACTGGGTATCGGCCTGGGCCTGTTCTGCTTCATCAGCCTGTTGCTGGTGCAGGTATGGCTCGAGGTGGTCATGTCGCCGCACCAGATCTGGGTGGCCTTGTCGGGGGAGGATGTCCATGCGGGCGATTGATGCAGGCATCCTGGTCTGCAATGAATGTCACGAGCTGAACCGCCAGGCGCACGACAGTGCCTCGCAGGTCTGCACCCGCTGCGGCGCGGTGGTGCATGCCCGGCGGCCGAACAGCATCGTGCGCACCTGGGCGCTGCTGATCACGGCCATGGTGCTGTATATCCCGGCCAACGTGCTGCCGATCATGACCGTCAGCGCGCTCGGCCAGGGCAGCCCGGACACCATCATGTCTGGGGTCATCACTTTGATGAAGCATGGCATGCTGCCGATCGCCGCAGTGGTGTTCATCGCCAGCATCCTGGTGCCGACCTTCAAGCTGGTCGGCATCGCCCTGCTGTTGTACTCGGTGCAGCGCCACCAGCCGCTCTCAGCGCGCCAGCGCATCCTGATGTACCGCTTCATCGAATTCATCGGTCGCTGGTCGATGCTGGACATCTTCGTTATCGCCATCCTGGTGGCGGTGGTGAATTTCGGCCGCATTGCCAGTGTCGAAGCCAACCTGGGCGCCGTCGCCTTCGCCACCGTGGTGATCCTGACGATGCTCGCAGCTTTAACTTTCGATCCCCGACTGATCTGGGATAACACGGAGTCGGATGACGACCATGAGTGATTTGCCTACGGCTAAAACCCGGCCTGCTTCGAACTGGTCGGCCATCTGGATCCTGCCGCTGATTGCCCTGGCGATCGGCGGCTGGCTGGCCTGGCAGGCCTATCGCGATGCCGGCATCGAGATCCAGGTGCGCTTCGAGAGCGGCGAGGGCATCGTCGCCAACAAGACCGAGGTCATCTACAAGGGCATGTCGGTGGGCAAGGTCATCGCCCTGGTGCTGGATGACAAGGGGGAAAACCGCGGTGTGGTCGCCACCATCGAGATGCGCAAGGAGGCAGGGCCTCACCTGACCAAGGGCACGCGCTTCTGGCTGGTGAAGCCAAGTGTCAGCCTGGCCGGCATTTCGGGGCTGGAGACGCTGGTTTCGGGCAACTATATCGCCGTCGACCCGGGGGAGGGCGATCTGACCAAGCGTTTCACCGCGCTCAAGGAAGCCCCGCCGTTATCGGATACCGAGCCGGGCCTGCACCTCACTCTCAAGGCCGAGCGCTTGGGTTCGCTCAATCGTGACAGCCCGGTGTTCTACAAGCAGATCCAGGTTGGGCGTGTGAAGAGCTATCGCCTGTCCGAGGACCAAGGTACGGTCGAGATCAAGGTATTCATTGCGCCCGCGTACGCCAGCCTGGTGCGCAAGCACACACGGTTCTGGAACGCCAGCGGGGTCAGCATCGACGCCGACCTGTCCGGCGTGAAGGTGCGCACCGAATCGCTCTCAAGCATCGTCGCCGGCGGCATCGCCTTCGCCACGCCGGAGAACCGCAAGGACAGCCCACCCACCGATCCGAGCCTGCCGTTCCGTCTGTACGAAGACTTCGATGCCGCCCAGGCTGGCATCCGGGTCAAGGTCAAGCTCAGCGACTTCGAGGGGCTGCAGAAGGGCCGCACGCCGGTGCTGTACAAAGGTATCCAGGTGGGGTCGCTGAAGGATCTGAAAGTCGAAGGCGACCTCTCCACCGCCATTGCCGAGCTGACTCTGGACCCGCTGGCCGAGGACTACCTGGTCGAAGGTACTCAGTTCTGGGTGGTCAAACCGTCCATCTCGCTTGCCGGCATCACCGGCCTAGAGGCTTTGGTTAAGGGTAACTACATTGCTGTGCGCCCGGGTGAGCCAGGCGCCAAGCCCCTGCGCGAGTTCGAGGCGCGACCCAAGGCGCCGCCGCTGGACCTGAAGGCGCCGGGCCGACACATGGTGCTGTTCGCCGATACCCTGGGCTCGCTGGAAGTGGGCAGCCCGGTGATGTATCGCCAGGTGCGCGTGGGTAGCGTGCAGAGCTATCAGTTCGCCCGCAACAGCAAGCGCATCCTGATCGGGGTGCATATCGAGAAGGAATACGAGAACCTGGTCAACGGCTCCTCGCGCTTCTGGAATGCCAGCGGCATCACCCTGACTGGCGGGCTGTCGGGGATCCAGGTCAAGAGCGAGTCGCTGCAGACGCTGATGGCCGGTGGTATCGCCTTCGATACGCCGAAACCGGATGTGCCGCTCAAGCGCCGCATCCCACGCTTCCGCCTGCATGAAAGTCAGGATGCGGCCAACCGTGCCGGCACCCTGATCACCATCCGTGTCGATCGTGCCGAAGGGCTGAAGCCGGGCACGCCGATCCGTTTCCGCGGCCTGGATGTGGGCAGTGTCGAAAGCGTCGACCTGACCAGCGACCTGCAGGCCGTGGTGCTGCGTGCGCGGATTACCCAGGCGGCCGAGCGTATCGCCCGTACCGGCACTCAGTTCTGGGTGGTCAAGCCGGCCTTGGGCCTGGTGCGTACCCAGAACCTCGATACCTTGATCGGCGGCCAGTACCTGGAGGTGCTGCCAGCGCTCAAGGACAAGGGGCCGCAGCGTGATTTCATCGCCCTGAGCGATGCGCCGGAAGTCAAAGGCGAGGAGGTCGGCCTGCCGTTGACCCTGAGCGCGGCGCGCCGTGGCTCGATCAAGCCGGGTGTACCGGTCACCTATCGAGAGGTCACGGTGGGCAAGGTCACCGGCTTTGAACTGGGCCAGACCGCCGACCGGGTACTTATCCACATCCTGATCGAACCGCGTTACGCCGGGCTGGTACGTGGCGGCAGCCGTTTCTGGAACAGCAGTGGGTTCGGCTTCGACTGGGGCCTGTTCAAGGGCGCCACGGTGCGCACCGAGTCGGTGGAGACCCTGATCGAGGGCGGGATCGCCTTTGCCACGCCGGACGGCGAGCAGATGGGCAATCCTGCTCGGCCACAACAGACCTTCGCTTTGTTCGACAAGGCCGAGGATGCCTGGCTGGAGTGGGCACCGAAGATTCAGATCGGTAAGTGATCTGGTGCCTGTAGGAGCGGCCTTGTGCCGCGAAAGGGCCGCATAGCGGCCCCTGCGATCGTTGCATTAATACACAAACCCTGGGGCTGCTACGCAGCCCTTTCGCGGCACGAGGCCGCTCCTACAGAGGTAGAGAGGGTGTTGCCGGCAAGAAATCACAGGCATAAAAAAACCGACCCTAGGGTCGGTTTTTTCGACAAGAACGTCGCTTAGGCAGCTGCAGCTTCTTTCAGCGCCTTGATGTGGCCATTCAGACGGCCTTTGTGGCGAGCAGCTTTGTTCTTGTGGATGATACCCTTGTCGGCCATACGGTCGATTACAGGTACAGCCAGAACGTAAGCGGCTTGCGCTTTTTCGGCGTCTTTTGCGTCGATGGCTTTGACTACATTCTTGATGTAGGTGCGGACCATGGAACGCAGGCTGGCGTTGTGGCTGCGACGCTTCTCAGCCTGTTTTGCACGTTTCTTGGCGGAAGGTGAGTTGGCCACCGTCGAGCTCCTCGAAAGACTTTAGGTAAATAGCAAACAAAATAGGCCGCGAATCATGCCGATGAGTCGAGCGGATGTCAAGGCCACCTGCAGGGTTCCGCCGAGTGGTGAGCCAACAGGAGGGAAATATTCCTTTCTGCCGCACGACCTGTAAACTCGGGATTTTTTGGCTCCCCTGCGAAGGCGCGGGAGTATCGCACATTCGGACGCTGTCTGGCAGCGCCCTCTGTCCCTGGCGTGAAACTTTTCGATGAACCTGCTCAAATCCCTGGCCGCGGTCAGCTCCATCACCATGATTTCCCGGGTGCTCGGCTTCGTCCGCGATACCATCCTGGCGCGGGTGTTCGGCGCCGGCATCGCCACCGACGCCTTCTTCATCGCCTTCAAGCTACCCAACCTGCTGCGGCGGATCTTCGCCGAGGGAGCCTTCTCCCAGGCCTTCGTGCCGATCCTGGCCGAGTACAAGACCCAGCAGGGCGAGGAGGCCACCCGTACCTTCATCGCCTATGTAAGCGGCCTGCTGACCCTGGTCCTGGCCCTGGTCACGGTGATCGGCATCCTCGCCGCGCCGTGGGTGGTCTGGGCCACCGCGCCGGGCTTTGTCGACAGCGCGGAAAAGTACGAGCTGACCACCTCGCTGCTGCGGGTCACGTTTCCTTATATATTGCTGATCTCGCTGTCGTCGCTGGTCGGCGCGATCCTCAACACCTGGAACCGCTTCAGCGTGCCGGCGTTCACCCCCACGCTGCTCAATCTGGCGATGATCGCCTTCGCCGTGCTGCTGACGCCGTACTTCGACCCGCCAATCATGGCCCTGGGCTGGGGCGTGCTGGCCGGTGGCCTGGCGCAGCTGCTGTACCAGCTGCCAGCGCTGAAAAAGATCGGCATGCTTGTGCTGCCGCGTCTGAACCTGCGCGACACCGGGGTGTGGCGCGTGCTCAAGCAGATGCTGCCGGCCATCCTCGGGGTTTCGGTGAGCCAGATCTCGCTGATCATCAACACCATCTTCGCCTCGTTCCTGGTGGCAGGCTCGGTGTCGTGGATGTACTACGCCGACCGCCTGATGGAGCTGCCCTCCGGCGTGCTCGGCGTGGCCCTGGGCACCATCCTGCTGCCGACCCTGGCCAAGACCTATGCCAACAAGGACCGTGAGGAGTATTCGCGGATCCTCGACTGGGGCCTGCGCCTATGCTTCCTGCTGGTGCTGCCCTGCACCCTGGCCCTGGCCATCCTCGCTGAACCGCTGACCGTGGCGCTGTTCCAGTACGGCAAGTTCACCGCCTTCGACGCTGCCATGACCCAGCGCGCCCTGATCGCCTATTCGGTGGGCCTGCTGGCGATCATCCTGGTCAAGGTACTGGCACCTGGCTTCTATGCGCAGCAGAATATCCGCACGCCGGTGAAGATCGCAGTCTTCACCCTGGTCTGCACCCAGTTGCTCAACCTGGTGCTGATCGGCCCGCTGGCCCATGCCGGGCTGGCCCTGGCCATCAGCCTGGGCGCGTGCCTGAACGCCGGCCTGCTGTACTGGAAGCTGCGCAGCCAGCAACTGTTCCAGCCGCAGCCGGGCTGGATGGCGTTCCTGCTCAAGCTGGTGCTGGCCGTGACCCTGATGTCGGGCGTGCTGCTGCTGGGCATGCACTACCTGCCGGCCTGGGAGCAGGGCAACATGCTCGCGCGCTTCCTGCGCCTCGGCGGCCTGATCGCGGCGGGCGTGGTGACCTACTTTGGTTGCCTGTACCTGTGTGGTTTCCGTCCACGGCATTTCGCCCGCAAGGCGTTGCACTGAGGCGCGCAAGGGGTCAGGCGTCGGTTTTTCGCATTCCACGCCCCATGGGGGCGCTGCTGCCTGTCACCAGCGCCCGGGTGTGGTTATAATCGGCCACTTTATGAGCAAGAAGCGCGTTATGCAGCTGGTTCGAGGTCTTCACAACCTGCGCCCCGAGCACCGGGGCTGTGTCGCCACCATTGGCAACTTCGACGGGGTCCACCGCGGCCACCAGGCGATCCTCGCACGCCTGCGCGAACGCGGTCAGGAACTGGGCCTGCCCACCTGCGTGGTGATCTTCGAGCCGCAGCCGCGCGAGTACTTCGCCCCGCAGAGCGCCCCGGCGCGCCTGGCCCGCCTGCGCGACAAGGTCGAGCTGCTGGCCGGCGAGGGCATCGATCGGGTGCTGTGCCTGTCGTTCAACCAGCGCCTGAGCCAGCTCAGCGCCGAACAGTTCGTCAAGGCGGTGCTGGTCGATGGCCTGGGCGTACGCCATCTCGAAGTGGGCGACGACTTCCGCTTCGGTTGCGACCGTGCCGGCGACTTCGTCTTCCTCACCGAAGCCGGCAAACGCCACGGCTTCAGCGTCGAGGCGGCCAATACCGTGATCCAGGACGGCCTGCGGGTCAGCAGCACCGAAGTGCGCAAGGCCCTGGCCGAAGGCAACTTCGAGCTGGCCGAGCACCTGCTGGGGCGTCCATACCGTATCACCGGGCGCGTGCTGCATGGCCAGAAGCTGGCCCGCCAGCTCGGCACCCCCACCGCCAACATCCAGCTCAAGCGCCGTCGTGTGCCGCTGTCCGGGGTCTACCTGGCCAGCATCGAGATCGACGGCAAGGCCTGGCCGGGTGTCGGCAATATCGGAGTGCGTCCCACCGTTGCCGGTGACGGGCGTCCTCACCTGGAGATTCATCTCCTGGACTACGCCGGCGACCTGTATGGCCGGCGCCTGACGGTGGAATTCCACCACAAGCTGCGTGAAGAGCAGCGTTTCGCCTCCCTGGAGGCGCTGAAGTCGGCGATCGACGCGGACATCGCCGCCGCACGTGCCCACTGGCACGCTCAACCGCTAACGAAGAGCCTGAAATGACCGACTACAAAGCCACGCTTAACCTTCCGGACACCGCCTTCCCCATGAAGGCCGGCCTGCCTCAGCGCGAACCGCAGATCCTGCAGCGCTGGGACAGTATTGGCCTGTACGGTAAGTTGCGCGAAATTGGCAAGGATCGTCCGAAGTTCGTCCTGCACGACGGCCCGCCCTATGCCAACGGCAAGATCCACATCGGTCATGCGCTGAACAAGATTCTCAAGGACATGATCGTCCGCTCCAAGACCCTGTCCGGCTTCGATGCGCCGTACGTGCCGGGCTGGGACTGCCACGGCCTGCCGATCGAGCACAAGGTCGAGGTCACCCACGGCAAGCACCTGACCGCCGACCGCACCCGTGAGCTGTGCCGCGAGTATGCCGCCGAGCAGATCGAAGGACAGAAGACCGAGTTCATCCGCCTGGGCGTGCTGGGCGACTGGGACAACCCGTACAAGACCATGAACTTCGCCAACGAGGCCGGTGAAATCCGCGCCCTGGCCGAGATGGTCAAGCAGGGCTTCGTGTTCAAGGGCCTCAAGCCCGTGAACTGGTGCTTCGATTGCGGCTCGGCGCTGGCTGAAGCCGAGGTCGAGTACGCCGACAAGAAATCCCAGACCATCGACGTCGCCTTCCCGGTGGCCGATGCCGACAAGCTGGCCGCCGCCTTCGGCCTGGGCGCGCTGGCCAAGCCCGCCGCCATCGTGATCTGGACCACCACCCCGTGGACCATCCCGGCCAACCAGGCGCTGAACATCCACCCGGACTTCAAGTACGCCCTGGTCGATACCGGCGAGCGCCTGCTGGTGCTGGCCGAAGAGCTGGTCGAGTCGTGCCTCAAGCGCTACAACCTGGAAGGCTCGATCATCGCCACCGCCCCGGGTTCGGCCCTGGAGTTGATCAACTTCCGCCACCCGTTCTACGACCGTCTGTCGCCGATCTACCTGGCCGACTACGTCGAACTGGGCGCCGGTACCGGCGTGGTGCACTCCTCGCCGGCCTACGGTGAAGACGACTTCGTCACCTGCAAGCGTTACGGCATGGTCAACGACGACATCCTCACCCCGGTGCAGAGCAACGGCGTGTACGTCGAGTCGCTGCCGTTCTTCGGCGGCCAGTTCATCTGGAAGGCCAACCCGGCCATCGTTGAAAAGCTCAGCGAAGTCGGCGCGCTGATGCACACCGAGACCATCAGCCACAGCTACATGCACTGCTGGCGCCACAAGACCCCACTGATCTACCGCGCCACCGCGCAGTGGTTCGTCGGCATGGACAAGCAGCCGAGCACCGGCGAGCCGCTGCGCGAGCGCGCGCTCAAGGCCATCGAAGAGACCAAGTTCGTCCCGGCCTGGGGCCAGGCGCGCCTGCACTCGATGATCGCCAACCGTCCGGACTGGTGCATCTCGCGTCAGCGCAACTGGGGCGTGCCGATTCCGTTCTTCCTTGACAAGCAGACCGGCGAACTGCACCCGCGCACCGTCGAGCTGATGGAAGAAGTCGCCAAGCGCGTCGAGCAGGAAGGCATCGAGGCCTGGTTCAAGCTGGACGCCGCCGAGCTGCTCGGTGACGAAGCCGGCCAGTACGACAAGATCACCGACACCCTCGATGTGTGGTTCGACTCCGGCACCACCCATTGGCACGTGCTGCGCGGCTCCCACGACATCGGCCACGCCACCGGCCCGCGCGCCGACCTGTACCTGGAAGGCTCCGACCAGCACCGCGGCTGGTTCCACTCATCCTTGCTGACCGGTTGCGCCATCGACGGCCACGCGCCTTACCGCGAGCTGCTGACCCACGGCTTCACCGTGGACGAGAACGGCCGCAAGATGTCCAAGTCGCTGGGCAACACCATCGAGCCGCAGAAAGTCAACGACACCCTGGGTGCCGACATCCTGCGCCTGTGGGTCTCGGCCACCGACTACTCCGGCGAGATGGCGGTTTCCGAGCAGATCCTGCAGCGCAGCGCCGATGCCTATCGCCGCATCCGCAACACCGCGCGCTTCCTGCTCTCGAACCTGTCTGGCTTCGACCCGGCCCGCGACCTGCTGCCGGCTGAAGACATGCTGGCCCTGGACCGTTGGGCGGTTGACCGCACCCTGCTGCTGCAGCGCGAGCTGGAAGAGCACTACAGCGAGTACCGTTTCTGGAACGTCTACTCGAAGATCCACAACTTCTGCGTGCAGGAGCTGGGCGGCTTCTACCTCGACATCATCAAGGACCGCCAGTACACCACCGGCGCCAACAGTGTCGCCCGCCGTTCGTGCCAGACCGCGCTGTACCACATCAGCGAGGCCCTGGTGCGCTGGATCGCGCCGATCCTGGCGTTCACCGCCGACGAGATCTGGCAGTACCTGCCGGGCGAGCGCAACGAGTCGGTGATGCTCAACACCTGGTACCAGGGCCTGGCCGAGCTGCCGGCCGACGCCGAGCTGGACCGTGCCTACTGGGACCGCGTGATGGCCGTCAAGGCCGCGGTCAACAAGGAGCTGGAGAACCAGCGTACCGCCAAGGTCATCGGTGGCAACCTGCAGGCCGAAGTCACCCTGTTCGCCGAAGAGGGCCTGACCGCCGACCTGAACAAGCTGGGCGACGAGCTGCGCTTCGTGCTGATCACCTCGGCGGCCAGCGTGGTGCCGTTCGTCCAGGCGCCAGCCGACGCCGTGACAACCGAAGTCGAAGGCCTCAAGCTGAAAGTGGTCAAGTCCGGCCATGCCAAGTGCGGCCGTTGCTGGCACTTCCGCGCCGACGTGGGCAGCCACCCGGAGCATCCGGAAATCTGTGCCCGTTGCGTCGACAACCTGAGCGGTTCGGGCGAGGTGCGCCACTATGCCTAATGCTCCTGCAGGGCGCTTCGGGCGCCTTGCCTGGCTCTGGCTGAGCCTGGTGGTCCTGGTCCTCGACCAGGCTACCAAGCTGTACTTCGACAGCGCGCTGACCATGTACCAGCAGATCGTGGTCATCCCCGACTACTTCAGCTGGACCCTGGCCTACAACACTGGCGCGGCGTTCAGCTTCCTGGCCGACAGCTCCGGCTGGCAGCGCTGGCTGTTCGCGCTGATCGCCGTGGTGGTCAGCGCCGTGCTGGTGGTCTGGCTCAAGCGCCTGGGGCGCAACGAGACCTGGCTGGCCGTGGCCCTGGCCCTGGTGCTGGGCGGCGCGCTGGGCAACCTGTACGACCGCGTCGTGCTGGGCCATGTGGTCGATTTCATCCTGGTGCACTGGCAGAACCGCTACTACTTCCCGGCCTTCAACCTGGCCGACAGCGCAATCACCGTGGGCGCGGTGATGCTGGCGCTGGACATGTTCAAGAGCAAGAAGTCCGAGGAAGCCGTCCATGACTGAGACCCGCATCGGCCAGAACACCGAAGTCACCCTGCACTTCGCGCTGCACCTGGAAAACGGCGACACCGTCGACAGCACCTTCGACAAGGCTCCGGCCGTGTTCAAGGTCGGCGACGGCAATCTGCTGCCGGGCTTCGAGAATGCCCTGTTCGGCTTCAAGGCCGGTGACCAGCGCAAGCTGAGCATCGCCCCGGAGAACGCCTTCGGCCAGCACAACCCTCAGAACGTGCAGGTGATGCCGCGCTCGCAGTTCGAAGGCATGGAGCTGTCCGAAGGGCTGCTGGTGATCTTCAACGACGCCGCCAACACTGAGCTTCCGGGCGTGGTCAAGGCATTCGACGACAACCAGGTGACCATCGATTTCAACCATCCACTGGCTGGCAAGACCCTGAACTTCGAGGTGCAGATCCTCGACGTGAAGGCCGTGTGAGCCTGGAGCCGAGCATGCAAATCAAACTCGCCAACCCGCGCGGCTTCTGCGCGGGGGTCGACCGGGCGATCGAGATCGTCAACCGCGCCCTGGAAGTCTTCGGCCCGCCGATCTACGTGCGTCACGAAGTGGTGCACAACAAGTTCGTGGTCGAGGACCTGCGCAATCGTGGCGCGATCTTCGTCGAAGAGCTGGACCAGGTGCCGGACGACGTCATTGTCATCTTCAGCGCCCACGGCGTTTCCCAGGCCGTGCGCCAGGAAGCCGCCGGCCGTGGCCTGAAGGTGTTCGACGCGACCTGCCCGCTGGTGACCAAGGTGCATATCGAGGTTGCCAAGTACAGCCGCGACGGCCGTGAGACCATCCTCATCGGCCACGAGGGGCACCCGGAAGTCGAAGGCACCATGGGCCAGTACGACGCCAGCAACGGCGGTGCCATCTACCTGGTCGAGGACGAGGACGATGTCGCCAAGCTGCAGGTGCGCAACCCTGACCACCTGGCCTTCGTCACCCAGACCACCCTGTCGATGGACGACACCAGCCGGGTGATCGACGCCCTGCGCGCACGCTTCCCGAACATCGGCGGCCCGCGCAAGGACGATATCTGCTACGCCACCCAGAACCGCCAGGATGCCGTCAAGCAACTGGCCGACGAGTGCGATGTGGTATTGGTGGTCGGCAGCCCCAACAGCTCCAACTCCAACCGCCTGCGCGAGCTGGCCGAGCGCATGAGCACACCGGCCTACCTGATCGACGGCGCTGAAGACCTGCAACGCAGCTGGTTCGACGGGGCCGAGCGCATCGGTATCACCGCCGGCGCCTCGGCGCCCGAGGTGTTGGTGCGTGGCGTGATCGACCAGCTCAAGGCCTGGGGCGCGACCGGCGCCGAAGAGCTCGACGGGCGCGAGGAGAACATCACCTTCTCCATGCCCAAGGAGCTGAGGGTCCGCTCTATCTGAGTCAGTCCCGTGCACAGCGGCGACCCTCGTCGCTGCGCAGGCTGACCCGGCCACTGGGGCTGAGCACCACCTGATGACGGCTGTCGAGGGTGGTGTGCGGGCAGATGTCCAGCGTGGCGCCGACGAAGCCTACCCCCAGCGGCGCCCCCCGGGCGCTGAACCTCACGACCCGGTCCGAGGTCGTGTCGATCCTCAGTGGCCTGTTCAGGCGATGTTCCTGCAACCGTTCGCCATCCTGTTCCAGCACTACCCGCCAACCCTTGCTCCAATCCTCCTCCAGTGGCCTGACCAGCACGGCCTGGTGCCTTAGCGCCGCCTGATTACGGGCGCCACGCAGGGCCTGTGCCAGCTCCCTGGCCACGGCACCGACGTAAAGCTCATCGCTGAACTTGCCGTAGGCCGATATGCCCTGGTGTGTCAGAAGGCTCAACACGCCCAGTGCGAACATCATTTGTATCAGTGTTACGCCTTGTTGCCCCACGCTGCATTCCTCCCTGGAAGTGCTTCTCTGTAGCTTCCAGGACGCCCAACAAGGGCGCCAGTCGGCCGGTTCGGGTTGCGGCCTAGGAAAGATCCCAGGAGGAGCTATGGGGGCGAGGGAAGGGGGCATGACACTGCTGGAGGTGCTGCTGGCCGTCACGCTGCTGGCGCTGGGGCTGTTCGCATCGGCGGCCTTGCAACTGCGTGGGCTGCAGGCGGTCGAGGGGGCGCGGCGGGAGGCGCAGGTGTTGCAATTGGCCCAGGGCATGTTGGAGCGTGTCAGGGCTGCCGGGGCGCTCGAGGCGGGCGAGGAAGCGGCCTGGCAGTCGCGCCTGATCCAGGTGCTCGGTGGTGCGGCGCAAGGGCGCATGAACCTGGCCGGGGGCGTGCTGGTGCTGGATGTCGATTGGCCGGGCATGGGAGAGGGGCGGCAGTCGCTGAGCGTGCAGGGCAGGGTGCTGCCATGAGGCATCGGCAAGTGGGTTTCGGCCTGGTCGAGGCACTGCTGGCCCTGGCACTGGGCCTGATGCTGCTGGCGGCGGCCGGCCAGGTGTTCGTCTCGGCGCATCAGGCCTGGCAACTGCAGGGGGCGGCGGCGCGCCTGCAGGATGACGCGCGCCTGGCCTTGCAGCGAATGGCCGAGGATATCCGCCAGGCGGGGATGTTCGGTTGCCTGCGCCTTGAAACCGAGGACTTCGCCGATCCTGGCGCGGCCCAGGCTTTCGCCTCGCCCATCGCGATCACCGGCGACAGCCTGACCCTGGTCGGCGCCGAGTTGCCCGGGTTGCTCGGCACACCGGACTGGACCGTGCTCAGCGACTGTCGCAGTTGGGCGCGGGTGCAGCCCGGGCAGCACGTCGGGGACGGCGAGTTGCTGGCGCTGCCGGTGCGCCGGGTGACCTACCGGGTGCGCAACGGCAGCCTGATGCTCACCAGCAATGCGCAGCATGCCAGCCTCATCGACCAGGTGCGGGCGCTGGAGGTCCGCCGTGTCGAGGCGGGAGAGGGCGAGCGGCTGGATATCCGCCTGACCTTGCATGACCGGCAGCACGGGCTCGAGCAGCACCATTCTCTGAGCGTGGCCCTGCGCAATCCGGGAGCTAGGTCGTGACGGGGCAGCGTGGCATCGTGCTGTTGCTGGCGCTGGTCTTGAGCCTGCTGTTCGGCCTGTTGGCAACCCTGGCCCTGCGCGAGGCGTTTTTGCAGCAGCGCCAAGCAGGCGATCAGCTGGCCGGCGCGCGAGCCTTCGAGCAGGCGGAGGCGGCCTTGATCGAGGGTGCAGAACTGCTTGCAGGCAGCACCCCAGCCCGCTGCCAGGCCTGTCCACCACCCAGTCCACCTGATACGCAGCCTGCCCCACCCTGGCTGGCGACCCGCAGTGGCTTCGTTTACCTGCAAACCCTGGGAGACAGCTTGCGTGTCGCGGGTCAGCCCGTCGGGGACAGGCTGACGCTGGTCCGGGTGACCGCGGTGAGCCTTCAAACCCGCGGGCGGCAACTGCTGGAGGCGGTCTATGCCATCGACGATGACGGTGTGGTGAAGCGGATCAGCTGGCGCCAGCGCCTGGGGGAGGGCTGAGATGCAGCGCGGCCTTGGTCTGATCGAATTATTGATTGTCGTGGCGCTGATCGGCATGCTGGCAGCGATTGCCTACCCCAGCTACAGCGACCAGGTGCGCCGCGCCGCACGAAGCGAAGCGGTCGGCCTGCTGCAGGACGCGGCTTTGCGTCTGGAGCAGCACCGCGCACGCGTGGGCGGTTATGCCGACAACGAGCAGCTGACCACCGTGTTGCCCACTGGCACCCGCTACTACCGCCTGCAGGCCTGGCGCGACACTGACCGGTTCAGCCTGCGCGCCAGCCGAGCGCCCGAGGCCTTCATGGCGGATGACCGCTGCGGCGACTTCCTGCTCGATCAGGCAGGCGTGCGCGATAACACGGGCGCGGGCGACCAGGCGTGCTGGGGAAGCTGAAGATCATGAGGTGCCCAGGCACCGTGGAATTACTTCAGGTGTTGGATCGAACCATGAGCAAGCAAGTAGTGATTGTCGGCGGCGGTGTCATCGGCCTGCTGACCGCGTTCAACCTGGCGGCGGATGTCGACCGGGTGGTGGTGTGCGACCAGGGCGAGGTGGGGCGGGAGTCGTCCTGGGCCGGTGGCGGGATCGTCTCGCCGCTGTACCCGTGGCGCTACAGCCCGGCGGTGACCGCCCTGGCGCACTGGTCGCAGGATTTTTATCCACAGCTGGGCGAGCGTCTGTTCGCCAGCACCGGGGTCGATCCCGAGGTGCACACCACCGGGCTGTACTGGCTGGATCTGGAAGACGAAGCTGAGGCCCTGGCCTGGGCTGCGCGCGAGCATCGCCCGCTCAGCGCGGTGGATATCTCGGCGGCCTACGACGCCGTGCCGGTGCTTGGCCCGGGTTACCGCCATGCCATCTACATGGCGGGCGTGGCCAACGTGCGCAACCCGCGGCTGGTGAAGTCGCTGAAGGCCGCGCTGCAGGCGCTGCCGAACGTCACCCTGCGCGAGCATTGTCAGATCACCGGCTTTGTCCATGAAGGTGACCGCGTCACGGGTGTGCAGACCGGGGACGGTGTGATTGCCGCCGATGACGTGGTGCTCAGCGCTGGTGCCTGGAGTGGAGACCTGCTGCACACCCTCGGGCTGACGTTGCCGGTGGAGCCGGTGAAGGGGCAGATGATCCTGTTCAAGTGCGCCGAGGACTTTTTGCCAAGCATGGTCCTGGCCAAGGGGCGCTACGCGATCCCGCGCCGCGACGGGCATATCCTGGTGGGCAGCACGCTGGAGCATGCCGGCTACGACAAGACCCCGACCGGGGATGCGTTGGAGAGCCTGAAGGCCTCGGCGGTGGAGTTGCTGCCGGCCCTGGCGGAGGCCGAGGTGGTGGGGCATTGGGCTGGCCTGCGTCCTGGCTCGCCCGAAGGCATCCCCTATATCGGCGCGGTGCCGGGGCATGAAGGGCTATGGCTGAACTGCGGGCATTACCGCAACGGGCTGGTGCTGGCGCCGGCGTCGTGCCAGCTGTTCGGTGATTTGCTGCTGGGGCGCGAGCCGATCATCGATCCGGCGCCGTATGCGCCTGTGGGGCGGTTGGGCTGAGCGCATCGTCACTGTAGGAGCGGCCTTGTGTCGCGAAAGGGCCGCAAAGCGGCCCCGGCGATCTTTGCGTCAACGCTGAAACCCTGGGGCTGCTTTGCAGCCCTATCGCGACACAAGGCCGCTCCTACAGGGGTCGTGCAGGGCGTCGGTTAGCGTTGCTGGCCTGGACCCTGCTCCAGATGCTGCTGGCTGCAATACCACTCATTGCCCAGCTGCAACGCCCGGTCATTGGGCAGGTGCACGCCGCAATGGGCGCAGCGCACCATCTTCAGCGGATCCTGCAGGCGCGGCTCGGCAGGTGATTGCTGACTGGTCTTGAACTTGCGCCACAGCCAGAACGCGGCGGCGATCAGGGCGATCCAGAAGAGTAGGCGAACCATGGTGTCCAGCTTGTCGAGAAAAGAAGCCGACAGTCTAGGACGCAGGCATGAAAAAAGGGAGGCCTCGGGCCTCCCTTTCTTTGCGTGCGTGGTATCAGTCGAACAGACCGAAGGTCATGTAGCTGAACCACGAACGGTCCTTCTCGGCTTCCTTCGGACCTTCCGGCAGGATCGGGTCGCCGTTCTCGTCCTTGGGCAGCAGCTCTTCCGGCATCTCGGAGCGGGCATCCTGGAACTGCTTGACCACGTCCTGGTTGGCGCGGGTCTCGCCCGGCGGCAGTGGCGCCTGGGTGTCGATCAGGCCCAGGGTGGCCTTGGACAACCACGAACGGTTGCCGTTTTCATCCACTTTGGCGACGAACTGGCCATCGACCAGGCTCGGGTGGTCCGGGTAGTTGAGCTTGAGGGTCTCGAGGCTGGTGGCCGCCAGTTCGTCCAGGTGCATGCGCTGGTACGACTCGACCATTACCGCCAGGCCATCGCCCACCGACGGGGTTTCCTGGAAGTTCTCGACCACGTAGCGGCCACGGTTGGCGGCGGCCACATAGGCCTCGCGGCTCAGGTAGTAGTTGGCCACGTGGATTTCGTAGGAGGCCAGCAGGTTGCGCAGGTAGATCATGCGCTGCTTGGCGTCCGGGGCGTAGCGGCTGTTGGGGAAGCGGCTGGTCAGCTGGGCGAACTCGTTGTACGAGTCGCGGGCGGCGCCCGGGTCACGCTTGGTCATGTCCAGCGGCAGGAATCGCGCCAGCAGGCCACGGTCCTGGTCGAACGAGGTCAGGCCTTTGAGGTAGTAGGCGTAGTCGACGTTCGGGTGCTGCGGGTGCAGGCGGATGAAGCGCTCGGCGGCGGACTTGGCGGCCTCGGGCTCGGAGTTCTTGTAGTTGGCGTAGATCAGCTCGAGCTGGGCCTGGTCGGCGTAGCGGCCGAACGGGTAGCGCGATTCCAGGGCCTTGAGCTTGTTCACGGCGCTGGTGTAGCTGGAGTTGTCCAGGTCGGCCTGCGCCTGCTGGTACAGCTCGGCCTCGCTGAGGTTCTCGTCAATGACTTCCTTGTTCGAGGAACAGGCAGCGGTGAGCCCGAGGATGGCGATCAGCAGCAGGTGTTTCACTTGCATGGCGGCTTGCGTCCCTTTGACGGCCGCTGTCTTGGGCGGTGCCGTCCTGTTATGATGAGCGCCCCCGGCCAAACCCCGGGGCAAAAGAAGCCGTATTTAACCACAAGCGCGCAGCCGAAACCAAAGGCTGAACGCCCGTCGATTCGAGCATGTCCGAGATCATTCAACTTAGCGCAGAGGTCCCGTCCGAACTGGGCGGCCAACGCCTCGACCAGGTCGCCGCCCAATTGTTCGCCGAGTACTCGCGTTCGCGCCTGTCCTCGTGGATCAAAGATGGCCGCCTGACCGTCGATGGCGCGGTGCTGCGACCGCGCGACACCGTCCACACCGGCTCCATCCTGGCCCTTGAAGCCGAGCAGGAGGCCCAGGGCGAATGGGTGGCTCAGGACATCGAGCTGGACATCGTCTACGAGGACGACCAGATCCTGGTGATCAACAAGCCCGCCGGGCTGGTGGTCCACCCGGCGGCCGGTCACCCCGACGGCACCTTGCTCAACGCCCTGCTGCACCATGTCCCGGACATCGTCAACGTGCCGCGCGCCGGCATCGTGCACCGCCTGGACAAGGACACCACCGGTCTGATGGTGGTGGCCAAGACCCTGCAGGCGCAGACCAACCTCGTCGACCAGCTGCAAAAGCGTTCGGTCAGCCGTATCTACGAGTGCATCGTGGTCGGCGTGGTGATCGCCGGCGGCAAGATCGACGCGCCGATCGGCCGTCACGGTGGCGAGCGTCAGCGCATGGCGGTGACCGAGGGCGGCAAGCCGGCCGTTAGCCACTACCGCGTGCTCAAGCGCTTCCGTTCGCACACCCATGTGCGGGTCAAGCTGGAAACCGGCCGTACCCACCAGATCCGTGTGCACATGGCCCATGTCGGCTACCCGCTGGTCGGCGACCAGACCTATGGTGCACGTTTCCGCATCCCGCCGGCCGCCAGCGTGGCCATGGTCGAGGCGGTCAAGCACTTCCCGCGTCAGGCCCTGCACGCGCGCTTCCTGGCGCTGGACCACCCGACCACGGGTGAGCGCATGGAATGGAAGTCGGAGTTGCCGGACGACTTCCAGTGGCTGCTGTCGCTGCTCGACCAGGACCGCGAGAGCTTCATCGGATGAGTGGCTTGGCGCAGTCGCTGATCCTCCCCGACTGGCCGGCCCCGGCCTCGGTTCGCGCCTGCGTCACCACCCGCGAGGGCGGCGTCAGCCTGCCGCCCTATGAATCCTTCAATCTTGGCGACCATGTGGGCGATGACCCGCAGGCGGTCGCCGAGAACCGTCGTCGCCTGAGCGACGAATTCGCCATCCAGCCCGCCTGGCTCAAGCAGGTGCACGGGTTGGTGGTGGCGGATGCCGATCCCGCCGTGGTTACCGAAGCCGATGCCAGCTGGACCGACCAGCCGGGCATCGCCTGTACCGTGATGACCGCCGATTGTCTGCCTGCCCTGTTTTGCGACCGCGCCGGTACCCGAGTGGCGGCAGCCCATGCCGGCTGGCGCGGGCTGGCCGGTGGCGTGCTGGAGGCCACCCTCGACAGCCTGGCGCTGGCGCCTGAAGAGGTAATGGTGTGGCTGGGGCCTGCGATTGGGCCGCAGGCGTTCGAGGTGGGGCTGGAAGTGCGCGATGCCTTCACCGCCGTACATCCCGAGGCGGCTGAGGCGTTTGTCGAGGGCGAGCGCCCGGGCAAGCTGATGGCCGATATCTACCAGCTGGCGCGGATCCGCCTGGCGGCGCGTGGCGTTACCGCTGTCTATGGTGGAGGGTTCTGCACGGTCAGCGATCCACGCTTCTTCTCCTATCGTCGCACCCCGCAGGGTGGGCGCTTTGCTTCGTTGGTCTGGTTGCAGCCATAAGGACGTCGGGGGCTGCTTTGCAGCCCTTTCGCGGCACAAGGCCGCTCCTACAGGGGGAGTGCAATCCTCTGTAGGAGCGGCCTTGTGTCGCGAAAGGGGCGCAAAGCGCCCCCGGCCATCTCCCCGGCAGCTGACCCCCGTCAACCCCGCTACGCTTGAATCTTCCAGAATCACCCTTATCTATTGGTCATCTCAGGCAGGTTCTTCATTACAGGTGCTGTCCATCGCTCCGCCTGCCCTTTAAAGGAAGGTATCCCCCATGCGAATAGACCGACTGACCAGCAAGCTGCAACTCGCGTTATCCGACTCCCAATCCCTGGCCGTGGGCATGGACCACCCGGCCATCGAGCCTCTGCACCTGCTGCAGGCGCTGATCGACCAGCAGGGCGGCTCGATCAAGCCGCTGCTGATGCAGGTCGGCTTCGACATCAACAGCCTGCGCAAGGCGTTGACCAAGGAGCTCGACCAGCTGCCGAAAATCCAGAATCCGACCGGTGACGTGAACATGTCCCAGGACCTGGCGCGCCTGCTCAACCAGGCCGATCGCCTGGCCCAGCAGAAGGGCGACCAGTTCATCTCCAGCGAACTGGTGCTGCTCGCCGCCATGGACGAGAACAGCAAGGTCGGCAAGCTGCTGCTCGGCCAGGGCGTGAGCAAGAAGGCCCTGGAGAACGCCATCAACAACCTGCGCGGCGGCGCGGCGGTGAACGACGCCAACGCCGAGGAATCGCGCCAGGCCCTGGACAAGTACACCGTCGACCTGACCAAGCGCGCCGAGGAAGGCAAGCTGGACCCGGTGATCGGCCGTGACGACGAGATCCGTCGCACCATCCAGGTGCTGCAACGCCGGACCAAGAACAACCCGGTGCTGATCGGCGAGCCCGGCGTGGGCAAGACCGCCATCGCCGAGGGCCTGGCCCAGCGCATCATCAACGGCGAGGTGCCCGACGGCCTGAAAGGCAAGCGCCTGCTGGCCCTGGACATGGGCGCGCTGATCGCTGGCGCCAAGTACCGCGGCGAGTTCGAAGAGCGCCTCAAAGGCCTGCTCAACGAACTGAGCAAGCAGGAAGGCCAGATCATCCTGTTCATCGACGAACTGCACACCATGGTCGGCGCCGGCAAGGGCGAGGGCGCGATGGACGCCGGCAACATGCTCAAGCCGGCCCTGGCTCGCGGCGAGCTGCATTGCGTCGGCGCCACCACGCTCAACGAATACCGCCAGTTCATCGAGAAGGACGCCGCCCTCGAGCGTCGTTTCCAGAAGGTGCTGGTCGAGGAGCCGAGCGAGGAAGACACCATCGCCATCCTGCGCGGCCTGAAAGAGCGCTATGAAGTGCACCACAAGGTGGCCATCACCGACGGCGCCATTATTGCCGCGGCCAAGCTCAGCCACCGCTACATCACCGACCGCCAGCTGCCGGACAAGGCCATCGACCTGATCGACGAAGCCGCCAGCCGCATCCGCATGGAGATCGACTCCAAGCCGGAAGTGCTCGACCGCCTTGACCGTCGCCTGATCCAGTTGAAGGTGGAGTCCCAGGCACTCAAGAAGGAAGAGGACGAAGCGGCGAAGAAACGCCTGGAGAAATTGACCGAGGAAATCGACCGCCTGGAGCGCGAGTACGCCGACCTCGAAGAGATCTGGGCCTCGGAAAAAGCCGAGGTACAGGGCTCGGCGCAGATCCAGCAGAAGATCGAGCAGGCCCGCCAGGAACTGGAAGCCGCTCGCCGCAAGGGCGACCTCAGCCGCATGGCCGAGCTGCAGTACGGGGTGATCCCGGACCTGGAGCGCAGCCTGCAGATGGTCGACCAGCACGGCAAGACCGACAACCAGCTGTTGCGCAACAAGGTCACCGAGGAAGAAATCGCCGAAGTGGTGTCCAAGTGGACCGGCATCCCGGTGGCCAAGATGCTCGAAGGCGAGCGCGAGAAGCTGCTGAAAATGGAAAGCCTGCTGCATGAACGGGTGATCGGCCAGGACGAGGCGGTGACCGCCGTGGCCAACGCCGTGCGCCGTTCCCGCGCCGGGCTGTCCGACCCGAACCGCCCCAGTGGCTCGTTCCTGTTCCTCGGCCCTACCGGCGTGGGCAAGACCGAACTGTGCAAGGCGCTGGCCGAGTTCCTGTTCGACACCGAAGAGGCCATGGTGCGCATCGACATGTCCGAGTTCATGGAGAAACACTCCGTGGCTCGGCTGATTGGCGCCCCGCCAGGCTATGTGGGCTATGAAGAGGGCGGCTACCTGACTGAAGCCGTGCGTCGCAAGCCGTACTCGGTGGTGCTGCTCGACGAGGTGGAGAAGGCCCACCCGGATGTGTTCAACGTGCTGCTGCAGGTGCTGGAAGACGGTCGCCTGACCGACAGCCATGGCCGCACCGTGGACTTCCGCAACACGGTGATCGTGATGACCTCCAACCTGGGCTCGGCGCAGATCCAGGAATTGGCCGGAGATCGCGAGGCACAGCGTGCGGCGGTGATGGACGCGGTGGGTTCGCACTTCCGTCCCGAGTTCATCAACCGCATCGACGAAGTGGTGGTGTTCGAGCCGCTGGGCCGCGAGCAGATCGCTGGCATCACCGAGATTCAGCTGGGGCGTCTGCGTGGCCGCCTGGCCGAGCGCGAGTTGAGCCTGAGCCTGAGCCCGGAGGCATTGGACAAGCTGATCGCCGTGGGTTACGACCCGGTGTATGGCGCACGGCCGCTCAAGCGTGCGATCCAGCGCTGGATCGAGAACCCGCTGGCGCAGCTGATCCTGTCCGGCGAGTTCCTGCCGGGGGCGGCGATCACGGCGAAGGTGCAGGGCGAGGAAATCGTCTTCGCCTGATCACGGCAGTCATTGAAGAGCCCCGCGAAAGCGGGGCTTTTTTATGTGGGTTGTCCCGACGCCATCGCGGGTCAAGCCCGCTCCCATGCTGATCGGTGTCGCCAGGTACCCTATGCGTGGGAGCGGGCTTGCCCCGCGATAAGGCCAGTGCAGGCGCCGCAAACCCCTGATTTTTCGGCTTCCTACCTAACTTGCTGAAAATTTTGAAAAAAGTGCTTGCACAAAAATCAGAGTGCCCCTAATATTCGCCCCGCTGTCAGGCACTGAGCGAATCACCAGCAACATCGGAGATCGCAAAACAACTTACAAATCAGTAAGTTGAACGAAAAAAAGTGGTTGACAAGCAAAACGAAGAATGTAGAATAGCCGGCCTCAGCAGCGACAACGCGAAAGCGAAGCAGCTAAAGAGTTCGAAGCTAACACAGACTTCGAAGCAGTAAAGATGTACCGAAGTTCAGTTCCGCGATAGCTCAGTCGGTAGAGCAAATGACTGTTAATCATTGGGTCCCTGGTTCGAGTCCAGGTCGCGGAGCCAATCTCGGGGTGTAGCGCAGTCCGGTAGCGCGCCTGCTTTGGGAGCAGGATGTCAGGAGTTCGAATCCCCTCACCCCGACCATTTTCCGGGTCGTTAGCTCAGTTGGTAGAGCAGTTGGCTTTTAACCAATTGGTCGTAGGTTCGAATCCTACACGACCCACCATGTAAAAAGGGCATCTCGACTGAGATGCCCTTTTTCTTTTGTCCGCGTTTTTTGGGTGTGGCATATCCCCGCCCTTGCTACCCTGTGGCCTTTGCCCGCAGGAGCGCCGCGCATGTCCCTTAAAGCCCGTGTTTTCATTGCCACCAGCCTGGACGGCTACATCGCCCGTGAAGACGGCGGCCTCGATTGGCTGATGGGCGCGACCCAGTCCACCGACGACCATGGCTATGCTGGTTTCATGGCGGGCGTCGATACGCTGGTGATGGGGCGCGGGACCTTCGACAAGGTCATGACCTTTGGCGAGTGGCCGTATCCCGATACGCGTGTTGTGGTGGTCAGCAGCACCCTCGAGGCCTTGCCCAAGGGCGTATCGGGGCAGGTCGAACTGCACCCTGGGCCGATCCCAGCGCTGCTGGAGCACCTGCAGGCCACGGGCGCAAAAAGCCTGTACCTGGATGGCGGCAAGCTGATTCAGGGGTTCCTGCGCGAGGGGCTGGTGGACGAGATGACCATCACCCGCATTCCCGTGCTGTTGGGGCAAGGGATTCCGTTGTTCGGCGGGTTGGCGAAAGATGTGCTGTTGCAGCACATGAAGACGACCAGTTACGAGAGTGGGTTTGTGCAGAGCACGTACCGCGTGGTCCGTTGAATCGCTGGGGCCGCTTTGCGGCCCCAGCGGCACAAGGCCGCTCCTACAGGCGATCGCGTCCCCCCTGTAGGAGCGGCCTTGTGCCGCGATAGGGCTGCGCAGCAGCCCCAGGATCTCAAGGTCTCAGTGCAGCTTCAGACGCGGCTCGGTCCCCCGCCCAATCTTGCTACCCAGCATCAGCATCGCCGTGCGGAAGAACCCATACAGCGCCATCTGGTGCATCCGGTACAGCGACACATAGAACATCCGCGCCAGCCAGCCCTCCAGCTTCACGCTGCCCATCAGGTTACCCATCAGGTTGCCCACCGCCGAGAAGCGCGACAGCGACACCAGCGAGCCGTAGTCCTTGTACTCGTAGGTCGGCAGCGCCTTGTTTTCCAGGCGCGCCTTCAGGCTCTTGGCCAGCAGCGAAGCCTGCTGGTGCGCGGCCTGGGCCCGTGGCGGCACGTTGCGGTCGCTGCCTGGCTGTGGGCAGGCGGCGCAGTCGCCGAAGGCGAAGATATTGTCGTCGCGGGTGGTCTGCAGGGTCGGGCGCACCACCAGCTGGTTGATGCGGTTGGTCTCCAGGCCGTCGATGTCCTTGAGGAAGCCCGGCGCGCGAATGCCCGCTGCCCACACCTTCAGGCTGGCCTGGATCACCTCGCCGGCCGCTGTCTTCAGGCCATCCTCGGTCACTTCGCTGACCGCGGCGTTGGTCATCACCGTCACGCCGAGTTTTTCCAGGGTCTTGTGCACCGGCACGCTGATGCGCTCCGGCAGCGCCGGTAATACACGCGGTCCGGCTTCGATGATAGTGATGTGCATGTCCTTCGGCTGGATCTTGTCCAGGCCGTAGGCCGCCAGTTCATGGGCGGCGTTGTGCAGCTCGGCCGCCAGCTCAACGCCGGTGGCGCCGGCACCGACGATGGCCACGCTGATCTTCTCGCTGGCCACGTCACCGGCGTGGGCACGCAGGTAGTGGTTCAGCAGTTGCTGGTGGAAGCGCTCGGCCTGCTTGCGGCTGTCGAGGAACAGGCAGTGCTGCGCCGCGCCCAGGGTGCCGAAGTCGTTGGTGTTGCTGCCCACGGCGATCACCAGGCTGTCGTAGCCGATGGTGCGCGCAGGCAACAGCTCACGGCCCTCGTCGTCGAGGGTCGCGGCCAGCTGGATCAGCTTGCTTTCGCGGTCCAGGCCGCTCATGCGGCCCATCTGGAAGTTGAAATGGTTCCACTTGGCCTGGGCCACGTAGTTCAGTTCGTCTTCCGAGGAGTTCAGCGAGCCGGCCGCCACTTCGTGCAGCAGGGGCTTCCAGATGTGCGTCAGGTTGGCGTCGACCAGGGTGATCTCGGCCTGTTTGCGCTTGCCCAGGCTTTTACCCAGGCGGGTCGCCAGTTCCAGGCCGCCGGCGCCGCCGCCGACAATCACGATGCGATGAGTCATTGGGATTTCTCACAAGTTTTACGGAATTCGTGGACACAAGGTCCGGCCGCATCCGGCACGAGGGGCGGGCGAGCGCAAGGCAGCTCATAGCACCAGTCCACTCAGCAGGCGGCTCAACAGGCCCAGACCGATGGTCACGGCCACCACCAGCAACAGGAGCAGCAGTGGCCGGAAGGGCCTGCGCTCGACTTGATGCTGGGGGGCGCTCAGATACTCATCGACGCGACGCTGATCTTCGGGATTCAGGCGGCTGGTCATGGTGGGCCTCGTCAGATAGACGTTTGTGACTGCGTGTACGCCACAGCGTTCACGCAAACGCATGGGTCGAATGATAATGCTTTCTATCCCTGGCGCCGAGTGTACGTGATCGCAAACACACCCGGCACTGGATCAAAGACTGATACCTACGTCGAATACGATGCTGCGCCCCAGGTTGCCGCGCAAGAAATCCGGCGCGTCCGGGTGGGCAAACAGCACCCGGGCGAACGTTGGCCCCACCAGCGACAGCGAGCGCCAGCCCTGGCGCAGGTACTCGGTGGGCGGCGGGAAATGGCTGTTGAGGTCGAGCACCTCGCGCTTGAGGCTGGCGAAGGCGATGATGTCCAGCTCGCCCAGGTCCAGCCCACGTTCGCGGTAGTTGTGCGATTTCTTTCTCAGCGTTGGCGCCAGGCGCGCCAGCAGTTCCTGGGCGCTGATCCGCCGTGGGCGCTGTTCTCGGCGGACCAGTTGGCTCAGGGAAAACGCGCTGCGTCGGCGTTGCAGCTCCTCGCGCCACTCGTCATTGAGCCGGCGGCCTTCGTCGAGCACGAAGAACACCTCGAATGCCGCGTCGCGGAACAGCACGTCTGGCGGCTCCTGCCCGGCCGGGGTGAAGTCCTCGCTGCGGTAGGGAATGTTCAGCCCTTGCAGCAGGCGCTGGCAGACCCAACGCTCGCGCTCCCATTTGCGGGCATTGGACAGGAACGCATTGGCTTGTTCGGCCTGGATGGTAAGCAGGCGCAGGTAGTCTGAGTCATCCATGGGGACAAGCTTAGTCGCTAATTGATGACGGTAAGATGCTGTTTGTGCGTGGGAATCAGCCCAGCACCAGCCATTGCTGGACGACCCCGAACAGGTGCAGCAGCCCGCCACCCAGGCAGATGGCCGAGCTGACCGCGATGAAACGTCGGCTGCGCCCGGTGCCGGCCAGCAGCAGCGGGCCCAGCAGGCCTCGGGCCAGGTACACCAGGGTGATCAGGCAGATGATCGGCAACAGCATCGGCAGTGGCGCGATCACCCCGGCTGCCGATAGCGCGTAGGCGGCCCAGATCAGCAGTATCAACGCAATCGCCGTGGTGATCAGGGCAGGGTAGGCGCGTCCTTGTTCGGCAGCCCGAGCCATGCGTTCGCCTGCGCCGAATAGACGATACCAGCGTGGTCCCACGGCGATGACCATCAGGTGCAGCACGCCCGCGACGCCACTGAACACCGCGCCCAGCAGCAAGGGCAGGTTGAAGCCTTCGGTCATGGCGGATGCGTCCTGCGGCGAAAGGAGGCACCAGCCTATAGCAACCGGACGAAAGGGAGAATGGGTGTAGACTCAGGCTTGTCCACATGGCCGACAGGGATAGTGTTCAGGTGATCAGCGCACAGGTCTTGTCCAGCACCAGCCTCACCCTTGGCTGGCTCGGCTACGTGCCCCTGCTGATCTGGGCCGCCAGCCGCACCCGCTGGGTGGAGCTGTTCACCGATACCCGTCGCCAGCATTTACTGTTCGGCACGGTGTTCTGCCTGTTCGTGCTGTGGTTGGTGCGACGTGACTTCGATACTGGCGTGTCCTACCACTTCATCGGCATGACCGCCGTCACCCTGCTGCTGGACTGGCCGCTGGCGGTGCTCGGTGGTTTTCTCGCCCAGCTTGGGTTGTTGCTACTGGGCCGTCAGGACCTCGCCGCCATCGGCGTCAATGGCCTGCTGATCGTCGGCTTGCCGGTGCTGGTCACCGAGGTGTGCGCGATCCTGGTCGAGCGCGCCCAGCCGCGTAACCTGTTCGTGTATATCTTCTGTTGCGGGTTCTTCCCCGCCGCGCTGACCGTGCTGGTGTGCCTGACGGCCGGGCTGGGGTTGTTGTGGGTGGACGAGCGTTTCGCCATGCCCGAGTGGCTCAGCGATTTTGTCGGCTATCTGTGGCTGATGATGTTCCCCGAGGCGTTCATCAATGGCACGGTGATCAGCGCCTTGGTGGTGTTTTGCCCGGAGTGGCTGGAGACGTTCAACCGCAGCCGCTATCTGCAGGCGCCGTGGAAGGATGAAGAGAAGTGACGTGAAGGCAGCGGCTTCGCCGGTGGGCGCGGGGCAAGCCCGCGCGCACGCAAGCCCGTCGATTAGCGCTCGATCGCCAGCGCCACGCCCTGGCCGCCGCCGATGCACAGGGTTGCCAGCCCTTTCTTGGCATCACGCTTGATCATTTCGTGCAGCAGGGTCACCAGCACTCGGCAGCCCGAGGCGCCGATCGGGTGGCCCAGGGCGATGGCGCCGCCATTGACGTTGACCTTCGCCGCATCCCATTCCAGTTGCTTGCCCACCGCCAGCGCCTGGGCGGCAAAAGCTTCGTTGGCCTCGATCAGGTCCAGGTCGGCCAATTGCCATCCGGCCTTGTCCAGGCAGCGCTGGGTCGCCGACACCGGGCCGATCCCCATGATCGCCGGGTCCACGCCGGCGCTGGCGTAGGCGGCGATCTTCGCCAGCACCGGCAGGCCCAGGGCCTTGGCTTTGGCGGCGCTCATCAGCAGCACCGCGGCGGCGCCGTCGTTGAGGCTGGAGGCGTTGCCGGCGGTGACGCTGCCGTCCTTCTTGAAGGCGGCGCGCAGCTTGCCCAGGGAGTCGGCAGTGGTGCCGGGGCGTGGCTGCTCGTCGGTGTCGAACACCAGCGGCTCGCCTTTTTTCTGCGGGATATGGATCGGGGTGATCTCGTCCTTGAAGCGCCCGGCCTCGATGGCGGCCACGGCCTTGCGCTGCGACTCGGCGGCGAAGGCGTCCTGTTGTTCACGGGTGAGGGCGTACTTGTCCACCAGGTTCTCGGCGGTGATGCCCATGTGGTAGTCGTTGAAGGCATCCCACAGGCCATCGGTGATCATGCTGTCGATCAACTGGCCGTGGCCCATGCGCTGGCCGGTGCGCGCCGAAGGCATCACGTAAGGCGCCAGGCTCATGCTCTCCTGGCCACCGGCGATCACCACCTCGGCGTCACCGCAACGGATGGCCTGGGTGGCCAGGTGCAGGGCTTTGAGGCCCGAGCCGCAGACCTTGTTCAGGGTCAGCGCCGGGACCTCGAAGGGCAGGCCGGCCTTGACCGCGGCCTGGCGGGCGGGGTTCTGGCCGGCGCCGGCGGTGAGCACCTGGCCGAGGATCACTTCGTCGACCTGGGCCGGGTCCAGCTGGGTCTGGGCCAGCAGCTGGCGGATCACGGCGGCGCCCAGCTCCACGGCGGACACGTTGGCCAGGGCCCCCTGGAAACTGCCGATGGCAGTGCGGGTGGCGGCGACGATGACGACTTCGTTCATTGTTGTTCTCCGGGATGCGGGCGTGATCCTGACAGCATCCCCGCCTGGGGCTTATTTGAGAAGTTTGTTTTTCTTTGCCATTGATCTGAAATTCAAATGAATGATTGGCGCGCGGTGGTGCCTTCAATCGGGCAGGGCCAAGTGCTGTGATCGGCAGCGGGGCGGCGCAGGCCTGCCGAGGCCCTGTGAAAGTGGGGCCGCTTTGCGGCCCTTTCGCGGCGCAAGGCCGCTCCTACAGAGGGAACGCAATCCCCTGTAGGAGCGGCCTTGTGCCGCGAAAGGGATGCGCAGCATTCCCGGCATCGTGCCTACACCGCCGGGCACTGGTTGGTAACGCAGTGGATCCCGCCCCCTCCCGCGGCAATCGCATCGATATCCAGCTGCACCACCTTGCGCCCCGGATACAGTTTCACCAACAACGCCCGCGCCTTCTCGTCGGCACTGCGATCACCAAACTGCGGCGCTATCACCGCGCCATTGATGACGAAGTAGTTGATATACCCCGCCGCGAAGTCCGGATTGTCCTCGTTGAACTTGCTGCGCCGCGGCTTCAATGGCGGCGACATCGTGTGCACCTGCAGTCTGCGTCCATCGGCATCGGTGGCGTTGCGCAGGATTTCCAGGTGCTCGAGGGTCACCTCGTGGTCATAGGAATCCGGATCGTTGTCCAGGTTCGCCACCACAACGCCAGGCGCCGCGAAGCGCGCATAGAAGTCCACATGGGCATCGGTGATGTCCTTGCCCTTGATGCCCGGCAGCCAGATGATCTTGCGCAGCCCCAGGCGTTCCTTCAGTTCCTCTTCGACCTGGGCCTTGCTCCAGCCGGGGTTGCGGTTGCCGTTGATCCAGCTGCTCTCGGTCATGATCCCGGTGCCGTGGCCGTCCACCTCGATGCCGCCGCCTTCGCCCACCAGCTCGCTGCGCTGGTACTGGGCGCCGGCCAACTTGGCAACGCGGGCTGCGAGCTTGGCGTCGTAGCGGTGCTGCTGTTTGCCGCCCCAGCCGTTGAAGTTGAAGTCCACCGCGCCCAGCGTGCCGTCGTCGTCGATCACGAAGTTGGCGCCGATGTCACGCATCCAGATGTCGTCCAGCTCGGTTTCGACATAGGTGATGTTGTGGTTGCCGCATTCCTCCTCGGCGATGTCGCGCTCGCTGGCGCGGCAGAACACCGTCACCGGCTGGAACGCGGCGATGGCCCGGGCGATGCGCCCGAGCGCGGCCTGGACGTCTTCGGTGAAGTCTTCCCAGATGGCGTCCTGGGCGCCGAAGGCGATGTAGGCGCGTTGGTGCGGTTCACCCTCGTCGGGCATGAACCAGCGGCCCGACTCGGCGGCGCGGGCGCTGCCGCCGCCGAACGGCAGGCCGAAGCTGGCGGCGGCGCCGAGGCCGGCGACGACGCTCATCTGTTGGAGGAAGGTGCGGCGAGTAGGCATGGGGTCAGTCCTGTGCAGTCTTGAAGCGGGTCCAGACGCGCATGCGCGCACGCATGTCGGCCTGGGGGATGTCCTTGCCCGGGATCAACCGGGTGTAGGTGGCATCGCTGAGGTAGATGTCAGGGTTGTCGCGCAGACGCGCATCCACCAGGGGGCGGGCCTTGGCGCTGGCGGTGGGGTAGCCGGTGAAGTTGCTGATCGCGGCCATGTTCTCCGGGCGCATGACGAAGTTGATGAAACGATAGGCGTATTCCGGGTGCTTGGCGTCGGCGGGGATGGCCATGGTGTCCATCCACACCGTGGTGCCTTCGCGAGGCACGCGGTACTGGAAGTCGATGGCCTTGCCCGCGGCCTCGGCGGTACGCTGGGCCTGGATCACGTCGCCGCTGTAGCCCAGCGACAGGCAGGTGTTGCCATTGACCAGCTCGGTGACCGGTTGCGACTGCAGCTTGCGCACGTAGGGGCGGATGCCCTTGAGCAGCTCGCTGGCGGCGGCCAGGTCTTCGCGCTTGGCGCTGCGCGGCTCGCGGCCCAGATAATGGAGCACCACGGCCAGCACTTCGTCGGGCGAGTCGATCATCGAGATGCCGCAGTCGGCGAACTTGGCCGCCAGCTCCGGCTTGAACAGCAGGTCGAGGCTGTTCAGCGGGGCGTCGGGCATGCGCTCGCGGATCTTCTTCGCATCCATGGTCAGGCCGATGGTGCCCCAGGTGTAGGGCACGGTGGCCTGGCTGGCCTTGGGGTAGCGGTCATGCAACTGGCGCAGGCCGGGCTCGATATCGTCGAGCGCGGTCAGTTGCTTGCGATCCAGGGCCTGCAGGCTGCCTGCGCGCATCAGCCGTTCGGCCACGGTGTCGCCGGGGAATACCAGGTCGTAGCCGCTGCGCCCGGACATCAGCTTGGCCTCGAGCACTTCGCTGCCGTCCATGACGTCGTAGATCACCGGGATGCCGGTCTCGGCGGTAAAGCGCTTGAGGGTGTCTTCGGCAAAATAGTCGGCCCAGTTGTACAGGCGCAGGGCTTCCTGCTCGGCCTGGGCGACGCCGGCGCAGGCCACCAGGGCGGCGATGGCCAGCAGTTTCGATGGACGGCTTGGCATGGTTCAGGCCCTCGCGGTCTGTGGAGTGCGGCCGTCCAGGCTGAGCAACGGCGCGTACATGCTGGGGCGACGGTCGCGGTAGATGCCCCAGGTCAGGCGGTCTTCGCGCATGCGCGCAAGGTCCAGGTCGTGCAGCCAGACGCCGCTGCTGTCGCGGTCGGCCTCTTGCAGCATCGCGCCCTTGTGGTCGCAGATGAACGACGAGCCGTAGAAGCGCATCGACAGGCTATCGTCGCTGCGCGCCACTTCATGGCCGACGCGGTTGGCGGCCACCACCGGCAGCAGGTTGGCGGCGGCGTGGCCGCGCATGGCCATCTGCCAATGGTCACGCGAGTCCAGCTCGACGGCGCCCGGCTCCGAGCCGATGGCGGTGGGGAACAGCAGCACCTCGGCGCCCATCAGCGCCAGGCAGCGGGCGGTCTCGGGGAACCACTGGTCCCAGCAGATGCCGATGCCCAGGCGGCCGAAGGCGGTGTCCCAGACCTTGAAGCCAGTGTCGCCGGGGCTGAAGTATTCCTTTTCCTGGTAGCCGATGGCGTTGGGGATGTGGGTCTTGCGGTACACCCCCAGCAGGCGACCGTCGGTGTCGGCCACGGTCAGCGAGTTGAAGAAGGCATTGCCGGCGCGCTCGTACCAGCTCAGCGGCAGCACCACGCCCAGTTCCTTGGCCAAGGCGGCGAAGCGCTTGAGCAGCGGGCTGTCGTGGTAGTCCTGGGCCAGGGCCTGGTGGCTGTGGCACTGCTCGATGCAGAAGTACGGGGTGGCGAACAGCTCCTGCAGCAGGATCACCTGGGCGCCCTGGGCGGCAGCCTGGCGCACCAGTTGCTCGGCGCGGTCGAGGTTGGCGGCCAGGTCCCAGCTGCAGGCCATCTGCGTGGTGGCGATGCGCAGGGTGCTCATGGGCGCGCTCCCTGCCAGGCCGGCTGCTGCTGGGTAATGCAGTGGATGCCGCCGCCGCCGTGGGCGATGTGGTCGATGCGCACCGGCACGACTTCGCGGCCGGGGAAGGCCAGGGCCAGCTGCCGGGCGGCGGCCTGGTCGGCGTCGATGCCGTAGGCGGGCATGATCACCGCGCCGTTGGCCAGGTAGAAGTTGGTGTAGGAGGCACAGAACACCTCGGCTTCGGTATCCACGGCCGCCGTGGCTTCGTACAGGTCGAGCAGTTCAAACGAGCGACCCTGGGCGTCGGTGGCCAGCTCCAGGGCGCGGCGGTTCTCGCGGGCCACTTCGGCGTACACCGAACCTTGGTCGTGGGTGGCGTCCACCAGCAGCACGCCGGGGCGGGCGAAGGCGCACACGCCATCGACATGGCCGTCGGTCATGTCGCCAGTGACGTACTGCGGGTCGCCCGGCAGCCAGATGGTCTTGCGGATGCCCAGCAGGCGGGCGAAGCAGTCCTCGAAGTCGGCCTTGCTCAGGCCCGGGTTGCGGTTGGGGTTGAGCAGCACCGATTCGGTGGTGATCAGCGTGCCTTCGCCGTCGACATGGATGGCGCCGCCTTCGTTGCACAGCGAGGTGCTCAGGCCTTCGAGGCCGAGGTGGTCGAGGATGCGCCGGGCCAGGCTGCGGTCCTTGCCGTGCTCGGACTTGTCGCCCCAGGCGTTGAAGCGCCAGCTCAGGCCGGCCACGCCCTGCTGCGGGTGGATGAGGAAGGTCGGACCGCTGTCGCGGCACCAGCTGTCGTCCACGGCCAGTTCGACCAGTTCGATGCCGGGGCCGCACAGTTCGCGGGCAATGGCCATGGCCGAAGGGTCGACCACCATCTTCACCGGCTCGAAGCGGGCGATGGCGGCGGCCACACGGGCATAGTCGCGCTGCACGTCGGCGAGGGTCACGCCCCAGCCCGACTCCCACAGCGGCTTGTTGTGTGGCCAGATCATCCAGGTGGCGGCGTGGCGGGCCCATTCGGCAGGCATGCGCCAGCCGCTGTCGCGGGACAGGGTCATAGTGAACTCCGATCTATTAGGGATTTTTATCAACGAAGCCCGCCGTCGCGGGTGTTGCTGCCCATGTTATGGCTGGGAAACCGGAGCGACAAACGATAGATTTAGCGTATTTCTGATCAGTCAGGCTTATCAGCATGCTCAAACACTGGCCCCCGCTCAACGCCCTGCGCGGCTTCGAAGCTGCCGCTCGCCTGGGCAGCTTCCACAAGGCCGCCGAGGCCCTGAACCTCACCCAGTCGGCGATCAGCCAGCAGATCCGCAGCCTGGAGAGTTACCTGGAACAACCGTTGTTCCACCGCAGCGGGCGCAGCGTCAGCCTCACCGATGCCGGGCATGACCTGCTCAGCACCACCCAGGCCTTGCTGCAGCAGCTGGCGGTGGGCATCCGTCGCCTCGATCAATACCGCAAGCCCAATCAACTGGTGGTCAACACCACCCCGGCCTTCGCCCGACATTGGCTGTTGCCGCGCCTGGCGGATTTCCACCAGCGTTACCCGGATGTGGACCTGTGGCTGTTCACCAGTTTCGAGGTGCCGGACATGGCCAACGAGACCATCGATCTGGCGATTCGCGACGATATCGGGCCGCAGGCTGAGTGCAGCTTCACTGTGCTACACCAGGACACACTGTATCCGGCCTGTCACCCGACATTACCCGAGACCGGGCGCACGACCTTGCACGGCGAGCGCGAGATGGACTGGAGTCACTGGCAGCTGGAGGGCGGCGAGGAGGTGGGGCAGCAGGGCAAGGGGCTGAACTTCTCTGACCCGGGGCTGCTGCTGGAGGCGGCGGGCGAGGGGCTGGGGATCGCCCTGGTCAGTCAGTTGCTGGCACAGCGGATGGTCGACGAGGGACGTTTGCGGCCCTTGTCGGCACAGCGCGTACGCGGGCCGGTGTGGAGCTGCCTGGTGCATTGGGAAAGCCAGGAGGATCCATTGGCGCGGCAGTTCCTCGCATGGTTGCGCGAAGCCCTGCAGCCAGCACCGTCCCTGTAGGAGCGGCCTTGCGCCGCGAAAGGGCTTCGCAGCAGCCCCAGATTTCGGAGGATCGCTGAAATTGTCGGGGCCGCTTCGCGGCCCTTTCGCGGCACAAGGCCGCTCCTACAAAATGTTCGAGGATTATGAATCACCCCGTAATATGTGTCGGATATCCCACGAGGGTAGTCTCACCCTCTAGATCAAACGGCAGTGCCCCGAATCCGGGCGCTGCCCCAGCCTAAACCTGACGAGGTACAGACATTGGCCATCATTCATCCCAAGGTTCGCGGTTTCATCTGCACCACGACTCACCCCAAGGGCTGCGAGCTCAACGTCCGTGACCAGATCGAAGCCACCCGCAAGCTGGGCGTGCGCGAGGATGGTCCGAAGAAAGTCCTGGTAATCGGCGCCTCCAGCGGCTACGGCCTGGCCGCGCGCATCACCGCTGCGTTCGGCTTCAAGGCCGATACCCTGGGCGTGTTCTTCGAAAAGCCGGGCACCGAGACCAAGGCCGGTACCGCCGGCTGGTACAACGCCGCTGCCTTCGACAAGTTCGCCAAGGCCGAAGGCCTGTACAGCAAGTCGATCAACGGTGACGCCTTCTCCGACGAAGCCCGCGCCAAGGTCATCGAGCTGATCAAGAACGAAATGGGCGGCCAGGTCGACCTGGTGATCTACTCCCTGGCCTCGCCGGTGCGCAAGCTGCCGAAGACCGGTGAGCTGGTGCGCTCGGCGCTCAAACCGATCGGCCAGCCGTACAAGTCGACCGCCATCGACACCAACAAGGACACCATCATCGAGGCCAGCATCGAGCCGGCCACCGAGCAGGAAATCGCCGACACCGTCACCGTGATGGGCGGCCAGGACTGGGAGCTGTGGATCGATGCGCTGAACGCCGCTGGCGTGCTGGCGCCGCAGGCGCGCACCGTGGCCTTCAGCTATATCGGCTCCGACATCACCTGGCCGATCTACTGGGACGGCGCGCTGGGCAAGGCCAAGCAGGACCTGGACGAAACCGCTCAGCGCCTGGGCAAGAAGGTCGGTGGCAGTGCCAACGTTGCGGTGCTCAAGTCGGTCGTCACCCAGGCCAGCTCGGCGATCCCGGTGATGCCGCTGTACCTGTCGATGGTCTTCAAGATCATGCAGGAGAAGGGTATTCACGAAGGTACCCAGAACCAGCTGGACCGCATGTTCCGTGATCGCATGTACCGTGAGGACGGTGCGCCGGCTGCCCTGGACGACGAAGGCCGCCTGCGTCTGGACGACTGGGAACTGCGTGATGACGTGCAGGACGCCTGCCGTGCGATGTGGCCAAAAGTCACCACCGAGAACCTGTTCGAGCTGACCGACTACGCCGGCTACAAGAAGCAGTTCCTCAACCTGTTCGGCTTCGAGCGCGCTGACGTCAACTACGACGAAGACGTGGCCACCGACGTACGGTTCGACTGCATCGAGCTGTAAGCAAGTCCTTGACCGCGCAGCCGTTGATGACGGCTGCGCGGTTCCCGCCGACGACTTGTTAATATTCTGAAACAAATCCTCCAATGGCCCTTTGCCATGGGCACCCTCCGCCTGATCTATACCCCAGCTATTGGCCTGGCAATTCCGCCGGGGCCGAGGAGGGAGCAATGGGCGCGCTGCAAAAACTACAAGAACGCATTCGCCAGAAGGGCCTCAAGCGTACCTTCAAGACCTTGTTCGAACGTTACGTGTTCTTCCACTGGGAGTTGTTGTGGATGGAACGCGACCTGATCAGTCCGGTGCCTCCCTACAGCCTCAAGGCCCACACGCCGGTCACCCTGGTGCAGATCACCACCGCCAACGCCGACGCCTTCGCCGCGAATTTCGGCGACCGCGTCGAGACCATGCGCGAACTGGCCGCCGAAGGGCACACCGGGCACATGTACCTGGACGAGCAGGGCGACGCCGTGGCCTTCATCTGGGCCAGCGTGGTCGACTATCACGACAAGCACTACTACGGTTGCACCTTCCCGGTGAAACCGGGCGAATTCTTCGAGTTCGGCGGCGAGATGACCCGGCCCTATTTCGGCAGCGAGCTGTCGGTGACGGCCCAGGTCGAGCTGTGGAACACCATGCGGGAGAAGGGCTGCCACAAGGTGGTGGACGTGGTGGAGACCCACAACGTGCCGGCCATGAAGCTGCACCTGCGCATGGGCTACCACGAGCAGGGACGGGTGATGCATGTGTACGGCCTGTTCGGCCGCTGGAAGCTGTTCCGCGAGACCCGCTACGACGGCTCGCGCCTGGCGGTGCTGCGCAAGCCAGGCGTGGCGCGAGCCCTGCCGACTACTTGAACCTATCGCGGGGCAAGCCCGCTCCCACGCCAGTCCCGTAAATACATGGTTGGCGTGGGAGCGGCGGTGCGCCGCTGCGACTTGCCCCGCGACTTGGCCGGTACAGACACAGAATTTTTTGCTAGCGTTGGCGCACGACAACAGCCCGTCCGCCAGCATGGCGCGACGCCGCAGGGAGCGCGCCATGAGCAGCCTCACCCAACCCGCCTGTGCCTTTCGTCATGTCGCCGCCGACGGCTGCAGCCTCGGCGGATTCCGTTGGCACCACGCCGATCCCGATCCCGGGCGAGCGCTGGTGATCATCAACGCCGCCACCTCGGTGCGCTGCCGTTACTACTCGCGATTCGCCGACTACCTGTTCGCCCAGGGCTTTGACGTGCTCACCTACGACTACCGCGGCATTGGCGAGTCTCGCCCGGCCACGCTGCGCGGTTTCCAGGCGTCCTGGAGCGACTGGGGGCGGCTGGATTTCGAGGCGATGCTGCAGTTGGCCGCCGCCGAGCATCCGGGCCAGCCGGTGCATGTAGTCGGCCACAGTTTCGGCGGCTGGGCGCTGGGGTTGGCGCCGTCGGCGGGGCAGGTGCGCCATGCGGTGCTGGTGGGGGCGCAGTTCGCCTACTGGCGTGACTATGCGGCAGAGCAGCGTTGGCAGCTGTTCGGCAAATGGCATGTGCTGATGCCGCTTTTGACCCGGCTGTTCGGCTACTTCCCCGGCAAGCGCCTGGGCTGGCTGGAGGACACCCCGGCCGGTGTCGTGCACGACTGGAGCACCCGCACGCCGCGCTACGAGCACCGGCCCAGTGGGCGCCTGCTTGAGGCGGCGCCGTTCGAACAGGTGCGGGCGGCGACCCTGGCCGTCAGCTTGACCGACGATCCGTTCGGCACGGTGGCGGCCACCGAGAGGTTGTTGGGGTATTTGCGGCAGGCCGAGCGTCGGCACCTGCGGGTGGCGCCTGTGGATATCTCGGTGGGGGAAATCGGGCATTTTGCGTTCTTTCACGATCGGTTTCGTGAAAGTTTGTGGCCGATTGCGCTGGGGTGGCTGCGAGCAGGGCAGTTGGAGGGCCAGGTGCCGGGTAGCGTTATCAGTTGAGGGCCTCATCGCGGGGCAAGTCGCATCGGCGCACCGCCGCGACTTGCCCCGCGATGAGCGAGACGCGAAGTCAGGCCAGGCGCGCGAGCGGCTGGGCGGTGAACTTCACCCCGGCCAGCCCATGCTTGATCAGCGCACGGATGTTGCCATGGTCGCTGCCCTCGGGCGTGGCCACCACGCTGCGGTAGTGCTCGCCGAAGGCCAGCAGCGCTTCCTGATCGCTCAGCCCTTCCAGCAGCGCCAGGCCCAGGGTCTTGCACGAACCTTCGTTCTGTCCGGCGGCGTTGTGCACCTCGCCGTTGTCGAAGGCCTGGGGCTGGTAGCTGTAGTTCGCGGCGATGAACGCCAGGGTGTCGGCGAAAACGTGTTCGCCGCTGGCGAGGCTGCTGCGCAGGGTGTTCAGGTCAGTCACGAGGTTTTCCTTGTTCGAACGCCGCCTGTTGCTCGGCGCTGGCTTCTTTCTGGTGTTGGGCTTTCCACTCGGCGTAGGGCATGCCGTACACCTGCTCGCGGGCATCGTCCAGGCTCAGCTCGATCTGGCGATCATCGGCGGCGGCCTTGAGCCATTTCGACAGGCAGTTGCGGCAGAAGCCGGAGAGGTTCATCAGGTCGATGTTCTGCACGTCGGTGCGCTTCTGCAGATGGTCGACCAGGCGCCGGAACGCGGCGGCTTCGAGTTCGAGCTGTTGTTGCGGGGTCATGGGGCGTCTCTTCAGGTCATGCGGTTCTTCAGATGGCGGCCACCGTTGATGACCACCTGGCTGCCGGTGCTGTACTGGCTTTCGAGCAGGAACAGCACGGCGTCGATCAGCGGGCGGGCGCCGGGTTCGAATTCGAGCAGGGCCTTTTTCAGGGTCTGCTGGCGGTACTGCTCGTCGCCCCCTTCCTTGAGGATCAAGAGGCCCGGCAGGATACCGTTGACGCGCACCTTGGGCGCGTACTTTTCGGCGAACGACAGCACCATGTTCTGCAGCGCGGCCTTGGTCGCGGCGTAGCCGATATGGCTCTTGCTGCCGCGCGAGGAGGTCTCGTCGCAGATATGGATGATGTCGGCCTTGTCCACCTTGTTCAGCCACTCGCCGAGGGCCAGGTTGAGGTGGTAGGGCGCCTCGACGTGCAGGCGGAACATGGTGTCGAGGTTGTCCAGGCCATCGTCGAGCCACAGCGAGGCGTTGTGGATGATCGCACGCAGGCCGTCGTAGTGGCCGTGCAGGTGGTCGATCAGGGCCTGGCGGTCTTCGCTGCGGGTCAGGTCGGCCTGGAACTGCCGGATATTCGGGTGGGCCGCCTGAGGATGCAGGCTGCGGCTGGCGCTGACCACCGTATGGCCGGCCTGGGCCAGCTCCAGGGCCAGGGCCAGCCCGACGCGCTGGCTGGCGCCGGTGATGAGGATTGGGCTGTTCATGTGCGGGCGGTCTGTTCGTCTGTCCGTGCGTGATGCCCCAGCATACCCGAACTGCGCGGCCTTGCGAGCCTGTGCCTCAGCGGCTGCGCAGCCCCTGGGCGCGGTCGCTCGGAGCGTGCGGCGCGGCGTTCAGCCAGCCGGCCAGCAGACGGGTGGACAGCGGGATGAACAGGTACACCATCAAGGGGGTCAGGGCCAGGGTGCTGAGCAGCACGCGGGGCAGCAGTTCCAGTGCTGCCAGCCAGTGGCCGAACAGCAGGTTGAACAGCAGGGAGACCGGGAAGAACGCCAGCCAGATGGCCGTGGCTTGTTTCCAGCGTGGCGGTTTTTGCACCGTATTGGTGCCGAACCAGTCGTCGATGCCGCTCACGCGCCTCTCTTTGGGGCGTTCGAACAGACCGTCGCCGCGCTCAAGCCAGGTCCGGCGCGAGGCGGAATGCTCCCAGGCGTGCAGGGTCTGCTCGTCGGTGAAGCGGAAGATGATCTGGAATTCATCGCCCTCGGCCGGCGGCGCGAGGATGCCCGAGCCCAGGTAACCGGGGAAGTCGGTGGCCAGCTGCTCGCCTTCGTGCAGCCAGGCCAGCAGGTCCTGGTAGCGGCCACAGGCAGCGCGGCGCGACACCATCAGGGTGACGGGTGGGGTAGACATCGTGTATCTCCTGGCGACGGGGCTGGCGGGTAGCCGGCCCCTTGGCATGCGGCCCGGGGTGGTGGGCGGCGCAGGCGTGCTTGCAAGAATCGGGCGCAGATTATGCGCGATCACGCATGACCGGTCAGTTTCAGCGGCTGGACGGTCGTCAGAAAGCGGCGGGAGCCTGGGCGTGCAGCTCGGGGTGGGCCTGGCGGTGGGCTTGCAGGATGTACTCGCGCAGGCGTTCGATTTCTTCGGCCGGGCTGTGCGACAGGTCATAGGCGGCCAGGCGCGGGCCGATGCGCCGGCGCAGCACGCCGTGCAGGCCGATCGGCGGAATATCCGCGGCGGCGAAGCGCAGCTTGAAGTGGGACGGCGCCTCGCGCCGGCCACGGACTTCCAGCAGCACGCCCTTGAACGAGATGTCACGCACCCACAGGTCGCTGGCCTGGCCATGGTCGTCGAGCAGGGCGCTCGGCTGCTCCAGCGACAGGCGCCAGGGTCGCAGCATGGGGCCGTCCTCGTAGATGTCCGGCGAGCCCAGTTGCAGGTGCAGGGCGTGGAATTCGTCCTCGACCAGTTGCAGGGGGAAGCTCAGTTGCTGGTTGTTGAAGCTGGCCTGCAGGGTTACCTGCTCATTGGCCACCAGGCGGGTGAGCAGGTCCTTCAGACGACGGTCGCCATTGACCAGCAGGCTCGACATGGGGTCGGCCAGGTTCAGTTGGGGCGAATGCTGCATGTCCTGGATGAAATCCAGTTCGTCCTGAGAGAGTAGGGCGTCTGCTTGCATGGTCGAACTCGAAGGGGCGATCGGTAAGGGCGATTTCTTCACGGCTGTCGACAGTGGGCAATACGCTTCGTTCCGGTCATTCGTCGGATAATCCTGAAGTGTGTGACTTTAGGCATAGGCGGCCTTTTGCCACTGTCGAGTGCTAGTATCCTACGTTTTCACTCAGTTTCGGAATCCTCACCCGATGAAAGTCGCCATTATTTCCGGTTCGGTATACGGCACCGCCGAAGAAGTCGCCCGTCATGCCGAGTCGCTGCTCAAGGCCGCCGGCCTTGAAGCCTGGCACGCTGCCCGCGCCACCCTGCAGGACATCGAGGGCTTCGCCCCGGACGCGCTGCTGGCGGTGACCTCGACCACTGGCATGGGTGAACTGCCCGACAGCCTGATGCCGTTGTACAGCACCATTCGCGACGTGCTGCCGGCGGCCTGGCGCGGTTTGCCGGGGGCGGTGATCGGCCTGGGTGACTCGAGCTATGGCGATACCTACTGCGGCGGCGGCGAGCAGATGCGCGAGTTGTTCGCCGAGCTGGGGGTGAGCGAGGTACTGCCGATGCTGCGGCTCGATGCCAGTGAGACGGTGACGCCGGAGACCGATGCCGAGCCGTGGCTGGCGGAGTTTGTGGCAGCACTCAAAGGTTAAACGGCCCCTGTAGGAGCGGCCTTGTGCCGCGAAAGGGCTGCACAGCAACCCCAGCAATTTATGCGTATATGCTCAGTACCTGGGGCCGCAGTGCGGCCCTTTCGCGGCACAAGGCCGCTCCTACACGTTCGTGTCATTCGTTCTGTTCGCGCAACAACGCCAGCCACGCCTGCGCCGCCCGCGACAGATAAGCCCCGCGCCGCCAGATGAAGGCGATATCCCAGCGCAGGTACTCCGGCGCCCGCAACGGCAAACGCACCACCCCGGGCCGCTCCAGCGCCCGCGCGACGATCGCCGGCAGCAGCACCACGCCTTGACCGGCCGCCACCAGCGCGGCGAGAAAGTCTGCCTGGCCGCTGCGTCCGCCTTCCCTGGGTGTGAAGCCCTCCTGCTGGCAGGCACTGAGCAACCGATCATTCAACACGAAGCTGCGCTGGTACAGCAGGAACGGCGTGTCGGCCAGTTGCGCCAGGGCGACGTCGGCCTCCCCGGCCAGCGGGTGACCGGCAGGCAGCAGGGCCTCCAGCGGCTCGTTGCAAAAGGGTTGGTAGTCGAACGCCGGATCGCTCGGCGTCAGGCTGCCGCCCAGCTCTAGCTCGCCACTTCTCACCGCCTGCTCGACCATGCGGCTGCCGCCTTCGAGCAGCTGGATCGAGATGTTCGGATGTCGCCGCCGGTACTCGGCGAACAACCCGGCGAACAGCGCGTCGCTGCCCAGCAGCGGCAGGCCCAGGCGAAGTTCGCCGCGGGCCATCTGGCTGAGGTCGTCCAGTTCGCTCTGCAACTCCTGGCGCTGGCGCAACAGCGCCTCGCCCCGCTCGAGGACGATGCGCCCGGCGGCGGTCAGCAGCAACTGTGAACCCTGGCGCTCCAGCAGCGGCTGGCCGACAGCCTGTTCCAGCTGGGCGACCTGCTTGCTCACCGCCGACTGGCTGACGTGCAGGGTGGTCGCCGCCTGGGTGAAGCCGCCCTTGTGAACGACCTCGATGAAACTGCGCAGCTGTTTGAATTCCATGATCACTAGATTCCATTCTGGAATGGCTGTCAGTCTAACAATTCGCTTCTGGCCTAGGTGCGCGAATTCTACAATGGGCACGTTGTCGAGGAACCCCCGCCCATGAATCCTGCATTGCTGAAGAAAACCCTGCGCCTGCTCGCCGAGCTGGCGGTGCTGCTGGCCCTGTTCCTGATCGGTGGGCAACTGGCCGCCTGGCTGGCCTGGCCGATCCCCGCCGGGGTGATGGGCCTGGCGTTGCTGCTGGTGCTGTTCGCTACCGGTGTGCTCAAGCCGGCCACCCTGCAACTGGGCGCTGGCTGGCTGATGGCCGAGATGCTGCTGTTCTTCATCCCGGCGCTGATGAGCCTGCTGGACTACGGCAGCCTGCTGCGTAGCGAAGGCTGGCGCATCCTGCTGGTGATCGCCCTGAGCACCCTGTTGGTGATGGTGGTCACCGCGCTGACCGTGGAACTGGTGTGCCGCTGGAGGTTGCGCCATGAGCCTTGAACCCATGCCGCTGTTCTGGTTGGCGCTGACCCTGGGCGCCTACCTGGGCAGCCGCTGGCTGTACCGGCGCAGCGGGCGCTACCTGTTGTCGCCGCTGATCCTGGTGCCGGCGTTGCTGCTGGCGGTGGCCGTGCCGCTGCACACCGCCTACGCCGAGTACGCCCGCAACACCCACTGGCTGATGGGCGTGCTGGGCCCAGTCACCGTCGCCTTTGCGGTGCCGATCTGGCAGCAGCGCGCATTGCTGGCGCGGCACTGGCCGGCACTGTTGGTGGGCATGCTGGCCGGCAGCGTGGCCTCGATCGGCAGTTCCTGGGCGCTGGCGCACTTGCTGGCGCTGGACGAGGCGGTCAGCCTGTCGCTGCTGCCGCGTTCGATCACAACGCCGTTCGCCATGCCGGTGGCCCAGGACCTGGGCGGCGTGCCGGAGCTGACGGCGGTGTTCGTGATGTTCACCGGCGTGCTCGGGGCGATGTTCGGCGGCATCCTGCTGCGCTGGTTGCCACTGCGCACGCCGTTGGCGCGGGGCGCGCTGTTCGGCGTCGGCGCCCATGGCGCGGGCGTCAGCCGGGCCCAGGAGGTCGGCCGCGAGGAGGGCTCGGTGGCCGGCCTGGTCATGGTCCTGACCGGGCTGCTCAACCTGTTGGCGGCGCCGCTTCTGATGAAGTTGATTTGACCGTTCGTGCCACTGACTCGCACGGTCATCAGGCTGGCTGCCAAGGCAACCTAATACCTTCGTATTGCCTTCTAGACTGAGCCTCGACATAGAGAGCACATGTATGTGCCGAGGTGACATGCAATGAACGCAGCCTTGCCCTCTTCCGACACTTATCCACCGGGACGACCGTGATGCCACTGGCCGAGATTCCATTGTGCGTCTGGCGCACCCGGAGCCAGGGTTTCACCTTCCGGGGCCAGAGCATCCGCTACTGGACGGCAGGGCAAGGAGAGCCCCTGCTATTGCTTCACGGTTTCCCCACGGCCAGCTGGGATTGGCATTACCTGTGGGCACCCCTGACCCAGCGCTTTCGCGTGGTGGCCTGCGACATGCTTGGCTTCGGCGACTCGGCCAAGCCTGCGGACCACAACTACAGCCTGCTCGAGCAGGCCGACCTGCAGCAGGCGTTGCTGGCACACCTGCACATCAACCAGCCGGTGCACCTGCTGGCCCACGACTACGGCGGCAGCGTCGCCCAGGAACTGCTGGCCAGGCACCACGAGCGGCGGCTCGAGGTGGCCAGTTGCGTGTTCCTCAACAGCGGACTGTTCCCTGAGAGCTGCCGTGTGCTGCTGGTGCAGAAGCTGCTGCTCAGCCGCCTGGGCTGGCTGGTCGGGCGCTCGTTCGGGCGCGACGACCTGGTGCGCAACGTCACCCAGGTCTACGGCCCTTGCACCCACCCCAGCGAAAGCGCCCTGGACGACTACTGGAGCCTGATCGCCTCCAATCGCGGCCCGCGCATCCTGCACCGGCTCATCAGCTTCCTGCCCGAGCGCAGGGCCCAGCGCGAACGCTGGGTCGCGGCGTTGCAGCGCCCGGGCGTGCCGCTGCGCTTCATCAATGGTGCGGTGGATCCGCTGTCCGGCGCGCACATGGTCGAGCGCTACCGCGAGCTGGTGCCGGAGCCGGATACCGTGGTGCTGCAGGGCATCGGCCATTACCCGCACACCGAGGCGCCGGTGCAGGTGCTGCGCCACTACCTGGCCTTTCGTGAACAACCGATGAGCTATGTGCCGCTGAAGGTCGCCTGGTCCTGACCGGGCGATCATCGCCGGGCGTTATCGGGCGGCATTCGCCACGGTGCGCTTGATTGCCCGGCCCCGGCGGCTGGCGGAGACTGTGTTGCATCCCTTCATTGCCAGGAGCCTTGAGCATGAGCGAACCAGTACGTCTGCAGGATCGAGTGGTGATCGTCACGGGGGCCGGTGGCGGCCTGGGCCGGGCCCATGCGTTGCTGTTCGCCGCGCGCGGCGCGCACGTGGTGGTCAACGACCTGGGCGGGTCGACCCATGGCGAAGGCGCCAACGTCTCGGCGGCCGACCGCGTGGTGGAGGAGATCCGCGCCGCGGGCGGTTCGGCGATCGCCAACCATGACTCGGTCACCGACGGCGCGCGCATCGTCGAGCAGGCCCTGGACACCTTCGGTCGGGTCGATGTGCTGGTCAACAACGCCGGCATCCTGCGCGACAAGACCTTCCACAAGATGGAGGACAGTGACTGGGAGCTGGTCTACCGCGTGCACGTCGAGGGCGCCTACAAGGTCACCCACGCCGCCTGGCCGCACCTGCGGGCGCAGAACTGGGGGCGGGTGATCTTCACCTCGTCCACCTCGGGCATCTACGGAAACTTCGGTCAGGCCAACTACGGCATGGCCAAGCTCGGCCTCTACGGGCTGACCCGCACCCTGGCCATCGAGGGCCGCAAGCACGGCATCCTGGTCAACGCCATCGCCCCGACCGGCGGTACGCGCATGACCGAGGGGCTGATCCCGCCGCAGGTGTTCGAGCGGCTGCAACCCGAGCTGATCAGCCCACTGGTGGTGTACCTGGGGAGCGATCAGTGCCAGGACAGCGGCGAGTTGTTCGAGGTGGGCGGCGGCTGGGTCGGCAAGGTGCGCTGGGAGCGCAGCCAGGGCGTGGGGTTCGACCCGCGTGAAGGGTTCACGCCCGAGCAGGTGGCGGACAACTGGGCGCGGATTGGCGACTTCGAGGGCGCCGGGCATCCGCAGGACAGCCTGCAGGCGTTGCAGCAGATGATGGCGAACCTGCAGAAGTATCCGTTGGCTTGAAGAGCGTCAACTTCTGATGCTCGATTCTTGCACAAATAAAAAAGGCCGCTGCAATCGCAGCGGCCAATCGAGACGTTAGATCAAGGAGCTTCAAAATCAACGTCGGTGAACCTGGGCGGGCCCGAAAGGCGGGGGGGAGAGCCCTTCGTGCCGGCCAGTGAGATCAGAATAAGCGCTTGATCCCGTGGGAAAAATAGCGGCTTATGACATTCACCTTTACGTTTCGGGTAAAAGTGCAAGGCGGACTATAGCCAGCCTGTGCAGTGAAAATCCGTAATGCTTTGTAAGCCCTTTCACTGATCCGCGCCGTGGCCCATCCGCCAGCTGGTGGCCTGTGTGGCGGCGAGCAGGCGCCGGGCAGCCGGGCCGTGCTCGTCGGCATGGAAGATCGAGGTCGGCCCGACCACGGTCATCACCGCGGCGATCTGGCCCATGGCGTTGAACACCGGCGCGGACAGCGCATCCACCCCCGGCATCAGCAACCCGTGCACATGGTGCAGGCCGCGCTGGCGGATCTGCTCCAGCAGGGGCGCATAGTCGGCTGCCGTCTGGCCGAGCGTGGCCAGTTCCTGGTCGCGCAGCTCCACGGTCTCCCGCTCGGGCAGATGGGCAGCGAACACCAGACCGGTGGACGAGCTCAGCAACGGCAGCACCGAGCCGATCTGGGTCACCACCGTCACCGCTCGCACCGCCGGCTCGATGCTCACCACGGTCGCGCCCTGGTTGCCCCACACGGCGATGAAGCAGCTTTCGTTGAGCTCGTCGCGCAACTGCGACAGCGGCAGCGCCGCCACCTTCAGCACATCGATGCTGCCCAGGGCCGCCATGCCTACCCGCAACGCCTCGCGCCCCAGCCCGTAGTGGTTGGTGGCCGGGTCCTGCTCAGCGAAACCGCTGGCGATCAGCGCTTGCAGGTAGCGGTGCACCTTGCTCGCTGGCATCTCGACATGCTCGGCGAGGCGCGACAGCGAGGTGGAGGGGGAGAGTTCGGCCAGGGCTTTGAGAATGTCGGTGCCGACTTCCGCCGAGCGGACCTTCTGTTTGCCGTTGTCGGCGTTGCTGCTGGCTTTGGCCATGGGGGACTTCTATGCGGATTTCTTAGGGTGGCGCCTTTATAGCTTGACGACTGCGTGCGGGCAAATTACGTTATTCGTAATCTGATTACGATAAAAACAATGCAGACGCGCTGCCGCCCTTGGTGCCGGTTTCAGGATCGGGCCCGCAGCCAGCTGCCCGCAACGGCTCCCAGCAGCCCGGAGGCACCGATGACCCGCGACACTTCCCCTGAACTCGAGTACCTGAGCGGCTTCGGCAACGAATTCGCCAGCGAAGCCTTGCCCGGCGCCCTGCCGGTCGGGCAGAACTCGCCGCAGAAGGCCCCCTACGGGCTGTACGCCGAGCTGCTGTCGGGCACTGCCTTCACCATGACCCGCAGCGAACTGCGCCGTACCTGGCTGTACCGCATTCGCCCGTCGGCGCTGCACCCGCGCTTCGAGCGCCTGGAGCGCCAGCCGCTGACCGGCGCGCTGGGGGCCGTCAACCCCAATCGCCTGCGCTGGAGCCCCCAGCCGATCCCGTCCGAGCCGACCGACTTCATCGATGGCTGGCTGCCGATGGTGGCCAACTCGGCGTCGGAAAAGCCGGCCGGGGTGAGCATCTACATCTACCGCGCCAACCGTTCCATGGAGCGGGTGTTCTTCAATGCTGACGGCGAGCTGCTGCTGGTGCCTGAGCAGGGCCGCCTGCGCATCGCCACCGAGCTGGGCGTGCTCGAAGTCGGACCGCTGGAGATCGCGGTGATCCCGCGGGGCATGAAGTTCCGAGTCGAACTGCTCGATGCCCAGGCCCGTGGCTACATCGCCGAGAACCACGGTGCGCCGCTGCGCATCCCGGACCTCGGCCCGATCGGCAGCAACGGCCTGGCCAACCCGCGTGACTTCCTCACTCCGGTCGCCCATTACGAAGAAAGCACCGGCCCGGTGCAGCTGGTGCAGAAGTTCCTCGGCGAACACTGGGCTTGCGAGCTGCAGCATTCGCCGCTGGACGTGGTCGCCTGGCACGGCAGCAACGTGCCGTACAAGTACGACCTGCGCCGCTTCAACACCATCGGCACGGTCAGCTTCGACCACCCCGACCCGTCGATCTTCACCGTGCTGACCTCGCCCACCAGCGTGCACGGCATGGCCAACATGGACTTCGTGATCTTCCCGCCGCGCTGGATGGTGGCCGAGAACACCTTCCGTCCACCATGGTTCCACCGCAACCTGATGAACGAGTTCATGGGCCTGATCCACGGCGCCTACGACGCCAAGGCCGAAGGCTTCCTGCCCGGCGGCGCCTCGCTGCACGGGGTGATGAGCGCCCACGGTCCGGACGCCGAGACTTGCGACAAGGCCATCTCGGTGGACCTGGCGCCGCACAAGATCGACAACACCATGGCCTTCATGTTCGAGACCAGCCAGGTGCTGCGTCCGAGCCGCCAGGCCCTCGAAAGCCCGCAGTTGCAGGCCGACTATGATAGTTGCTGGGCCACCTTGCCGAGCACCTTCAACCCGAACCGGAGATAACCGATGAACCATACCGCCATTGCCCGCAGCTGGGTCGAGCACGCCAACGGGCACCGCGACTTCCCGCTGCAGAACCTGCCCCTGGGCATCTTCAGCCGCCCAGGGCAGGCGCCACGTTGCGGCGTGGCCATCGGCGACGCGATCCTCGACCTCGAGGCCGTGCTGGCCGCCGGCCTGTTCGACGGTGCGGCCAAGGCCGCCGTCGAGGCCACCGTCGACGGCGCGCTGAACGCCTTCTTCGCCCTCGGCCGTGCGGCCCGCGTGGCCCTGCGCGAGCGCCTGCTGGCACTGCTGGGCGAGGGCAGCGAGCACCAGGCTGCGCTGAAGGCCGCGCTGTACCCGGCCAGCGAATGCCAACTGCACCTGCCGGCGAAGATCGGTGACTACACCGACTTCTATGTCGGCATCGAGCATGCCAAGAACGTCGGCAAGCTGTTCCGCCCGGACAACCCGCTGCTGCCCAACTACAAGCATGTGCCGATCGGTTACCACGGCCGCGCCTCGACCATCCGTGCCTCCGGCGCCGATGTGCGCCGCCCCAAGGGCCAGACCCTGCCGGCGGGCCAGACCGAGCCGAGCTTCGGCCCATGCGCGCGCCTGGACTACGAACTGGAGCTGGGCATCTGGATCGGCCAGGGCAACGACATGGGCCAGCCGATCCCGGTGGGTGATGCCGCCGAGCACGTGGCCGGCTTCTGCCTGCTCAACGACTGGTCGGCGCGGGATATCCAGGCCTGGGAATACCAGCCGCTGGGCCCGTTCCTGTCCAAGAGCTTCATCACCACGGTGTCGCCGTGGGTGGTCACCGCCGAGGCCCTGGAGCCGTTCCGCTGCGCCCAGCCGGCCCGTCCGGAGGGTGACCCGCAGCCGCTGTCGTACCTGCTGGACAAGCGCGACCAGGCCGCCGGCGCCTTCGACATCGAGCTGGAGGTGCTGCTGCTGACCGAGCGCATGCGCGAGCAGAACCTGCCGGCTCATCGCCTCACCCTGAGCAGCACCCGCAGCATGTACTGGACCGTGGCGCAGATGGTTGCCCACCACAGCGTCAACGGTTGCCAGCTGCAACCGGGCGACCTGTTCGGCTCGGGCACCCTGTCGGGCGCCGCGCCGGGTTCGTTTGGCAGCCTGCTGGAGATCACCGAGGGCGGCAAGCATCCGGTGGAACTGGCCAGCGGCGAGGTGCGCAAGTTCCTCGAGGACGGTGACGAGATCATCCTGCGTGCCCGTTGCGTGCGCGAGGGCGTGGCCAGCATCGGCTTCGGCGAATGCCGCGGCACCATCGTCGCGGCCAACTGAGGGGGCAGGGCGATGGAACTGTTCACCTACTACCGCTCCACCTCGTCGTATCGGGTGCGCATCGCCCTGGCGCTCAAGGGCCTGGATTACCAGGCCCTGCCGGTGAACCTGCTCAAGGGCGAGCAGCGCGGCGCGGACTACCTGGCGCTCAACCCCCAGGGCCGGGTGCCGGCCCTGCGCCTGGAGAGCGGCGAGCTGCTGGTGCAGTCGCCGGCGATCATCGAGTACCTGGAGGAAGCCTTCCCCCAAACGCCACTGCTGCCCCGTGCGCCCGAAGCCCGGGCCAAGGTGCGCGGCGTGGCGGCGATCATCGGTTGCGATATCCACCCATTGCACAACGTCAGCGTGCTCAACCAACTGCGTCAGCTGGGGCACGACGAGGCCCAGGTCAACCAGTGGATCAGCCTCTGGATCAGCCAGGGGCTGGCGGCGATCGAGCAGTTGATCGGCGATGACGGCTTCTGCTTCGGGACGACGCCGGGCCTCGCCGACGTCTATCTGATCCCGCAGTTGTACGCGGCCGAGCGCTTCAACATCGACCTCGGTGGTTACCCGCGCATCCGCCGGGTCGCCGCCCTGGCCGAGCAGCACCCGGCCTTCCACCAGGCCCACCCGGCGAGGCAGCCCGACACGCCCGACTGATCGCCACCGCCCGCACCTGCACTCATAACAACAAAAGACAGGGACCTTGCGATGCACAACCAGATAGCCAGCTTTCGCGCGGCGCTCGACGCGCGCCCGGTGTCACCCTATCAGTGGCGCCTGCTGCTGCTGTTGATCCTGCTGTTGGTCACCGATGGTTATGACGCCCAGGTGCTGGGCTATGTGATTCCCGCGCTGGCCCAGGACTGGGGGCTGGAAAAGGCCGCCTTCGGGCCGGTATTCAGCGCCAACCTGCTGGGGCTGACAGTCGGTTCGCTGGCGGTGACGCCACTGGCCGACCGCTTCGGCGTGCGCCGGGTGCTGCTGTGCTGCGTGCTGCTGTACGCCAGCCTGACGCTGCTGATGGTGTTCGCCTCTTCGCTCGACAGCCTGATGCTGGCGCGCTTTCTCTGCGGCATCGGCATGGGCGGCGCCATGCCCAGCGCCATGGCGCTGATGGCCGACTACGCGCCGCCTCGACTGCGCACCCTGATGGTCACCCTGGCGGCCTGCGGTTTCTCCCTGGGGGGCGCTGCGGGGGGCTTCGTCGCCGCGGGCTTCATCGACCATTACGGCTGGCAGGCGGTGTTCCTCGCCGGCGGCGTGGCGCCCTTGCTGCTGTTCCCGTTCTTGGCACTGTTCCTGCCCGAGTCGCTGCCGCGCCTGCTGCGCGACGCCCCGCCCTATGCGCGGCTGCAGCGGGTCACCGCTCGCCTGCTGCCGGGCTGGCAGATACCGGCGGCACGCGTCGCCACCGACGAGCCGGCGGAAAGCAAACTCACCGTGGTGGCGTTGTTCCGCGACGGTTTCGCCCGTCCGACCCTGCTGCTGTGGAGCACCTTTTTCGTCAGCCTGATCCTGTTGTACTTCATGATCAGCTGGCTGCCGTCGCTGCTGCAGGAAAGCGGGCTGGCGCTGAACCAGGCCAACCTGGTGACCTCGCTGTTCCTGTTCGCCGGCACCTTCGGCGCGGTGTGCCTGGCCTGGTGCGCCGACCGCATGGCCAACAAGGCCCGTCTGCTGGCCGCCGTGCTGCTGGGAGCGGCGCTGTTCAGCGTGCTGGTTGGCCTGAACCACGACGACCCGCGCTGGCTGGTACCCAGTGTGTTCGCCGCCGGCTTCTGCATCATCGGCGGTCAGCTGACGCTCAATGCCTTCGTCAGCAACTTCTACCCGGCCCAGGTGCGCGCCACCGGCACCGGCTGGGCCCTGGGCGTCGGGCGCTTCGGCTCGATCCTCGGGCCACTGCTGGGCAGCTTGCTGCTGACCTTGCACATGCCGGTGGAACAGATCTTCTTCTTCTGCGCAGTCCCGGCCGTGTTGGGGGCGTTGTTGATCAGTCGGGTGCGGGCGCCGCAGGCGCGTGAGCCGAAGGTCGCGGGCGAGGCCTTAATGGATTGAGCGCTTGGTGCTGGGCAGCTGGCCGAGGCGTTCGCTGAGTTTCAGGCGCTGCAGCGGGTCGTCGGTCAGCAACAGGGCGTGCTCCAGGTCGAAGCGTTCGGCCTGGGGGCAGTCCAGGTGCTGGTACAGCGTTGCGCGGGCCAGGTAGTCGCTGACCTGCACCGGGCCCAGTTGCATGACCCGTTCGGCATCGACCAGCGCGGCCAGGTCGTTGTCGTTGCTGATGTGCAACTGGCGCAGGTTGCGCGACAGGCGCTGGAGCATCTGCATCGGCGAGGCGCTGCGCAGGTGCTCGGCGCTCAGCGTCATCTGCGGGCCGTACTGGCGGGCGAGCAGTTCACGGCAGTCGTTGGGGTAGAGGCGGCGGCCACCGCAGGGGTCGAGCAGGTGATCGGCGCCGGGTACGCGCAGCAGGAAATGGCCGGGAAAGTTGACGCCCTCCAGCGGGATCGACAGACGGCGGGCCAGTTCCAGGGCGAGGATGGCCAGCAGCAACGGCTGGCCGCGACGGCGCTGCAGCACCTTGTCCATCAGGGCCGCCTGCGGTCGCAGCGGGTGGTATTCGTCCTGCTGGAAGCCCAGGGCGTTGAGCTGGCGCAGCAAGGGTTGGGCCAGCTCGTTGAGCGGCAGTATCGGCAGGCTGGTGCTGACGTCGCGTTGCAGTTCCTGCAGTCGGGCCAGGCCGGCCGCAGGCTCGACCGTGTCGTCATGCTCGGCGGCGATCCACAGGGCGGCTTCCAGCAGGGCGACCGGCTCGCGTTCCAGGCAGGCCAGGCAGGCTTGGCGTGGGTTCATGGGACCTCTCCATCACGCTTAACTTGTAGCCCTGGCGTGGCTTTTCGTCCAGTGGTCCGCCCGTGCAATGTCCGGCCTCCACCTGTTTATACTGGTAGGAGCACCTCTTTGGGGAGCCCGTCTATGTTCGAGCTCATGCAAAGCACCCGCGCCCAGTCACTGCATCTGTTCATCGACCCGCCCACGGGTCTGAAGGCCGTGGTGGTGATTCACAGCGAACAGCTGGGGCCGGCTATGGGCGGCTGCCGCTACCTGCCCTATGCCGACGACGAGAGCGCCATGACCGATGCCATCCGCCTGGCCCAGGGCATGAGCTACAAGGCGGCCCTGGCCGGGCTGCCGATGGGCGGTGGCAAGGCGGTGATCGTGCGCAATCCGCATGTGGAAAACCGCGCGGCGCTGTTCGAGGCCTTCGGCCGCTTCGTCGACAGCCTCCAGGGGCGTTTCATCACGGCGGTGGACAGCGGCACCTCGACCCTCGACATGGACTGCATCGCCCAGTCCACCCCCTACGTGACCAGCACCACCGCCTCGGGCGACCCATCGCCCCATGCGGCCATGGGTGTGTTCGCCGGCATTCGCGCCACCTCCATGGCCCGGCTGGGCAGCGACAACCTGGAGGGGCTGCGGGTGGCAGTGCAGGGTTTGGGCAACGTGGGCTATGCCCTGGCCGAGCAACTGCATGCGGCGGGCGCCGAGTTGCTGGTCAGCGATCTGGACCCGGGCAAGGTGCGCCTGGCGGTGGAGCAGTTCAATGCCCACCCGGTGGCCCACGAGGCCTTGATCAGCACCCCGTGCGACATCTTCGCGCCCTGTGGCGTGGGGCCGGTGCTCAACGGGCAGAGCGTGATGCAGCTGCGCTGTGCGGCGGTGGCGGGGTCGGCGAACAACCAGCTGACCACGCTGCAGGTGGCCGACCAGTTGGAGAGTCGGGGAATCTTGTACGCGCCGGACTACGTGATCAACGCGGGCGGGTTGATCTATGTGGCGTTGACCCATCGAGGGGAGGCCGTGGGCACCATCACCGCGCACCTGGCGCGAATTCCCACGCGGCTGACCGAGGTGTTCGCCCATGCCCAGGCGGAGAAACGGTCGCCGGCCAGGGTGGCGCAGATGTTGGCAGAGCGGTTGCTGTACGGCTGAAAAGACCAGTGCTCTCCCTGTAGGAGCGGCCTTGTGCCGCGAAAGGGGGCAGAGCACCGGGTAGCAGGGGCCGCGCTGCGGCCCTTTCGCGGCACAAGGCCGCTCCTACAGAGTGCAGTGTCGAAGTTATTCGGCCGCGCCACCTTCGAGCAGTTCCGCCAGCGCATCAGGCTGGCTCTTGAACGCCCGGGCGAACACGTCGCGGTTCTTGGCCATGTAGATACCGGCTTCCTCGACCTGCTGTTCGCTCAGCGACGGTACGGCCTTGTGCAGCACCTCGGCCAGGCGTTCGGCCAGCTCGAGCATCTTGTCGTGACGGTCTGCTTCGGCCTTATCCATGAACAAACGCTCCGGGTCGCGGCTGCTGCGGTACACCACTTCGACGGCCATTCATCACCTCTGTGCCTTTTTGCTGGTTGGGTAGCGGTTAACTGTATTTTTATACAGTACATCGCCCGGCCATCATCCTGCAACCGCAATGATGGCCCGGCAAACTGAAAATCAGCGTAGCCCACAGGTGCCCTGCGGCAATCGGCCGCCTTCCAAGACAGGGGGCGTGGCCCTTTAACTGCATGGCACAAGACAGTCGTATCGGGGAATCGAACATCGTGAATATCAAATGGGCAGAAAGACTGCGCAAAGGCCTGCACGGCTCCGCCGACTCGCTGGGCAACCTGTGCGTGGAAGCCTTCCACTACCTGGCGCTGTTCGGTATCGGCGCGATCACCGCCTATGCGGCGGTGGTGACTTTCCTGGACATGCTGGGCAAGGGCGGGGTCAGCGTCGATGACATCCTGCTGCTGTTCATCTACCTGGAGCTGGGGGCGATGGTGGGGATCTACTTCAAGACCAACCACATGCCGATCCGCTTCCTGCTCTACGTGGCGATCACCGCATTGACCCGCCTGCTGATCGGCGATGTCTCGCACCACAAGGCGCCGGATGTCGGGTTGCTGTACGTGTGCGGCGGCATCCTGCTGCTGGCCTTCGCCATCCTGGTGGTGCGCTACGCCTCGTACCGCTACCCGTCGACCAAGGCGCTGGATGCCAGCGGCAAGGAAGTGGACGAAGGCAAGTAGCCCTCAGTTGGCAATTCCGGCGGCAGGAAAGCGCTGCTCGCCGTGCCAGGTGCGGGTCAGGGCCGCCAGCACCTCCAGTGGGTTCTGCCCCAGCTCGATGGCCAGGCCCAGGCGGATACTGTCGATGACCCGCTGCAGGCGCACCGGATCGTTGCGCTGGGCCTGGCTGATCAGGCGCCTGGCGACCACGCCGCTGTCGTCGGACAGGGTCAGCATGATGCTGCCGTCCAGGCGCTCGATGCTCAGGTTGACCCGGTACTCGGGGGCGAAGGCGGCGCTGATCTGGTCGAAAGGGTTGTTCATGGTCGGTCCTGCACTGAATGACTGCAGGGGTTGACCGGGGCAAGGGTGGGTTGGTTCAGGCCCGCTGATCGGCACGCAATGAAAACGCCCGGCGCAAGGCCGGGCGTTTTCATTGGACACATTCAAGTGTCAGGCGTCTGGATCGCTCTGCTCCAGGATAGCGCGCTTGCTGCGCAGCTTGCCGTAGAAGTGCTCCAGCGCGTGGTTCAGCTTGCTGGCGGCGCCATCGACGGCCTGGTCCAGCGAGGTAGCGGTATGGGTCACGGAAATCGGTTGGTGGCCTTTGGGGCGAGCCTCCATTTGGCAGCGTTTGTCGTGCGGTCCGGGCTTGGCGCCATTGTCGTCGCGCAAGTGGACTTCGATGCGGGTGAGGTCGTCCTCGTAGCGTTCGAGGCTGCTTTGCAGTGTGCTGCGGACCCACTCGTTCAAGCGGACGTTGCCTTGGATCTGGTTGCTGCTGTTGACCTGGATTTGCATGATTCAATCCTTATTCAGCTTGCTCGCGAGAGGCGTGCCTAGGCCACTGAGGGCGTTGGGTTTTCTGCGCCTCTTGACTCTAAAGTCAGGCAACCGCCGGACGAATTCAAGCCCTTTTGCAAAATAAATTTCCTGTTGCAAATCGGCCCGCCCGCAGCGATACCTGCCGATCACTGCAATCAATGATGCTGTGACACTCACCTGGCGGCCCCTAAGCTCGGGCGCATCACTTCATCCCACGGGAGCGCCGCATGTCCAGCAACCCTCTGTTCCAGCCCTTCACCCTCGGCTCCCTCGACCTGCCGACCCGCGTGGTCATGGCGCCGATGACCCGTACCTTCTGCCCCGGCGGCGTGCCCCACGACGGCGTGGTCGAGTACTACCGCCGCCGCGCCGCCGCCGGTGTCGGCCTGATCATCACCGAGGGCACCACGGTCGGGCACAAGGCCGCCAACGGCTACCCCAACGTGCCGCGCTTCCACGGTGAGGACGCCCTGGCCGGTTGGAAGCGCGTGGTCGAGGCCGTGCATGCCGAGGGTGGGCGCATCGTGCCGCAGCTGTGGCATGTGGGCAGTGTGCGACGCCTGGGCACCGAGCCGGACGCCAGCGTTCCGGGCTATGGCCCGAGCGGCAAGGAAAAGGACGGCCAGGTGCTGGTCCACGGCATGAGCCGGGAGGATATCCGCGAGGTGATCGCCGCCTTCGCCCAGGCGGCGCGCGATGCCCAGGCCATCGGCATGGACGGCGTGGAGATCCATGGCGCCCACGGCTACCTGATCGACCAGTTCTTCTGGGAAGCCAGCAACCGTCGCGATGACGAATATGGCGGTGACCTGGGCGGGCGCTCACGCTTCGCCATCGAACTGATCCAGGCCGTGCGCGCAGCCGTCGGCCCGGACTTCCCGATCATCCTGCGTTTCTCGCAATGGAAGCAGCAGGACTACAGTGCTCGCCTGGTGGAAACCCCCGAAGCCCTGGCGGGGTTCCTCAAGCCCCTGTCCGAGGCGGGAGTGGATATCTTCCACTGCTCCACCCGGCGCTTCTGGGAGCCGGAGTTCGAGGGCAGCGAGCTGAACCTCGCCGGTTGGACCCGCCAGCTCACCGGCAAGCCGACCATCACCGTGGGCAGTGTCGGCCTGGACGGCGAGTTCCTGCAGTTCATGGTCGCCACCGACAAGGTGGCCAAGCCCGCCAGCCTCGAAGGGCTGCTGCGCCGCTTGCAGGACCAGGAGTTCGACCTGGTGGCCGTGGGCCGCGCCCTGCTGGTGGATGCCGAATGGGCGCGCAAAGTACGGGACGGGCGTGAAGACGCCGTGCTGCCGTTCAGCCGTGAGGCGCTGACGACCCTGGCTTGATCACCAGTGGCGGGACCTGTTCGCGGGCGGCCTGCGGCTCGCGGCAGGCACTGTACAGGTAGCCCTCGAACTGCTCGACGATCGCCGGCCAGCCCTGACGGCTGGCGTGCTGGCGGGCGTTCAGGCGCACCCGGCGCAGGGTTTCGCTTTCCTCCAGCAACCAGCAGGCGGCGTCGATGAACGCCGCCTGGTCTCCCGGCATGGCCAGGGCGCCGCTGTGGCCGTGGCGGATATGCTGGGCAGCGGCGGCCTCGTCGTAGGCGACCACGGCCAGGCCCGAGGCGAGCGCCTCGAGCACGACGTTGCCGAAGGTTTCGGTCAGGCTCGGGAACAGGAACAGGTCGCCGCTGGCGTAGTGCTCGGCCAGCACCTCGCCGCGCTGTGCACCACAGAACACGGCGTCGGGCAGTTGCTGTTCGAGCTGGCCGCGCAGTGGGCCATCGCCGACGATCACCAGGCGCAGGCGCCGCTGCGGGTAGGCCTTGACCAGGGCTTCCATGCAAGGACGCAGCAGGGCCAGGTTCTTCTCCGCGGCCAGGCGCCCGACATGCAGCACGGCAATGTCATCCACACCCAGCCCCCACTGCTCGCGCAGGGCCTGGCTGCGCCGGGCCGGGTTGAACAGGCTGGCGTCGACCCCGCGGGCCATCAGGCCGAGCCGTTCGAAGCCGCGGCGCTCCAGCTCCAGGCGCTGGCTGACGCTGGGCACCAGGGTAATGGCGGTGCGCCGATGGAACCAGCGCAGGTAGTGGGTGAGCAGCCGTGACAGCAGGCCCAGGCCATATTGTCCCGAATACTGCGGGAAGTTGGTGTGAAAGCCGCTGACCACCGCCACGCCCAGGCGCCGGGCTGCGCGCAGGGCGCTCAGGCCCAGCGGGCCTTCGGTGGCGATGTACAACACGTCCGGGCGTTGCCGGCGCCAGCGGCGCCACAGCTTGTGCATCGACACCTCGCCCCATTGCAGGCCCGGGTAGCCCGGCAACGGCCAACCTCGGCACAGCAGCAGGGTCTCGTCGTTGGCGGTCGCCTTGTCGGTGGCCTGGCGCGGGCGGATCAGTTCCACCTGGTGGCCGCGCAGGCGCAGCCCTTCGCTGAGGCGGCCAAGGGTGTTGGCCACGCCATTGATCTCGGGTGGGAAGGTTTCGCTGACCAGAGTGATACGCAGGGACGGTGTGCTCATGCGAAAAAGTCTGGGCCGCCCCCGTTGCGGCCATGTGACGCCTTCGTGACGGACACGTGACGCCTGATTTCCGGCACTTGCATCCGTTTGAATATTTCCTTGTAACGCACTCAAGAACCCTCGCCACGCAGCCGATGCAGAGGCATTCGACTACAGGAATTCGCTCCGGGAGAGCGGTCATGTTCAACAGCAAACTGAAGAAAGAAATCCAGCAACTGCGCGAAGAGCTGATGTCCATCGAGCAGGTCAAGAACAGCCTCGACAGCGAGATGCTGGTGCTCCAGCTCGACCCCCAGGGGCGCATCGAGTCGGTCAACGGTAACTTCGAGGCCGAGATGGGCTATCGCGCCGAGCAACTGATCGGGCGCAACATCGAGGAGATCGTGCCGGCGCATGTGAAGAAGCTCGATTTCTACCAGCGCATGAAGCACGCCATCACCCGTGGCGAGCACCTCAACGGCGCCTTCCGTCTGCTGCGCGGCAACGGTGACGAGGCGTGGCTGCGTTCGATCCTGCAGCCGGTCAAGGACAGCCAGGGGCGTATCAAGTACTTCTCCCTGCACTCCAGCGACCTGACCCGCACCATCGAGACCTCCCGCGAGCACGAGAGCCTGATCAAGGCGCTGATGCGTTCCACTGCGGTGATCGAGTTCAACCTCGAAGGCCAGGTGCTGACCGCCAACGACCGCTTCCTGCAGACCATGGGCTACAGCCTAGAGCAGATCCGTGGCAAGTATCACCGGATTTTCTGCGAGCCGGAGGAGGCCAACTCGCCGGGCTACCAGGCTTTCTGGGAGCGGCTGCGTCGCGGCGAGTTCGTCGCCGAGCGTTTCAAGCGCATCGACGCCCATGGCCGGGTGGTCTGGCTGGAGGCCTCGTACAACCCGATCATCGACGCCCATGATGTGCTGTACAAGGTGGTCAAGTTCGCCACCGTGATCACCGACCAGGTCAACCAGGAACTGGCCGTGGCCCAGGCCGCCGACATTGCCTACACCACCTCGCTGGAGACTGACGACAGCGCGCGCAAGGCCACCGATGTGGTGACCCAGACCGTCGAGGTGATGCGTGGCCTGGAAGGCTCGATGCAGGACGCCGCCGATGGCATCCAGGCGCTGGACAAGCAGTCGAAGGTGATCGGCGCGATCATCAAGACCATCAGCGACATCGCCGGCCAGACCAACCTGCTGGCGCTCAACGCCGCCATCGAGGCCGCCCGCGCCGGCGAGCAGGGGCGTGGCTTTGCCGTGGTCGCCGACGAAGTGCGCCAGCTGGCTTCGCGCACCAGCAGCGCCACCGAGGAGATCGCCAAGGTGGTGCAGCAGAACGAACAGTTGGCCCAGGCCGCAGTGGACATCATCGACACCAGCAAGCGTCAGGCCGAGCAGGGCCTGGCCCTGGCCGCCGATACCGGCGGGGTGATCGTCGAGATCCAGGAAGGGGCGAAGAAGGTGGTGGATGCGGTGGGGCAGTTTTCCAGTCAGTTGAGCCACTGACCGGCTTGACACCGCCTGTGTAGGAGCGGCCTTGCCGAGGCGTCGGACCGGTCGGAAAGGGCCGCAAAGCGGCCCCGGCGATATCAGCTTGACGCATGATTCCTGGGGGCGCTTCGCACCCCTTTCGCGACACAAGGCCGCTCCCACAGGGAGATAGCTCCCTGCGCAACAGCGTAGTCCGAAGGGCTGGGTGATCTCCTTCAGGATTGTGGGAGCTCAGGTACGCTCACGCACCCAGAACAACGTCGCCCCGGCCACCGCCGCCGGCATCATCAGCACGTTGACCCCTGGAATCATCAACGCCAGGTAGGTGATCCCGCCAAAACCCATCGACTGCCAGCGCTTCTGCCGCAGCCAGGCGAGCATGTCCTGCCAGCTCATCTTGTTGTTGTCCGCCGGGTAGTCGATGTACTGGATGGCCATCATCCAGATACCGAACACCAGCCACAGCGGCGCGGCGATCACGTTCACCACCGGGATGAACGAGAGGATGAACAGGCCGATGGCCCGTGGCAGGAAGTAGCCCAGCTTGCGCATCTCGCGGCTGAGGGTGCGTGGCACCATGGCCATCAGCTCGGCCCAGCTGAAGGGCGGGAAGGTGTCCTGGCCGCGCACCACCACCTCGACCTTTTCCGCCAGGAAGCCGTTGAACGGCGCGGCGATGACGTTGGCCAGCAGGGTGAAGGTGAAGAACACCATCAACAGCACCAGGGCGACGAACAGCGGCCACAGGATGTAGGTGAGGAAACTCAGCCAGTCGGGCAGGGTGGGCATCAGCGCATCGACCCACAGGCTGAACTGATGGCCGGCGAAGTAGATCAGGCCGCCGAACAGCAGCAGGTTGACCGCCAGGGGCAGCAGCACGAACAGGCGCAGGCTCGGGCTCAGGACCAGTTTCAGGCCCTCGCGCAGGTACTGGGGGCCGGACAGGACGGGGGCTTGCATCGGAATGCTCCGCTTGAGGAAAACGCGCTGACCTTACCGAGTTTGGCGCGCCGACGAAAGGCACCGCGCCTCTGGGAAACGGCGTGTAACAAAGCATTGGGACAATGGCAGCCGGATAGAGACTGTCTATAAGGTGGATTGTCGAAGGATATTTCCTTAATCTCTGCGGCCTCGCTACAGTGCGCTCAACTTTTTCGGTTTTGGACCAACGCGTTGTAGCCTTCCCCAAGTGCTGCGTGGGTCCCTTTTAATTCCAGCTGGCGCAACCGGCACCTAGATGCTGGACCCGTGCGGCCCGCTCGACAGGAGTTCGACATGTCTGAAGTACGTCATTCGCGCGTCATCATTCTCGGTTCCGGCCCTGCCGGTTACAGCGCCGCGGTGTACGCCGCCCGCGCCAACCTCAAGCCGCTGCTGATCACCGGCATGCAGGCCGGCGGCCAGCTGACCACCACCACCGAAGTCGACAACTGGCCGGGCGACCCCCATGGCCTGACCGGCCCGGCCTTGATGCAGCGCATGCAGGAGCACGCCGAGCGCTTCGAGACCGAGATCGTCTTCGACCACATCAACGCCGTCGACCTGGCCAACAAGCCGTTCACCCTGCGCGGTGACAGCGGCACCTACACCTGCGACGCGCTGATCGTCGCCACCGGCGCCAGCGCCCGCTACCTGGGCCTGCCGTCGGAAGAGACCTTCATGGGCAAGGGCGTGTCGGCCTGCGCCACCTGCGACGGTTTCTTCTACCGCAACAAGCCGGTCGCCGTGGTCGGTGGCGGCAACACCGCCGTGGAAGAAGCACTGTACCTGGCCAACATCGCCAGCAAGGTGACCCTGGTACACCGCCGCGACACCTTCCGCGCCGAGAAAATCCTGATCGACAAGCTGCACGCCCGTGTCGCTGAAGGCAAGATCGAGCTCAAGCTCAACGCCACCCTGGACGAAGTGCTGGGTGACAACATGGGCGTGACCGGTGCGCGCCTGAAGAACAACGATGGCAGCTTCGACGAAATCAAGGTCGACGGCGTGTTCATCGCCATCGGCCACACCCCGAACACCTCGCTGTTCGAAGGCCAGCTGACCCTGAAAGACGGCTACCTGGTGGTCCACGGCGGCCGCGAAGGCAACGCCACCGCCACCAACGTCGAGGGCGTGTTCGCCGCCGGCGACGTGGCCGACCACGTCTACCGCCAGGCCATCACCTCGGCCGGCGCCGGCTGCATGGCGGCCCTGGACGTCGAACGCTACCTGGACGGCCTGGCCAACGCCGCGAACTGATCCAGCCTTTGCGGGCCAGCCCGCTCCCACTCTGAACGTGGGAGCGGGCTGGCCCCGCGATAAAAAGAACCGGCCATCTGGCCGGTTTTTTCATACCTTGCGAAAACCTCAGAGACTCAAGCGCATCGACAGGTCCACCGCCTTCACGTCCTTGGTCATCGCGCCGATCGAGATGTAGTCCACACCCGTTTCGGCGATCACCCGCAGGGTGGTCTCGTTGACGCCGCCGCTGGCCTCCAGCTTGGCCTTGCCGGCGGTGATGCGCACCGCTTCGCGCATCTCGTCCAGGGTCAGTTCGTCGAGCATGACGATATCGGCTCCGGCCGCCAGCGCCTGGCGCAGTTCGTCCAGGCTTTCCACCTCGATCTCCACCGGCTTGCCCGGGGCGATGCGGTGTGCCGCCGCCACGGCCTCGGCCACGCCACCGCTGGCGGCGATATGGTTTTCCTTGATCAGGAAGGCGTCGTACAGGCCGATGCGGTGGTTGTGGCAGCCTCCGCAGGTGACCGCGTACTTCTGCGCCAGGCGCAGGCCGGGCAGGGTCTTGCGGGTGTCGAGCAGGCGCACCTGGGTGCCTTCCACCAGGTCGGCCAGGAAGCGTGCGCGGGTGGCCACGCCCGAGAGCATCTGCAGGAAGTTCAGCGCCGTGCGTTCGCCGCTGAGCAGCGAGCGCGCCGGGCCTTCGAGGTGGAACAGCACCTGGTTGGCCGTGGCCCGCTCGCCGTCGGCCACCTGCCAGTGTACCGCCACCCGCGGGTCGAGCTGGCGGAACACCGTATCGACCCAGGCGGTGCCCGCGATCACGCAGTCCTCGCGGGTGATGATGGTCGCCTTGGCCAGGCGCTCGGCCGGGATCAGCTGTGCGGTGATGTCGCCACTGCCGATGTCCTCGAGCAGCGCGCGGCGCACGTTGGCTTCGATTTCGGCGGTCAGGTCGGCGAGGCGTAGGTTCGGCATGGTCGGCTCCACAAGCTAGGTGCCGGCGATTATAGGGCAGGGGGGCGGCGTGTACAGCTGTAGGGCCGATGACCTTTGGTCAGGCGGTTTGAGCATTCCAGTGAACGTACTGTCAGTTGAGGCGTGCGAATGGCGTGCTAGCAGCTGTCAGAATTTTCACCGATAATAGCGACCAGTATTTGGCGTCATAGCTTTGACGATTCCCTTCCAGTCGAACAACGCAACATCCAGCAAGGAGTCCGGGATGCATGATGAAGGCAAGGTGGTGCCCTTGGCGGCCGCCATCGACCGGGGCGCGCGCGCGCCCTCGCCATGCCTTCCGGTGCTGCTCTTGCAGGTGCGCGACAAGGCCGCGCTGCAACTGCGCCAGGGCTTGCAGGCGTTGTTCGACAATGCCGACGACACCCTGTTCGAAATGGCCGACAAGGCCAGCGGGCGTCTCGACCAGAACCTGTATTTCGAAGCCATGCGCGACCTGCGCCTCAAGCGCAAGAGCATCGAGCGGGGCTTCCTCGACACCTTCTATGAGGCCTTCGCCCGCATCGGCCAGGGCGATGGGCTCGAGTCCCTGGTCAGGGCGCAGACGCAGGACAAGCCGTCGCTGGAGCGCTCGGTGGCCGTGCAGGCCATGGTCGACCGGGTGCTGTCCCGCGACGGCTTCCTGCTGGAGCAACTGAACCTGCGCTTCACCACGCTGCTGGAATTGCCGCTGGCCAGCGCAAGCAATCCCCTGGGCCCCGGCAACCTGTGTGGCTACTTCCTGGACGCCGGGCGCAACCTGGGAGTCGGCGCCAGTGTCAAGATGGTGCTGCTCAAGCTGTTCGAGCGCTACGTGCTGCGCGACCTCGACCTGCTCTACGGCGAGGCCAGCCAGTTGCTCGCCAGCGCCGGTGTACTGCCGGAGCTGATGCCCGCCCCGCGGCGCCGCGCCGAGGACCGGCGCAGCATCGCCCGGCGCGTCCCGGTCAGCCCGGCGCTGGGCGGCTTGTCCGACTCCGCCGGCCAGGCTTTCTTCGCCTCGGTGCAGACGCTGCTGGCACCGGTGCGCGGGCGTGTCGCGCCGCGGTTGCAGGCGGCCGGATCCGCGCAGCCGACCAGCACCGGCGACCTGCTGCGCCTGCTCACCCACCTGCAGCACTATGTACCGGCCCCCGGCGAGCCGGATGACTTCAACCTCGGGCAGCAACTGGAGCAGTTGTTGCTGCGGGTCAGCGTGCGCAGCGGCACGCGGCGGCGGATCGCCACCGACGACGAGGACGCGATCAACCTGGTCGACCTGCTGTTCGCCTACATCCAGGGCGACGACAACCTGCCGGCCAGCCTGCGGGCGCTGATTGCCCGCCTGCATATCCCGGTGCTCAAGGTCGCGCTGGTCGACAAGGGCATGTTCAGCCGTGGCAGCCACCCGGCGCGCCGCCTGCTCAACGAGATCGCCGCCGTGGCCATCGGCTGGGAGAGCGATGCCGAGGGGCTGCGCGACAGCCTGCACTTGCGGGTCGAGCGTATCGTCCAGCGCCTGCTCAATGACTTTTCCGACGACTGCGCGGTGTTCAACGAGCTGCTCGATGAGTTTCTCGCCTTCAGCCAGGACGAGCGCCGGCGCAACGAACTGCTCGAGCAGCGCACCCGCGACGCCGAGGAGGGCCGTGCCCGTGCCTTGCAGGCCCGCCAGCGGGTGCAGCAGGAGTTGAACGACCGCCTGCATGGCCGGGTGCTGCCGCAGGTGGTGGTGCAGATGCTGGTGCAGTCCTGGAGCCAGGTGCTGCTGCTGGCCTGGCTGAAGCAGGGCGAGGCCTCGGCGGCCTGGGCCGACGCCCTGGCGACAGTGGACGACCTGCTGGTCAGCATTGCCCCGTACCGTGAGCCACAGCGCCTGCTGGAGCAGGTGCCGGGCCTGCTCAAGGCGCTGCGCGACGGCCTGGCGGGGGTGGCGCTGGACTCCGCCGCCACGCGTGATTTCTTCCTGCAACTGGAGAAACTGCACTTGCGTGCCTGCGGTGGCACGCCGGAGCCGGACGCCGCATTGGATGAAGTGTGGCTGGAGGAGGCTATCGTGCTGGCGGTCAACGACGAGTCCGCCCTTGCCCCTGGCCTGCCGCTCGATGACCAGGAGCCGGCATTGCGCCAGGTGCAGCGCCTGCAGGTCGGCAACTGGGTCGAAGTGATGGACGACGACGAGCCGCTGCGCTGCAAGCTGGTGGCGCGCATCGACAGCAATGATCGCCTGGTCTTCACCAACCGCACCGGCATGAAGGTGCGCGAATGGAACCGCATGGGCCTGGCCCTGGCACTGCGCCGTGGCGAAGTGCGCCTGCTGGACGACGGCCTGCTGTTCGAGCGGGCGCTGGAAGCGGTGCTGGAGCAACTGCGCGGGCAGCAGGCGCAGTAACGCTGAATTTTCCTACACAATCATTTACATGCAAGCGCCTGCCGGCCACGGCATACTGGGCACCTGTCTCGGGCGTCATTTCAGGATCTGCACCATGCAATTGGACCGTGCGACCGGCTGGTTCACCGGCGTCAGCCACTGCCCCTCGCCGAACTTCAACGCCCGCCCCGAGGGCGAGGCCATCGCGCTGCTGGTCATCCACAACATCAGCCTGCCACCGGCCTGCTTCGGCACCGGCAAGGTGCAGCAGTTCTTCCAGAACCGCCTGGACCCGAACGAGCACCCTTATTTCGCCACCATCAACCACCTGACCGTCTCGGCGCATCTGTTCGTCGAGCGCGATGGCGCGGTGACCCAGTTCGTCTCGTTGCTCGACCGCGCCTGGCATGCCGGCGTGTCGCGCTTCGGCGAGCGCGAGGGCTGCAACGATTTTTCCATCGGCATCGAACTGGAAGGCACTGACGAGCTGCCCTACACCGATGCCCAGTACGCCACCCTGGAGCGGCTGACCCGCGAGATCCGCGCGGCATGGCCTGTGATCGACGCCCAGCGCATCTGTGGCCACAGCGATATCGCCCCGCAGCGCAAGACCGATCCGGGGCCGGCCTTCGACTGGTCGCGCTACCGGGCCGCGCTGCAACGCAACGAGGACAAGGCATGAGTTTTCTGGTGTTGGTGCTGGCGCTGTGGGTCGAGAAGTTCTCGGCCCTGCGCCAGCGGTTGCAGCGCGACGGCTTCTACCTGGGCGAACTGGTGCGCCTGGAGCGCAGCGGCAAGGTCCATCCCTGGTGGACGCTGGGCATCCTGGTCCTGGCGCCGGTGGCGCTGCTCGCGCTGCTGCTGCATGTGCTGGAGCCGGTGGCCTACGGCCTGCTGGCGTTGCCGGTGCACCTGCTGGTGCTGGTCTACAGCCTCGGCCGCGGCGATGTGAAGGCGGCGCTCGGGCCGTTTCGTGACGCCTGGCGCCGCGGTGACGACCAGGCCGCGCTGCATGTGGCCGAACGCGACCTGGGCCTGGCCGCCGACGATGCCCAGAGCCTGATCAAGCGGGTCCAGGGCCATCTGCTGTGGCAGGCCTACCAGAGCTTCTTCGCGGTGATCTTCTGGTACTTCCTGCTCGGCCCGGGTGCGGCGCTGGCCTACCGCCTGCTGGCGCTGACCATGGACCACAGCCGCCAGCCGGCGCTGCAGACCCTGGCCGGGCAATTGCGTCATGCCATGGACTGGCTGCCGGTGCGGGTGATGACGGTGAGCTTCGCCCTGGTCGGCAACTTCGTCGCGGTGACCCGGGTGATGTTGCACGAGCTGCTCGACTGGCACGTCAGCGCCGGGCACCTGGTGGCCAAGGTCGGCCGGGTGGCCGACGACATTCCCGAGGAGGAGGACCGCCAGCGAGGCCTGGAGCGCCTGGACAGCCTGTGGGAGCTGCTGCTGCGCTGCGCCGTGCTGTGGTATGCCTGCTTCGCCCTGTGGACTGTGCTGGTCTGAGCTGCTCATCAACGCGTTGGTTGCTTAACCATAAGTTACAAACCTTGATTCCAATCTGCGCTATACAAAGCCACTGGCCCTAGATGGCCTTGTGCTACCCCGCAGAACAACAAGAATTCAAGGAGGTGACCTGTGAAGCGTCTGCTCTATCCGGCCATCGCACTGATGAATCGGCTGAGCTTCGGCATGAAGTTCAGCCTGATCAGCGTCCTGTTCTTCCTGCCCATGCTGGTCACCAGTTTTTACCTGGTCCGCGACGCCTACAACCAGCTGCAGGCCACCCGTGGCGAGCTGCAGGGGCTGGCACCGCTGTCCGAGAGCCTGGCCCTGCGTGGCGATCTGGAGACCCTGGGCAACCTGCTGCAGATCAACGCTGTGCTGGGCCAGTCGGGCCAGGCTGGCGACGTTGAAAGCCGCATTGCCGGATTGCAGGACAAGGTCCAGGCCCGGCTCGACGGCCTCAAGGGCAGCGACCCTGCGCTCGAGGCCAAGCGTGCCGAGCTGGCCGTGGCCTTTGCCCGCGCCCGGGAGGAAAGCTCGCTACAGAACAAGGCGGCGCTGTTCGACAAGCTGCTGGCCCAGGCCCAGGTGCTGGGCAAGCTGGTCGCCAGCCAGTCGGGCTTGAACCAGGACAGCCAGGCCTCGGTGCGCCAGCTGAGCGAGCTGGTCGGCAACGCCACGGCGCAGGTCACCCAGGCCCTGGGCGAAGGCCGGGCGATGGGCGCGGTGGCCCTCGGCCGTGGTTTCATGGATTCCTCGGGCAGCGCGCGCTTCGAAGACTTGCTGCAGCGCCTGGAGCGGCTGTCCGCCGACTATGCCATCCGTCTCGACGACGTCCTGGCCAGCGATGCCGGGCTCAAGGCTGCGCTGGCCAGCGATGCCCAGGCCAGCCAGGCCACGGTCAAACAGGCCGCTACCCTGTTCGAGGACCAGGTCGTGGTGGCCGAGACCCTGGATGCGCCCTGGGCCGGCTTCTACCAGCAGACCAGCGACCTGATGGCGCAGACCTACCGCTTCAACGACGCTGTCCTCGCCCACCTGCACGGCCAACTGGAAGAGCGCCTGGGCGAGCACCGCCTGCGCACGATCGCGCTGGTCGCGGCCCTGGCCACGGTGTTCGCGCTGATCGTCTACCTCTACGGTGGCTTCTACGTCTCCACCCGGGAAACCCTCGGCAACCTGGGCAACGCCATGGACAAGGTCGCCGCCGGCGACATGACCATCAGCTTCAAGGCCAACAGCCAGGACGAACTCGGCGAGCTGGGGCGTGGCTTCAACGAGACGGTACGGCGTATCCGCGGGCTGATCGAGCAGGTCGGCAAGACCGTGACCACGGTCGAGGAGCAGGCCGGGCAGGTGCTTTCGGTGTCGAGCCGCAGCAACCAGGCAGTCAGTGGCCAGCGCGAGCAGATCGAGCAGGTGGCCACGGCGATGAACCAGATGAGCGCCACCGCGCAGGAGGTCGCTCGCAGCGCCGCCCTGGCCGCCGAAGGCGCGCAGCGGGTAAACCACGAGAGCGCCTCGGGCCGCGACCTGGTGGAAAGCCAGCAGGGCAGCATCGCCCGCCTGGCCGGCGAGATCGACCAGAGCGTGGCGGCGGTGAACCAACTGGCAGGCGACAGCCAGGCCATCGGCCGGGTGCTGGAAGTGATCCGCAGCATTGCCGAGCAGACCAACCTGCTGGCCCTCAACGCCGCCATCGAGGCAGCCCGGGCCGGCGAGCAGGGCAGAGGCTTCGCCGTGGTCGCCGACGAAGTGCGGACCCTGGCCAGGCGCACCCAGGACTCCACCGAAGAGATCGCGCAGATGATCCAGCGCCTGCAGGATGGCGTGGGCGCGGCGGTGCGGGTGATGGGCAGCAGCCACCAGATGGCTGCCGGCACCGTGGACGAGGCGCGCCAGGTGCAACAGGCCCTGGGCAATATCCTCGGCGCGGTGGGCGGGATCGTCGAGCAGAACCAGCAGATCGCCGCCGCCGTCGAGCAGCAGACTGCCGTGGCCCACGACATCGACCAGAACATCGTGGCGATCAACCGCGCGGCGCAGGACACCACCGAGGGCGCCTGCCAGACCGAGGACGCCAGCCGGGCGTTGTCGGCGCAGGTGGTGGAGCTCAAGCGGTTGATTGGGGCGTTCAGGGTGTGACCGAGGGTAGCGTGAGGCCGCTCCTACAGAGACCGCGTCGGGCTACCAGCCAAACATCTCGCAGGCATTGCGACTGCTGGCCTCGGCCAGCAGCCCTGGCTCGATCCCCATGACGTCGGCCAGCGCCCCGGCAATCTCGGGTAGGTGCTCCGGGCTGTTGCGCTGCCCCGGGAACATCGCCGGCGCCATGTCCGGCGCGTCGGTCTCCAGTACCACGCTGTCCAGCGACAGCCGTGGCAGGGTCTTGCGCAGGCGCAACGCCTGGGGCCAGGTGCCGGCGCCGCCGAGTCCCAGTTTGAAGCCGAGTTTGATGTACTCCCGCGCCTCTTCGTAGCTGCCGGCAAAGGCATGGATGATCCCCGCCCGCGCCGGTTTATAGCGCTTGAGCGTGGCAATCACCTGGGCGTGGCTGCGGCGCACGTGCAGCAGCGACGGCAGCTCGAAGTCGCAGGCCAGTTGCAGCTGGGCCTCGAACAACGCCTGCTGGCGCGTCGGGTCCAGCTCGGGCAGGTAGAAGTCCAGGCCGAACTCACCCACCGCGCACAGCCGCGGATTGCCGCGCAGGCGTTCCAGCCAGTCGCGCAGTTGCGCCAGGTGTTCGGGGCGGTGCTGCTCGAGGTAGATCGGGTGCAGCCCCAGCGCCGCGTACACGCCTTCGTTGGCGCAGGCCAGGTCCCAGACTCGCTGGAAATTGTCCTGGTACACCCCCAGCACCACCATGCGCTCCACCCCGCGCGCCGCCGCGTTGGCCAGCAGGCGCGGGCGGTCGGCGTCGAAATCGGGGAAGTCGAGGTGGGTGTGGGTGTCGATCAGGCGCATCTTCAGGCCTTGGCGATCCGTTGCTTGAAGGTGCGGCCGATGGCGTGCACACCGGGCTCGTAGCGCTTGTCCTCGATGGCGGCCAGGGCCAGTTCCAATGCAGTGGCGGCGATCAGGCCGTGCTGCTGGGCCATGGCGTTGACCGGCAGCGGCAGGAAATCGAGCAGTTGGTTGTCGCCGAAGGTGCCCAGTTGCAGCTCGCGCGAATTCTCCGGGCGCGCCTGGAGCGTGTCGAACACGCCCTGCAGCAGCACGTAGGAGGTGGTCACCAAGGCATCCGGCAGGCCGCCCAGTTCGTCGATCAATTGCTGCATCAGGCGCTGGCCGCATTCACGGCTGAAGGCCTCGCCCTGGTAGCGGCGCACGTCGCCGTCGAAGCCTTGCAGGGCCTCGTCGAAGCCACCGGCACGGGCCTGGCTCACCGACAGCTCGGGGCGGGCGCCAATCAGGGCGATGCTGCGTGGGCGGGTTTTCAGCAGGCTTTGGGCCAGCTGGCGGCTGGCGTCGCGGTCGTCGCTGATCACCGAGCAGAAATGCGCCGGGTCCAGGCGTCGGTCAATGGCGATCACCGGCAGGCCCTTGGCCTGCAGCTCGCGGTAGCTGTCGTCCTCCGGCGGCAGGCAGCTGGCGACGAACAGCGCATCGCAGCGGCGGGCGCGGAACAGCTGCTGCAACTGGCGTTCGCTGTCTGGTTGGTCGTCGCTGCTGGCGATCAGCAGCTGGTAGCCACGGGCACGGGCGCCTTGCTCCAGTTGCTTGGCGATGCGGGCGTAGCTGGGGTTCTCCAGATCCGGGAGAATGAAGCCCAGGGTGCGCGTGTGGCGGCTGCGCAGGCCGGCGGCCTGGGGGTTGGGCGTGAAGCCGTGGGCCTCGACCACCGCACGCACGCGCTCGACGGTGCTGTTGCTGATGCGCTGCTGTTCGGCCTTGCCATTGATGACGTAGCTGGCGGTGGTCACGGACACACCGGCCAGACGGGCGATATCGCTGAGTTTCACCGAATTTTCCTTATTGTTTCCGGGACTGGCCACGGGGCTGGACCGGCTAGTTTCACCCATCCACGGCCCTGCGCGCAGACGACCATTGTCGCAATTGTCCGACAGGATGGGGCTTTTTCGTTGGCAGATTATCGAGTAACGTGGCCACTTGGTCAGATTAAACGTTTCAGCAAAACGAAATTTCCTGCCTGGAAATGCGCATTCGCCCGTTGCGCTGATCGTTTTGGCGGCTTTTGCCGTCGAATTCCACAACAATACCTCGGTAGCCGACGGGGCTGCCGCAAAAGGAGAGGGTCATGCTCGAGCTTGCCGTGGAGCAGATTGCCATGGGCCAGCGTGCCGCCGACAAGGGCGAGGCACTGGCGTTGCTGGCCGATCGACTGGTTGCCGATGGCCTGGTCGCCGAGGGCTACCTGGCGGGGCTGCAGGCCCGGGAGGCGCAGGGCTCGACCTTCCTTGGCCAGGGCATCGCCATCCCCCACGGCACGCCGCAGACTCGTGAACTGGTGTTCGCCACCGGTGTGCGCCTGCTGCAATTTCCCGAAGGCGTGGACTGGGGCGACGGGCAGATCGTCTACCTGGCCATCGGCATCGCCGCCCGCTCCGACGAACACCTGCGCCTGCTGCAACTGCTGACCCGCGCCCTGGGCGAAACCGACCTGGCCGAGGCGCTGCGTCGCGCCGGCAGCGCCGAGGCGCTGCTCAAGCTGCTGCAGGGCGCGCCGCGCGAGCTGGCACTGGATGCCCAGCTGGTCGGCCTCAACCTGGCGGCGGAAGACTTCGATGAACTGGCCTGGCGCGGCGCCCGCCTGCTGCAACGCGGCGGCTGTGCCGACAGCGGCTTTGCCGCCGTGCTGCAGCAGACCGAACCGCTGCCGCTGGGCGAAGGCCTGTGGTGGCTGCACAGTGAACGCGAGGTGCGCCAGCCGGGCCTGGCCTTCGTCACCCCACAGCAGCCACTGCGCTACCGCGACCAGCCGCTCAATGGCCTGTTCTGCCTGGCCAGTCTCGGCGCCGCCCACCAGGCCTTGCTCGAGCGCCTGTGCGAGGTGCTGATCGAGGGCCGTGGGCAGATGCTCTACCAGGCCACCAGCAGCCGCGCCGTGCTCGAAGTGCTCGGTGGCGAGGCGCCCGCCGACTGGCCCAGCGCCCGGGTGATGCTGGCCAACGCCCATGGCCTGCATGCGCGTCCGGCCAAGGTGCTGGCGCAGTTGGCCAAGGGCTTCGAGGGTGAGATTCGCATCCGTCTGCAAGACAGCGTCCAGCCCGCCGTCTCGGTGAAGAGCCTGAGCAAACTGCTGAGCCTGGGCGCTCGCCGTGGCCAGGTGCTGGAACTGATCGCCGAACCGGGCGTTGCCGCCGATGCCTTGCCGGTGCTGCAGGCCGCCATCGAGCAGGGGCTGGGCGAGGAGGTCGAGCCCTTGCCGCAAACGGCCGCAGTGGAGCAGCCACCCATCGAAACCCTCCAGGCCCCGGCGCCCGGCAGCACCCTGCAGGGTGTCGCGGCCGCGCCGGGCATCGCCAGCGGCCCGGCCCATGTGTGCGTCGAACGCGAGATCGACTACCCGCTGCGCGGCGAGTCGCCCGGCCAGGAACGCGCCAGGTTGCGAGCGGCCATCGACAAGGTGCACGCCGACCTGCAGGCCCTGGTGCAACGCAGCGACAAGGCCATCGGCGAAATCTTCGTCACCCACCAGGAAATGCTCGCCGACCCGGCCCTGACCGACGACGTCGAGCTGCGCCTGGCCCAGGGCGAGAGCGCCGCCGCCGCGTGGATGGCGGTGATCGAGAGCGCTGCCCGCCAGCAGGAGGCGCTGCACGACGCGCTGCTGGCCGAGCGCGCCGCCGACCTGCGGGATATCGGTCGCCGTGTGCTGGCCCAGTTGTGTGGCGTGCGGGCGCTGGTCGAGCCCGAGCAGCCCTACGTGCTGGTGATGGCCGAGGTGGGCCCGTCCGATGTGGCGCGTCTGGACCCGGCGCGGGTCGCCGGCATCGTCACCGCCCAGGGCGGCGCCACGGCCCACAGTGCCATTGTCGCCCGGGCGCTGGGCATCCCGGCGGTGGTCGGTGCCGGGGCGGCAGTGCTGCTGCTGGAGAGCGGCACACCGCTGCTGCTCGATGGCCTGCGCGGGCAGGTCGAGGTCGCGCCGCCCGAGGCCCGCTTGCAACGGGCGCTGGCCGAGCGCGATGCCCGTGAGCGGCGCTTGCGGATCGCCTGGGCCAACCGCCATGAGCCGGCCCTGACCCGTGACGGCCACGGCGTCGAAGTGTTCGCCAACATCGGCGAAAGCAGTGGCATCGACAAAGTTGTGGAGCAGGGCGCCGAAGGCGTCGGCCTGCTGCGCACCGAGCTGATTTTCATGGCCCACCCGCAACTGCCCGATGTGGCCACCCAGGAGGCCGAGTACCGCCGGGTGCTCGACGGCCTGGGCGGGCGCCCGCTGGTGGTGCGTACCCTTGATGTGGGCGGCGACAAGCCCTTGCCGTACTGGCCGATCGCGGCGGAAGAGAACCCGTTCCTCGGCGTGCGCGGCGTGCGCCTGACCCTGCAACGCCCGCAGGTGATGGAAGACCAGCTGCGGGCCCTGCTGCGCGCCGCGGACAATCGCCCGCTGCGCATCATGTTCCCCATGGTCGGCCAGCTCCATGAATGGCGCGCCGCCAAGGCCATGGTCGAGCGCCTGCGCCAGGAGATCCCGGTGGCCGACCTGCAGGTGGGCATCATGGTCGAGGTACCGTCGGCCGCGTTGCTGGCGCCGCAGCTGGCTCGCGAGGTGGACTTCTTCAGCATCGGCACCAACGACCTGACCCAGTACACCCTGGCCATCGACCGTGGCCACCCAAGCCTCTCGGCCCAGGCCGACGGCCTGCACCCGGCGGTGCTCAACCTGATCGACATGACCGTGCGCGCCGCCCATGCCCAGGGCAAGTGGGTGGGCGTGTGCGGCGAACTGGCGGCCGATCCGCAGGCCGTCGCCGTGCTGCTGGGCCTGGGCGTGGACGAACTGAGCGTCGCCGCCCGCAGCATCCCTGAAGTCAAGGCACTGGTGCGCCAGGCCGACCTTTCGACGGCCCGCGCCCTGGCGCGCGAGGCCCTGCAACAAGACAGCGCCGAGGCAGTCCGGGCGCTGGTGGAGCGTTACTGATGGCCAAGATTCTCACCCTTACCCTCAACCCGGCGCTGGATATCACCATCAGCCTCGATCGACTGCGCCCCGGCGCGGTCAACCGCAGCCAGGCCCAGCACAGCCATGCCGCCGGCAAGGGGCTGAACGTCGCCCAGGTGCTGGCCGACCTGGGCCACAGCGTGACCGTCGGCGGTTTTCTCGGGCTCGACAACCTGGCGCCGTTCGAGGCGCTGATTGCCTGGCGTGGGTTCGCCGACTGCTTCGTCCGTGTGCCCGGCGAGACCCGCAGCAACATCAAGCTGGTCGAGGCCGATGGTCAGGTCACCGATATCAACGGGCCGGGGCCGCAGGTCGACGAGGCCGCCCGCGATGCCTTGCTGCAACGCCTGGCCCAGCTGGCTCCGGGGCATGACGCCGTGGTGGTGGCTGGCAGCCTACCGCGGGGCATCAGCCCCGAGTGGCTGCGCGAGCTGCTGCTGATGCTCAAGTCGCAGGGCCTGAAGGTGGCCCTGGACAGCAGCGGCGAAGCCTTGCGCGCCGGCCTCGAGGCCGCGCCCTGGCTGGTCAAGCCCAACACCGAGGAGCTGGGCGAAGTGCTCGGGCAGCCCGTGCTTGACGCGGCCGGCCAGCGCGTCGCCGCGCAGCGCTTGCTGGCCAGCGGCGTCGAGCATGTGGTGGTGTCCCAGGGCGAGCAGGGCGTGACCTGGTTCGCCGCCGGTCTGGCGCTGCATGCGCAACCGTCGAAGGTGCGCATCGCCAGCACCGTCGGCGCCGGTGATTCGCTGGTCGCCGGCATGGTCCACGGCCTGCTGCAGGCCGAGGCGCCCGCCGCCACCTTGCGCCGCGCCACCGCCATCGCCGCCCAGGCGGTCACCCAGGTCGGCTTCGGCATCCACGATCGCGAGCAACTGGCCCGGCTGGAGGCCGCCGTGCACCTGGCAGAACAACAAGAAGAGGGCTGCTGATGAACATTGCCATTGTCACCGCCTGCCCCAACGGGCAGGTGTCCAGCGTGCTCAGCGCCCGCCTGCTGGCCGCCGCAGCCCAGCGTCGGGGCTGGAGCACCAGTGTCGAGGTGCAGGATGCCGAGCACCCCGAGCGTCGCCTGACCACGGCGCAGATTGCTGAGGCCGACTGGGTGCTGGTGGTCAGCACCGGGCCGATGGACCTGGCGCGTTTCGCGGGCAAGCGCCTGTACCAGAGCACGCCGGCCCAGGCACTGGCGGACCGCGAGGGGTTTCTTGACCAAGCCGCCGCAGGGGCCCGGGTTCACGAGGCGGCGCCGGCCCTGCAGGGCAGCACGCCGAAAATTGTCGCGGTGACCGCCTGCCCGACCGGCGTGGCCCATACCTTCATGGCCGCCGAAGCGCTGCAACAGGCCGCGCAGGCCATGGGCTACCAGCTCACCGTGGAGACCCAGGGCTCGGTCGGCGCGCGCAATCCGCTTCCGGCCGAGGCCATCGCCGAAGCCGACGTGGTGCTGCTGGCCGCCGATATCGAAGTGCCGGCTGCGCGTTTCGCCGGCAAGCGCATCTACCGCTGCGGTACCGGCATCGCCCTCAAGCAGGCCCGTACCACGTTGGACAAGGCACTGGCCGAGGGCAAGGTGGAGGCTGCGGGGGATGCGCCTGGCGCGGTGCAGCAGGCCGAGAAGGCCGGCGTCTACAAGCACCTGCTGACCGGGGTGTCGTTCATGCTGCCGATGGTGGTGGCCGGCGGCCTGCTGATCGCGCTGTCGTTCGTGTTCGGCATCGAGGCCTACAAGGAGCCCGGCACGTTGCCCGCCGCGCTGATGCAGATCGGCGGCGAGGCGGCGTTCAAGCTGATGGTGCCGCTGCTCGCCGGCTATATCGCCTGGTCCATCGCCGACCGTCCGGGGCTGGCGCCCGGGATGATCGGCGGCCTGCTGGCGAGCACGCTGGGGGCGGGGTTCATCGGTGGTATCGTCGCCGGCTTCCTGGCCGGTTACAGCGCCAAGGCCATCGCCCGTTGGGTGCGCCTGCCCAGCAGCCTCGACGCGCTCAAGCCAATCCTTATCATCCCGCTGCTGGCCAGCCTGTTCACCGGCCTGGTGATGATCTACGTGGTCGGCCAGCCCGTGGCCGCCATGCTCGAAGGGCTGACCCATTTCCTCGACAGCATGGGCACCACCAACGCCATTCTGCTGGGGCTGCTGCTCGGCGGCATGATGTGTGTGGATCTGGGCGGACCGATCAACAAGGCTGCCTATGCGTTCTCGGTGGGATTGTTGGCGTCGTCGAGCTACGCGCCGATGGCCGCGACCATGGCCGCCGGCATGGTGCCGCCGATTGGCCTGGGCATTGCCACCTTCCTGGCCCGGCGCAAGTTCGCCCAGAGCGAGCGCGAGGCCGGCAAGGCCGCGCTGGCGCTGGGGCTGTGCTTCATCTCTGAAGGGGCGATTCCGTTCGCCGCCAAGGACCCGTTGCGGGTGATCCCGGCGAGCATCGCCGGTGGCGCGCTGACCGGGGCCTTGTCGATGTACTTCGGTTGCAAGCTGATGGCGCCCCATGGCGGGCTGTTCGTATTGCTGATCCCCAATGCGATCAACCATGCGCTGCTGTACCTGCTGGCTATTGTGGCCGGCAGCCTGCTGACGGCAGTGGTGTATGCCGTGATCAAGAAGAGCGAACAGGTGGAGATGGTAGTGGCGCCGGCCAAGGGCTAGCCAGGCCCTGTGCAATCCCTGTAGGAGCGGCCTTGTGCCGCGAAAGGGGCGCGGAGCGGCCCCAGGATTTCAGCGTCATACACAGTGAATGGGGCCGCTTCGCAGCCCTTTCGCGGCACAAGGCCGCTCCTACAGAGGGTACCGTCAGCCCCGTGTCTTGCCCCGCAACGGCTTCAGCAGATCACCCAAGCCGTTGTGGTCGATTTCATGCATCAACGCCAGCAACCCGCCCAGCTCCCCGGGTGGAAAGCCCTTGCGGGCGAACCACGCCAGGTAATCGCCGGGCAGGTCGGCGATGATCCGCCCCTGGTACTTGCCGAAGGGCATGGTGCGGGTGACCAGCAGTTGCAGGGATTCGGGTTTCATCGGGCATCGGCCTGTGGCAGGTGAAGCGCGGACCATACTGCAAACTGCACGACGACCCAAGCGGCGATCATGCAGAACGCCGTTTTCAGGCTTTCTGATTGTAATTTCAACTTATTGATTTTAAAGACTAATTTCATATTTCTTAGCCTGGCACGAAGCCTGCTCCGGTAAAGGTGACTATCACCTGCCAAGGAGTTTGTTGCCATGAGCAATCCCAACAAAGACACGATCGACGTACTCAACGACCTGATCGAGTACAGCAAGGACGGTGAGAAAGGCTTCAAGACCTCCGCCGACGATGTGAAGAATCCGCAACTCAAAGCCTTCTTCGTGCAGCGCGCCAGCGAGTGCGCCAGTGCCGCGGCAGAGTTGCAGAGCGAAGTGCGCCGGCTGGGTGGTGATCCCGAAACCAGCACCAGCATCAGCGGCGACCTGCACCGCGGCTGGGTCAACCTCAAGTCGATGGTCACCGGCAAGGATGAAGAGGCTGTGCTCAACGAGGTGGAGCGCGGTGAAGACCATGCGCTCAAGGCCTACAAAGAGGCCCGTGAAAAGCTGGTCAAGCTGGGGCGCTCGGCCAATGACCAGAGTTATACGCTGGTGGAGAAGCAGCTGCAGGGTGTGCAGCGCAATCATGACCAGGTGAAGGCACTGCGTAACGCGGCTCGCGCTCGGTCTTGAGATTCTGGGGCCGCTTTGCGGCCCTTTCGCGGTACAAGGCCGCTCCTACAGAGAAGAATGCGTTCCCCTTGTAGGAGCGGCCTTGTGCCGCGAAAGGGGCGCGAAGCGGCCCCTCAGGCCATCGGCCCTTCAACCCGATTCCGGCCATTGGCCTTGGCCCTGTACAACGCCTCGTCCGCGTCGGCCAGCAGCGCCGACAGATCCTGGTGGTTGCCCGGTACATGCAAGCCGATCCCCACGCTGACCGTCACCGAGCGCTCATCATCGCCGAACGGCGGCATCGCCTCGACGCTGGCTCGAATTCGCTCGGCCAGCAGCCGGGCGCCGGCCAGTTCAGTCTCTGGCAGCACCACCTGGAACTCCTCCCCGCCATAGCGCGCCGCCAGGTCCGCCGGGCGCCGGATGCATAGCTCCAGGGTCGTGGCCACCTCACGCAGCACATGATCGCCGCCGGCATGGCCATGGCGCTGGTTGAACGCCTTGAAGTGGTCCACATCCACCATCAGCACCGCCAGCGGCTTGCGGTTGCGCTGGGCGCGGGCCCACTCCTGGCGCAACACCTGGTCCAGGCGACGACGGTTGGCAAGGCCCGTGAGGCTGTCGGTGGCGGCAAGCGTGGCCAGGCCTTGCTCGGCATCGTGGCGGCGGCGCAATTCACGGCCCAGCAGCAGGGTCAGCCAGAGGATGCCGATGCACAGCACGCCGGTGGCCACGCTGACCACGATCGCGGTGCGTCGCCACGACTGGAACACCTCGTCGGCCGAGTGCGCCACCAGGACGATCAGCGGCAGGTCGGCGACCCGGGCGAAGGTGTAGACGCGCTGGCCTTCATAGGCCGTCGAGCGGGCGGTGAAGCTGCCGCTGCGCTCCTCGAGGATGCGCGTGAAGTTGGGGCGCTGGCTGAAGCTGGTGCCGATCAACGGATCCTGCGGACGGGTCGGCTGGCGTGCCAGGAGCTGGCCGTCGGTATTGAGCAGGTTGATGCTGCTGTCCACGCCGATGTCCAGGCGCTGGAACAGTTCGTTGAAGTAGGACAGGCGCAGGGCCCCGGCGGCCAGGCCCTGAAACTCGCCGTTGGCGCCGGAGATGCGCCGGCTGAAGCTGATGCACCAGTCCAGGTTGCCCAGCCGCGCCTTGAACGGTGGGCTGATCAGCAGGCCCAAGCCCGGGCGGTCGCGGTGGGCCTGGAAGGCCACGGTGTCGGCGAAGTTGGCCTGGCGCGGCACCGCGCTGGTGGAGTCACCGAGTACGTCGCCCTTGGCATCGAGCCAGAGAATGTCGCCGCGCACCGGCGCGGAGAAGGCCTGGTTGAACAGGATCTGTTGGCGCAGCTTGACCGGCACGTTGAGCAGCTCGGGATGTTGCACGGCCCAGATCAGGCCCTTGAGCGACTGGTCGTAGAGTTCGACGTTGCGCAGGATATCGCTTTCGATCAACTGCACGATGTTGCTCGACGAACGCATCGCCGACTGTTCGACGCTGTCGCGCTCGCGGGCCAGCAGGTAGCTGACGATGGCCACGATGGCGAGCACGGCGAGGCAGCTGCCCAGGTTGAGGACCAGCTCGGGGTGTGACTTGTACAGGGCGGATCGTGGTGATCGGGTGGGCAACGTCATGCTCGCAACTGCATAAGCCCCGGGATCCATGGGGAATGGGCCGAAAAGCGGCGGCAGTATTCTAGGCAAGGCGGGATTGTCGGACAAGATCAAAGGCGTTCCGCCCGACGGAAATGATTCAGTCCCGCCACTGGGGGACGCCCCCCTGATCCTGCAGCAGGCGCATTCGAGGGAAAATCAGTGACGCTTGGCCGCACCGACCAGGACCGGCACATCCAGTCGATCGATCACCTTCGCGCTGATCGAAGGATCGAGCAGTCGCCCCAGGCGTGACAGATGGCGGTGCCCGATGATCACCAGCTCGCATTCCAGCTCCCTGGCCTTGGCGACGATGGCCTCGACCGGCTGATCGGCGACCATGCAGCCGAGGCTGTCGAAGCCAGCGTCACGCAGGCTGCGCACGGCGCGGATCACGGCGTGTTCGGCCAACTGCTGTTCGTCGCAGGCGGCGGGGTATTCCTCCTGTTCCAGTTCGGTGTAGGCCGTGGGCTGGTCGTGCACGGCGAAGCTCGAGTCGATGGCCAGCAGCACGTGCAGGGTGTGTTCGCCGGGGTGGCAGTAGCGACGGGCGAGGTCGAGCAGGGCACTGGCGGCGGGAGAGGCGTCGATGGCGATCAGGACCGGGTGGGGCATGGAGGTTCCTTGATTGAATCTGTAAAGGCAGGGCCGCTCGATCAGGGGAAATTTCGTGAGAGCGGGCTTGCCACGCGATAGGGCCTATTCAGGCTGACGCATCGATCGGTCGTGATAAATAGCCCACCACGCACGGTGCCATTGCGCCTGACGCAATCCAGCAACCTGATACCATCGCGTGTCCCACAGCTGTCACGGAAAACGGCCATGCAACTCCCGGACATGAACCTGCTCGTCGCCCTCGACGCCCTGCTCGACGAAGGCAGCGTGGTCGGCGCCGCCCAGCGCATGAACCTGAGCCCGGCGGCCATGAGCCGCACCCTGGGGCGCATTCGCGAGGCCATGGGCGACCCGATCCTGGTGCGCGCCGGCCGTGGCCTGGTGCCGACGCCCCGGGCGCTGGCCCTGCGCGACCAGGTGCGGGCCCTGGTGGAGCAGGCCGGGCTGGTGTTTCGCAGTGGCGACGAGGTCGACCTGGCGAACCTCGACCGAGCCTTCAATATCCGCACCAACGACTTGTTCATCGCCCTGTATGGCGCGCGCCTGCTGCACATGATGCTTGAGCAGGCGCCGAACACCGTGCTGCGCTTCGTTCCCGAGCACCAGGGCGACGATGACCTGGTGCTGCGCCACGGACAGATCGACCTGGTGGTCAGTTCGAGCATCGACATGGGGCCGGAGATCAAGGTGCAGAGCCTGTTCGACACCTGGTTCGTCGGGTTGGCGCGTGCCGACCACCCGATCTTCGACGACGAGATTACCCCGGAGCGCTTTGCCCGCTACCCGCAGATCAGTGTGTCGCGACGCGGACGGGCCAACGGTCCCATCGACGTGGAACTGGGCGCCCATGGCGTGCAGCGAAGGGTGGCGCTGATCACGCCGAGTTTCCATTCGGCGATGTTCTCGTTGCCGGAGTCGGACCTGATCCTGCCGATGCCGGCGAACATCCTCGGCAGCGTGACCAAGTTCGGCCTGCCGCTGCGTTCGTTCGAGATCCCGGTGCCGCTGGAGAGGGTGCGGGTGATGCAGGCCTGGCATCCGCGTTTCGACAACGACCCGGCGCATCGCTGGTTGCGCCAGACCATGCGCGCCTGCTGCGCGGGCGAGCCCACGCCTGCCTCAAGCCTGACGCGTCCCCTGTAGGAGCGGCCTTGTGTCGCGAACGGGCCGCACCGCGGCCCCGGCGATCTTTGCTTAAAC
>NZ_JAZDCT010000028.1:0-82391 GCF_036324045.1 Pseudomonas carassii | reverse complement strand
TGCGTCACAGAAACCAACACCGCCCCCTGTAGGAGCGGCCTTGTGCCGCGAAAGGGCTGCAAGGCAGCCCCGACAGTCCTGAGACAGACCCAAGACCCGGGGCCGCTACGCAGCCCATTCGCGGCACAAGGCAGCTCCTACAGAGATCGTGCCGGCGGCAAGCCCGGCGGTAGCCCTTTTCCTATGCAAGCCCTCGGGGCGTGGCTATCATGCCAGCCTTATTCCAAGTCGAGACTGGCATGCTGAAGTTGTTGAATCTCCTCAAGGATGGCCGGTTCCATTCCGGAGAAGCCCTGGGGGCCGCCCTCGGGGTAAGCCGCAGCGCCGTCTGGAAGCAGCTGCAGCACCTTGAGAGCGAACTGAACCTGACCATTCACAAGGTCCGTGGCCGTGGCTATCAGCTGGCAGCGCCGCTGAACCTGCTTGAATCGCAGGCGATCGCCGGGTTTTCGGAGGGTGAGCCGTGGCCGGCCTTCATTCATGACACCATCGACTCCACCAATGCCGAGGGCTTGAGGCTTGCCGCCCAGGGGCAGGTGGCACCGTTCCTGGTGCTGGCCGAGCGTCAGAGCGCCGGGCGCGGACGTCGTGGTCGCCAATGGGTCAGTCCATTCGCCGAAAACCTCTATTACAGCCTGGTACTGCGCATCGATGGCGGCATGCGCCAGCTCGAGGGCTTGAGCCTGGTGGTTGGCCTGGCGGTCATGCGCACGCTGAAGACGTTCGGCCTGAAGGATGTCGGGCTTAAATGGCCCAATGATGTCCTGGCCAACGGGCGCAAGATCACCGGCATCCTCCTGGAGCTGGTCGGCGATCCGGCGGATGTCTGCCATGTGGTGCTGGGCATCGGTATCAATGTGAACATGCAGGGCGCGGAGCAGATCGACCAACCCTGGACCTCCATGCGCGGCGAGACCGGGCAGCTGGTGGACCGTAACCGCTTGGTGGCGGAGCTCAGCCAGCAACTGCAGCACGAGCTGGCTCGTCATCGCCGCTATGGTTTCGCCGCGTTCCAGGAAGAATGGGAGCAGGCGCACCTGTGGCAGGGGCGGAAAGTCTCGCTGGTCGCTGGCACCACTCGCATCGATGGGGTGGCGTTGGGCGTGGATGGGCAGGGCGGCTTGCGCCTCGAGGTGGATGGTGTGGAAAAGAGCTTCAGCGGTGGCGAGCTCAGTCTGAGGTTGCGTGATGATTCTTGAGCTCGATTGCGGAAACAGCTTCATCAAGTGGCGCGTCATCCATGCGGCCGACGCCACCATCAACGGTGGCGGTATCGTCGACTCCGACCAGGCACTGGTTGCGGCCGTCGCGGCGCTTTCATCCCTGCGCCTGATCGGTTGCCGGATGGTCAGCGTGCGAAGTGAAGAAGAAACTTCGGCGCTGTGTGCGTTGATCCTGGCTTCGTTCGGGGTCGAAGTGAGTGTGGCCCAGCCGGTGAAGGAAATGGCCGGCGTTCGCAATGGCTACGAGGACTACCAGCGCCTGGGAATGGATCGCTGGCTCGGCGCGCTGGGCGCCTATCACCTGGCGGGTCGCGCCTGCCTGGTCATCGACTTCGGTACCGCAGCCAAGGCCGACTATGTCGCGGCCGATGGTGAGCACCTCGGTGGGTACATCTGTCCGGGCATGCCGCTGATGCGCAGCCAGTTGCGCACCCACACCCGGCGAATCCGCTATGACGATGCCTCGGCCGAGCGTGCCCTGGGCAGCCTGGCGCCGGGGCGCTCCACCGTCGAAGCGGTCGAGCGTGGTTGCGTGTTGATGCTCCAGGGCTTTGCCCGTACCCAGATCGAGCAGGCCAGGGCGCTATGGGGTGAGGATTTCACGGTCTTCCTGACCGGGGGCGATGCGCCGCTGGTGCAGGACGCAGCACCTCAAGCGCGGATCGTGCCGGATCTGGTCTTTGTCGGCCTGGCCATGGCCTGCCCAATTGAGTCGAGGTGACTATGCGCTGGTTGTTTCTGCTGTTGGTTGTGCTCAACGTCGTTTATTACGTATGGCATCAGCAGGAAGCTCCGCTTAAGGTCAAGGAAGTCGCCCCGTTGTCGTTATACAAAGGCTCCCAGCAGGAAATACGCTTGCTGCGCGAGACTGGGGCCGCGGCACCTGCCAGGCGGCGCGACGAATGCCTGGTGGTGGGTGGGCTGGCCGCACGTGAGCAGCTCGATGCCCTGCGTCAGCGCCTGGTCAGCCTGGATATCGCCGCCCTGCCGGTGGTGGGGCAGCTGCCGGGTGCCGAGGGTTTCTGGCTCAAGGTGGCCCCTGAAAGCGAGCGTTTGCTGGACCCTGCGGTGCTCTCGACTCTTTCCAAGGATTTCAAAGACTTAAAACACAAAATTATTTTGTGCGAGGGTATTGCAACTGCTGAATAGCTTGATAGAATGGCGCCCGCTTCACAGGGAACACCACTGAGGTGGTAGAGCTGGAAGCAGTGTCAAAGCAGCTAAGTTTCAGATTTGATTGAAAAAATTTGAAAAAACGCTTGACACTAGGACGGCAGACAAATAGAATGCCGGCCACATCTGGAGGGATTCCCGAGCGGTCAAAGGGGACGGACTGTAAATCCGTTGCGAGAGCTTCGAAGGTTCGAATCCTTCTCCCTCCACCAGTTTTAGCGAGAGCCGCAAGCTCCGCGGGTATAGTTTAGTGGTAGAACCTCAGCCTTCCAAGCTGATGATGCGGGTTCGATTCCCGCTACCCGCTCCAAGTTTGCAGGATTTTGCGCAAAGTGTTTCGCTCTTGTAGCTCAGTTGGTAGAGCACACCCTTGGTAAGGGTGAGGTCAGCGGTTCAAATCCGCTCAAGAGCTCCATATAAACAAGGCAGATATGAAAATATCTGCCTTTGTTTTATAGGCTGTATGACAATTTCTTCTGCGGAGGACTGTATCGATGGCTAAGGAAAAGTTTGATCGTTCGCTACCTCACGTTAACGTCGGCACTATCGGCCACGTTGACCATGGTAAGACTACTCTGACTGCAGCGCTGACTCGCGTCTGCTCCGAAGTTTTCGGTTCGGCCGTCGTTGAGTTCGACAAGATCGACTCGGCTCCGGAAGAAAAAGCGCGCGGTATCACCATCAACACCGCTCACGTCGAGTACAACTCGAACATTCGTCACTACGCTCACGTTGACTGCCCAGGTCACGCTGACTACGTGAAGAACATGATCACCGGTGCTGCCCAGATGGACGGCGCGATCCTGGTTTGCTCGGCCGCCGATGGTCCGATGCCACAAACCCGTGAGCACATCCTGCTGTCCCGTCAGGTTGGCGTTCCGTACATCGTGGTCTTCCTGAACAAGGCTGACCTGGTAGACGACGCTGAGCTGCTGGAACTGGTCGAGATGGAAGTTCGCGACCTGCTGTCCACCTACGACTTCCCAGGCGACGACACTCCGATCATCATCGGTTCGGCTCGTATGGCGCTGGAAGGCAAAGACGACAACGAAATGGGTACCAGCGCTGTCAAGAAGCTGGTTGAAACTCTGGATGCCTACATCCCTGAGCCAGTTCGTGCCATCGACCAGCCATTCCTGATGCCGATCGAAGACGTATTCTCGATCTCGGGTCGTGGTACTGTTGTTACCGGCCGTATCGAGCGTGGTATCGTCCGCGTTCAGGATCCGCTGGAAATCGTTGGTCTGCGTGACACCACCACCACCACCTGCACCGGTGTTGAGATGTTCCGCAAGCTGTTGGACGAAGGTCGTGCTGGCGAGAACTGCGGCGTTCTGCTGCGTGGTACCAAGCGTGACGACGTTGAGCGTGGCCAGGTTCTGGTCAAGCCAGGTTCGGTCAAGCCGCACACCAAGTTCACCGCAGAAGTCTACGTCCTGTCGAAGGAAGAAGGCGGCCGTCACACTCCGTTCTTCAAAGGCTACCGTCCTCAGTTCTACTTCCGTACCACTGACGTGACCGGTAACTGCGAACTGCCGGAAGGCGTTGAGATGGTAATGCCAGGTGACAACATTCAGATGACTGTCACCCTGATCAAGACCATCGCAATGGAAGACGGTCTGCGCTTCGCCATCCGTGAAGGCGGCCGTACCGTCGGCGCCGGCGTCGTAGCGAAAATTATTGAATAAGTAGTTGATTTACTTGATCAGGCCGGTATAATGGCCGGCCTGATACAGCGTTATAGGTCAGTAGCTCAATTGGCAGAGCGACGGTCTCCAAAACCGTAGGTTGGGGGTTCGATTCCCTCCTGACCTGCCATTCACCTCGGTGTGATGGCTTTCTTCTCACAGGATCCTCCTCGATGACTCCCAAAACTGAAGCCCAAGAATCGCGTTTTGATCTGTTCAAGTGGCTCGCTGTTGTCGCATTGGTAGTCGTAGGTGTCGTGGGTAATCAGTATTACTCCGCTTCTCCGATCCTGTATCGCGTGCTCGTCCTGCTTGCCCTGGCTGCTGTCGCTGGCTTCGTTGCCCTGCAGACCGCCAAAGGCAAGTCGTTCTTTGCGCTGGCGAAGGAAGCTCGTACCGAGATCCGTAAAGTCGTGTGGCCGACCCGCCAAGAAACCACTCAGACCACGCTGATTGTCGTGGCTGTAGTTCTGGTCATGGCGCTGCTGCTGTGGGGTCTTGATTCCCTGCTCGGCTGGTTGGTCTCCTTGATCGTTGGCTAAGGGTGTCTCGTGGCTAAGCGTTGGTATGTTGTGCATGCTTACTCGGGTTACGAGAAGCATGTAATGCGCTCCCTGATCGAGCGCGTCAAGCTGGCTGGCATGGAAGATGAATTCGGCGAGATCCTGGTCCCGACCGAAGAAGTCGTCGAAATGCGCAACGGCCAGAAGCGCAAGAGCGAGCGTAAGTTCTTCCCTGGCTATGTACTGGTCCAGATGGAAATGAACGAAGGGACTTGGCACCTTGTCAAGGATACCCCTCGGGTCATGGGTTTCATTGGTGGTACCGCAGACAAGCCTGCGCCGATCACCGATAAAGAAGCTGAGGCCATCCTGCGTCGCGTTGCCGACGGCAGTGACAAGCCGAAGCCGAAGACGCTGTTCGAGCCGGGCGAAGTGGTTCGCGTCATTGACGGTCCATTCGCCGACTTCAATGGCAGTGTCGAAGAAGTTAACTACGAAAAGAGCCGCCTGCAGGTTGCAGTGCTCATTTTCGGTCGCTCCACCCCGGTGGAGCTCGAGTTCAGCCAGGTCGAAAAGGTCTAGCGGAACGCAGCATCCCATACCCCGCAGCCCTATGTGCTGCGGGGTTTTGTCGTCACTGGGATAAAACGCAAGTCATACGGGGAGCCATTAGGCGTTCGTACCCGAATTTGGAGTAGCTCATGGCTAAGAAGATTCAGGCTTACATCAAGCTGCAAGTAAAGGCCGGCCAGGCCAACCCAAGCCCACCCGTTGGTCCAGCACTGGGTCAACACGGTGTGAACATCATGGAATTCTGCAAGGCCTTCAACGCCCGTACCCAGGGTCAAGAGCCAGGTCTGCCGACTCCAGTGATCATCACTGTCTACAGTGACCGTAGCTTCACCTTCGAGACCAAGAGCACCCCTGCCTCGGTTCTGCTGAAGAAAGCTGCTGGCCTGACCAGCGGTTCGGCTCGCCCGAACACCGTCAAGGTCGGTACCGTTACCCGTGCTCAGCTGGAAGAGATCGCCAAGGCCAAGCAGGCCGATCTGACCGCTGCTGACATGGACGCTGCTGTACGCACCATCGCCGGCTCCGCCCGCAGCATGGGCCTGAACGTGGAGGGTGTGTAATGGCTAAGCTGACCAAGCGCCAAAAGGCTATCGCCGAGAAAATCGAAGCAGGCAAGGCCTACAACTTCGAAGAAGCCGCAACCCTGCTGGCTTCGCTGCCGGCCGCCAAGTTCGTCGAGTCGTACGACATCGCCGTCAACCTCGGTGTAGACCCACGTAAATCCGACCAGGTCGTTCGTAGCGCTACCGTGCTGCCACACGGCACTGGCAAGACCGTACGTGTTGCCGTCTTCACCCAGGGTCCAGCTGCTGAAGCCGCTCTGGCTGCCGGCGCTGACCGCGTAGGTATGGACGACCTGGCTGCCGAAATGAAAGGCGGCGACCTGAACTATGACGTCGTCATCGCATCGCCTGATGCCATGCGCGTTGTAGGTCAGCTGGGTCAGGTTCTGGGTCCTCGCGGCCTGATGCCTAACCCGAAAGTCGGTACCGTGACCCCAGACGTAGCCACTGCCGTGAAGAACGCCAAGGCTGGTCAGGTTCGCTACCGTACCGACAAGAACGGTATCATCCATACCTCCGTTGGCAAGATCGGCTTCGAAGCCGGCAAGCTGAAGGAAAACGTTGAAGCCCTGATCGCTGATCTGAAGCGTATCAAGCCGGCTTCCTCGAAAGGTATCTACGTCAAGCGCGTTACCCTGAGCACCACCATGGGGCCAGGTCTGATCATCGATCAGAGCTCGCTGAACGTGTAATGCTCGGCCGGTGTGGCCTTGGTCGCACCGGCTACTAAATTGGGGTCCCTGCCTGGCGGGGGCTATCCAAGACCGTAGGCGGCGCAAGCCTTAAACCTCAAGCCTACGCAGATGGTGCTCCCGATTCGTTCGCGAATCAGACACCAAAACGACATCCGGCTTCGGCCAGATGAAACGGTAGAAACCAGGAGTAAACCCGTGGCAATTAAACTCGAAGACAAGAAGGCCATCGTCGCTGAAGTCAACGAGGCTGCCAAAGTCGCTCTGTCCGCTGTCGTGGCTGATGCCCGTGGTGTGACTGTAGGCGCAATGACCGGACTCCGTAAAGAGGCCCGCGAAGCTGGCGTTTACGTACGTGTCGTACGTAACACCCTGCTCAAGCGCGCTGTTGAAGGCACCGAATTCTCGATCCTCAACGACGCGTTCAAAGGCCCGACCCTGATTGCTTTCTCCAACGAACACCCGGGCGCTGCTGCCCGTCTGTTCAAAGAGTTCGCCAAGGGTCAGGACAAGTTCGAGATCAAGGCAGCTGCGTTTGACGGCAAGTTCCTTGCCGCTAACCAGATCGACGTGCTGGCAACCCTGCCAACTCGCGACGAGGCTATCGCACAGCTGATGAGCGTAATCCAAGGTGCAACCAGCAAGCTGGCTCGTACCCTGGCAGCTCTGCGCGACCAGAAAGAAGCTGCTGCTGCCTAAGGCACGCGCAACGCTTTCAAAATCATACGTTTAATTTGATGGCTGCGTAGGCTGTCACCCCAATACAGGATTTAAGTCATGTCTCTGACTAACGAGCAAATCATCGAAGCAATCGGCCAGAAAACCGTTCTGGAAATTGTTGAGCTGATCAAAGCGATGGAAGAAACCTTCGGCGTTACCGCTGCTGCCGCTGTTGCCGCTGGCCCAGCTGTTGCTGCTGCCGCTGCTGAAGAGCAGACCGAGTTCAACGTTGTTCTGGTTGAAGCCGGCGACAAGAAAGTGAACGTGATCAAAGCCGTTCGCGAGCTGACCGGTCTGGGCCTGAAAGAAGCCAAAGAGAAAGTCGATGGCGCTCCTCAGGTTGTAGCTGAAGGCGTTTCGAAAGAAGCCGCTGAAGACGCTAAGAAGAAGCTGGAAGAAGCAGGCGCCAAAGTCGAGCTGAAGTAATTTCGACTTTGCGACTCCAGTCCGAGCGTTAAGCGAAGGGCTGATGGCTGGTGGCTTATGCCACCGGCCTTTTTCCGTTATTGGTGGCCGATCAGGTCGGCCCCGATAACGAGCTGCAAGACACCCAAGAGGGTGGCGCAAACCAAGAGGTTTGCACGATTTTCGGCTGCTCCCGCCGGGAGATGCCAAACAAGCAGGTGACCAAGCTGGGGAATGCTGATGGCTTACTCATACACTGAGAAAAAACGTATCCGCAAGGACTTTAGCAAGTTGCCGGACGTCATGGATGTGCCTTACCTCCTGGCCATCCAGCTGGATTCGTATCGCGAATTCCTGCAGGCGGGAGCATCCAAGGATCAGTTCCGCGACGTCGGCCTGCATGCGGCCTTCAAATCGGTATTCCCGATCATCAGCTACTCCGGCAATGCTGCCCTGGAGTACGTCGGCTATCGCCTGGGCGAGCCGGCGTTCGATGTGAAGGAATGTGTCCTGCGCGGTGTGACCTTCGCGGTCCCGCTGCGGGTGAAGGTGCGCCTGATCATCTTCGACAAGGAATCGTCGAACAAAGCGATCAAGGACATCAAAGAGCAAGAAGTCTACATGGGTGAAATCCCCCTGATGACTGAGAACGGTACCTTCGTAATCAACGGTACCGAGCGTGTGATCGTATCTCAGCTGCACCGCTCGCCGGGTGTGTTCTTCGACCACGACCGTGGCAAGACCCACAGCTCGGGCAAGCTGCTGTACTCCGCGCGCATCATCCCTTACCGCGGTTCCTGGCTGGACTTCGAGTTCGACCCGAAGGACTGCGTGTTCGTGCGTATCGACCGTCGCCGCAAACTGCCGGCCTCGGTACTGCTGCGCGCGCTGGGCTACAGCACCGAAGAAGTACTCAACACCTTCTACACCACCAACGTGTTCCACCTGTCCGGCGAAAAACTGAGCCTGGAACTGGTGCCTCAGCGTCTGCGTGGTGAAGTTGCGGTCATGGACATCCATGACGGCAGCGGCAAGGTCATCGTCGAGCAAGGCCGCCGTATCACCGCGCGCCACATCAACCAGCTGGAAAAGGCTGGCGTGAAAGAGCTGGACGTACCGCTGGAGTACGTGCTGGGTCGCACCACCGCCAAGGCGATCGTGCACCCTGCCACCGGTGAGATCATCGCCGAGTGCAACACCGAGCTGACCACCGACCTGCTGGTGAAGATCGCCAAGGCCCAGGTTGTCCGCGTCGAGACCCTGTACACCAACGACATCGACTGCGGTCCGTTCATCTCGGATACCCTGAAGATCGACACCACCAGCAACCAACTGGAAGCGCTGGTCGAGATCTACCGCATGATGCGTCCAGGCGAGCCGCCAACCAAGGATGCCGCCGAGACCCTGTTCAACAACCTGTTCTTCAGCGCCGAGCGTTACGACCTGTCGGCCGTCGGTCGCATGAAGTTCAATCGTCGTATCGGTCGCACCGAGATCGAAGGTTCGGGCGTGCTGAGCAAGGAAGACATCGTCGAGGTCCTCAAGACCCTGGTCGATATCCGTAACGGCAAGGGCATCGTCGACGACATCGACCACCTCGGTAACCGTCGCGTCCGTTGCGTCGGCGAGATGGCCGAGAACCAGTTCCGCGTTGGCCTGGTGCGCGTAGAGCGCGCGGTCAAAGAGCGTCTGTCGATGGCCGAAAGCGAAGGCCTGATGCCGCAGGACCTGATCAACGCCAAGCCGGTAGCGGCGGCGGTGAAGGAGTTCTTCGGTTCGAGCCAGCTCTCGCAGTTCATGGACCAGAACAACCCGCTCTCCGAGATCACCCACAAGCGCCGCGTCTCCGCACTCGGCCCTGGTGGTCTGACCCGTGAGCGTGCTGGCTTCGAAGTCCGTGACGTACACCCGACCCACTACGGCCGCGTGTGCCCGATCGAGACCCCTGAAGGTCCGAACATCGGTCTGATCAACTCCCTGGCGGCCTACGCCCGCACCAACCAGTACGGCTTCCTGGAAAGCCCGTACCGTGTGGTGAAGGAAGGCGTTGTCAGCGACGACATCGTGTTCCTGTCGGCCATCGAAGAAGCCGATCACGTCATCGCCCAGGCTTCGGCCGCGATGAACGAGAAGAAGCAACTGATCGATGAGCTGGTAGCCGTTCGTCACCTGAACGAATTCACCGTCAAGGCGCCGGAAGACGTCACCCTGATGGACGTTTCGCCGAAGCAGGTAGTTTCGGTCGCAGCGTCGCTGATTCCGTTCCTCGAGCACGACGACGCCAACCGTGCGTTGATGGGTTCGAACATGCAGCGTCAGGCTGTACCGACCCTGCGTGCCGACAAGCCGCTGGTAGGTACCGGCATGGAGCGCAACGTCGCCCGTGACTCCGGTGTCTGCGTGGTTGCTCGCCGCGGTGGTGTGATCGACTCGGTCGACGCCAGCCGTATCGTTGTTCGCGTGAACGATGATGAGGTCGAGACCGGTGAAGCAGGTGTAGATATCTACAACCTGACCAAGTACACCCGCTCCAACCAGAACACCTGCATCAACCAGCGTCCGCTGGTCAGCAAAGGTGACAAGGTTCAGCGCAGCGACATCATGGCCGATGGTCCGTCCACCGACATGGGTGAGCTGGCACTGGGTCAGAACATGCGCATCGCGTTCATGGCGTGGAACGGCTTCAACTTCGAAGACTCCATCTGCCTGTCCGAGCGTGTGGTCCAGGAAGACCGCTTCACCACGATCCACATCCAGGAACTGACCTGCGTGGCTCGTGACACCAAGCTTGGCCCAGAGGAAATCACCGCGGACATCCCGAACGTGGGTGAGGCTGCGCTGAACAAGCTGGACGAAGCCGGTATCGTCTACGTGGGTGCCGAAGTCGGCGCTGGCGACATCCTGGTCGGCAAGGTCACTCCGAAAGGCGAGACCCAGCTGACGCCGGAAGAAAAACTGCTGCGCGCGATCTTCGGCGAGAAGGCCAGCGACGTCAAAGACACCTCCCTGCGCGTGCCGACCGGCACCAAGGGCACCGTCATCGACGTCCAGGTCTTCACCCGTGACGGCGTCGAGCGCGACAGTCGCGCCCTGGCCATCGAGAAGATGCAGCTGGACGAGATCCGCAAGGACCTCAATGAAGAGTTCCGCATCGTCGAAGGCGCGACCTTCGAGCGTCTGCGTTCCGCCCTGAACGGCCAGGTGGTCGACGGTGGCGCGGGCCTGAAGAAAGGCACCGTGATCAGCGATGACGTCCTGAACGGTCTGGAGCACGGCCAGTGGTTCAAACTGCGCATGGCCGAAGATGCACTGAACGAGCAGCTGGAAAAGGCTCAGCAGTACATCGTCGATCGCCGTCGCCTGCTGGACGACAAGTTCGAAGACAAGAAGCGCAAGCTGCAGCAGGGCGATGACCTGGCTCCAGGCGTACTGAAGATCGTCAAGGTCTACCTGGCAATCCGCCGTCGCATCCAGCCGGGTGACAAGATGGCCGGTCGTCACGGTAACAAGGGTGTCGTCTCGGTAATCATGCCGGTCGAAGACATGCCGCACGACGCCAACGGTACTCCGGTCGACGTCGTACTGAACCCGCTGGGCGTACCTTCGCGTATGAACGTCGGTCAGATTCTCGAAACCCACCTGGGCCTCGCGGCCAAGGGGCTGGGCGAGAAGATCGACCGCATGATCGAAGAACAGCGTAAAGCCGCTGAACTGCGTACCTTCCTCACCGAGATCTACAACGAGATCGGTGGTCGTCAGGAGAACCTGGAAGAGTTCACCGACGAAGAGATCCTCGCCCTGGCGAACAACCTGAAGAAAGGCGTGCCTATGGCCACTCCAGTCTTCGACGGTGCCAAGGAGCGCGAGATCAAGGCCATGCTGAAACTGGCAGACCTGCCGGAAAGCGGCCAGATGGTGCTGTTCGATGGCCGTACCGGCAACAAGTTCGAGCGTCCTGTGACCGTGGGTTACATGTACATGCTCAAGCTGAACCACTTGGTGGACGACAAGATGCACGCGCGTTCCACTGGTTCCTACAGCCTGGTTACCCAGCAGCCGCTGGGTGGTAAGGCGCAGTTCGGTGGTCAGCGTTTCGGGGAGATGGAAGTGTGGGCGCTGGAAGCATACGGCGCGGCATACACCCTGCAAGAAATGCTCACAGTGAAGTCGGACGACGTGAACGGCCGTACCAAGATGTACAAGAACATCGTGGATGGCGATCACCGTATGGAGCCGGGCATGCCCGAGTCCTTCAACGTGTTGATCAAAGAGATCCGTTCGCTCGGTATCGATATCGATCTGGAAACCGAATAACACGTGACGCGAAGGGGAGTGGGGCAGGTAATGCCCGCTCCCTGCTCCGCCAGGAGGAAAGGCCTTGAAAGACCTACTGAATTTGCTGAAAAACCAGGGTCAAGTCGAAGAGTTCGACGCCATCCGCATCGGTCTGGCGTCGCCTGAAATGATCCGTTCGTGGTCGTTCGGTGAAGTTAAGAAGCCGGAAACCATCAACTACCGTACGTTCAAGCCTGAGCGTGACGGCCTGTTCTGCGCCAAGATCTTTGGCCCAGTCAAGGACTACGAGTGCCTGTGCGGTAAGTACAAGCGCCTGAAGCACCGTGGCGTGATCTGCGAGAAGTGCGGCGTTGAAGTCGCCCTGGCCAAGGTTCGTCGTGAGCGCATGGCGCACATCGAACTGGCTTCGCCGGTTGCCCACATCTGGTTCCTGAAGTCGCTGCCGTCCCGTATCGGCCTGCTGATGGACATGACCCTGCGTGATATCGAGCGCGTGCTCTACTTCGAGAGCTATGTCGTTATCGACCCGGGCATGACCACCCTCGAGAAGGGTCAGCTGCTCAACGACGAGCAGTACTTCGAAGCGCTGGAAGAGTTCGGTGACGACTTCGACGCCCGCATGGGTGCCGAGGCTGTCCGCGAGCTGCTGCACGCTATCGACCTGGAGCACGAGATCGGCCGCCTGCGCGAAGAGATTCCGCAGACCAACTCGGAAACCAAGATCAAGAAGCTGTCCAAGCGCCTGAAGCTGATGGAAGCTTTTCAGGGCTCGGGCAACCTGCCTGAGTGGATGGTCCTGACCGTCCTGCCAGTACTGCCGCCGGACCTGCGTCCGCTGGTACCGCTGGATGGCGGCCGCTTCGCGACCTCCGACCTGAACGACCTGTATCGTCGGGTGATCAACCGTAACAACCGTCTGAAGCGCCTGCTCGATCTGTCGGCGCCGGACATCATCGTGCGCAACGAAAAGCGCATGCTGCAGGAAGCGGTCGACGCCCTGCTGGACAACGGCCGTCGCGGTCGCGCCATCACTGGCTCGAACAAGCGTCCGCTGAAGTCCCTGGCCGACATGATCAAAGGTAAGCAAGGTCGCTTCCGTCAGAACCTGCTCGGTAAGCGCGTGGACTACTCCGGTCGTTCGGTAATTACCGTAGGCCCGACCCTGCGTCTGCACCAGTGCGGTCTGCCGAAGAAGATGGCCCTCGAGCTGTTCAAGCCGTTCATTTTCGGCAAGCTGGAAATGCGTGGTCTGGCGACCACCATCAAGGCTGCCAAGAAGATGGTCGAGCGCGAGCTGCCAGAGGTGTGGGACGTTCTCGCCGAAGTCATTCGCGAACACCCCGTACTGCTCAACCGTGCACCGACCCTGCACCGTCTGGGTATCCAGGCCTTTGAGCCGGTTCTGATCGAAGGTAAGGCTATTCAGCTGCACCCGCTGGTCTGCGCCGCGTACAACGCCGACTTCGACGGTGACCAGATGGCCGTTCACGTGCCGCTGACCCTGGAAGCCCAGCTCGAAGCGCGCGCGCTGATGATGTCGACCAACAACATTCTGTCGCCAGCCAACGGTGAGCCAATCATCGTTCCGTCGCAGGACGTTGTACTGGGTCTGTACTACATGACCCGTGAGGCCATCAACGCCAAGGGCGAAGGTCGCGTGTTCGCCGACCTGCAGGAAGTCGACCGCGTATTCCGCGCCGGCGAAGCTGCCCTGCACGCGAAAATCAAGGTCCGTATCAACGAGACCGTGAAAGATCGCGACGGCTCCATCACCAAGAACACCCGTATCGTCGACACCACCGTCGGCCGTGCGCTGCTGTTCCAGGTAGTGCCTGCCGGCCTGCCGTTCGACGTGGTCAACCAGTCGATGAAGAAGAAGGCGATCTCCAAGCTGATCAACCAGTGCTACCGCGTGGTTGGTCTGAAAGAGACCGTGATCTTCGCCGACCAGCTGATGTACACCGGTTTTGCCTACTCGACCATTTCCGGCGTCTCGATCGGCGTCAACGACTTCGTGATCCCGGACGAGAAAGCCCGCATCATCGGTACCGCTACCGACGAAGTGAAGGAAATCGAGAGCCAGTACGCCTCCGGTCTGGTTACCCAGGGCGAGAAGTACAACAAGGTCATCGACTTGTGGTCCAAGGCGAACGACGAAGTGTCCAAGGCGATGATGGCCAACCTCTCGAAAGAGAAGGTCATCGACCGCGAGGGCAAGGAAGTCGAGCAAGAGTCCTTCAACTCGATGTACATGATGGCCGACTCCGGTGCGCGTGGTTCCGCTGCGCAGATCCGTCAGCTGGCCGGTATGCGTGGTCTGATGGCCAAGCCGGACGGCTCGATCATCGAGACGCCGATCACCGCGAACTTCCGTGAAGGTCTGAGCGTACTGCAGTACTTCATCTCGACTCACGGTGCTCGTAAGGGTCTGGCGGATACCGCCTTGAAGACCGCGAACTCCGGTTACCTGACTCGTCGTCTGGTAGACGTGGCGCAGGATCTGGTGGTTACCGAGATCGACTGCGGCACCGACCAGGGCCTGCTGATGACCCCGCACATCGAAGGCGGCGACGTTGTCGAGCCGCTGGGTGAGCGTGTACTGGGTCGTGTCATCGCCCGTGACGTGTTCAAGCCAGGCACCGAGGACGTCATCGTTCCTGCCGGTACCCTGGTGGACGAGCAGTGGGTCGAGTTCATCGAGCTGAACAGCATCGACGAAGTGATCGTGCGTTCGCCGATCAACTGCGAAACCCGCTACGGCATCTGCGCCAAGTGCTACGGTCGCGACCTGGCTCGCGGTCACCAGGTGAACATCGGTGAAGCTGTCGGCGTTATCGCTGCACAGTCGATCGGTGAGCCGGGTACCCAGCTGACCATGCGTACGTTCCACATCGGTGGTGCTGCAAGCCGTACCTCGGCTGCCGACAGCGTCCAGGTGAAGAACGGCGGTATGGTGCGTCTGCACAACCTGAAGCAGGTCGAGCGTGCCGACGGCAACCTGGTTGCCGTATCGCGTTCCGGCGAGCTGGCCATTGCCGACGAATTCGGTCGTGAGCGTGAGCGTTACAAGCTGCCGTACGGTGCGGTGATTTCGGTCAAGGAAGGTGAGAAGGTCGAGGCTGGCGCCATCGTCGCCAAGTGGGACCCGCACACCCACCCGATCGTTACCGAACTGAAAGGTACCGTGACCTTCGTGGGCATGGAAGAAAACATCACCATCAAGCGCCAGACCGACGAACTGACCGGCCTGACCAACATTGAAGTGATGGACGTCAAGGATCGCCCTGCCGCCGGCAAGGAAATCCGTCCGGCGATCAAGATGGTCGACGCCAACGGCAAGGACCTGTACCTGCCAGGCACCGACGTGCCTGCCCAGTACTTCCTGCCGGCCAACGCCCTCGTCGGTGTGGCTGACGGTGCCCAGATCGGCGTCGGTGACGTTATCGCGCGTATCCCGCAAGAAACGTCGAAGACCCGTGACATCACCGGTGGTCTGCCACGCGTTGCCGACCTGTTCGAAGCGCGTCGTCCGAAAGAAGCCTCGATCCTGGCTGAAGTCAGCGGCACCATCGCGTTCGGTAAAGAGACCAAGGGCAAGCGTCGTCTGGTCATCACTCCGACCGACGGTAGCGATCCGTACGAAGAGCTGATTCCGAAGTGGCGCCACCTGAACGTCTTCGAAGGCGAACAGGTAAACCGCGGCGAAGTTATCTCCGACGGCCCGAGCGATCCGCACGACATCCTGCGTCTGCTGGGTGTGAGCGCGCTGGCGAAGTACATCGTCAACGAGATCCAGGACGTTTACCGTCTGCAAGGCGTGAAGATCAACGACAAGCACATCGAGACCATCCTGCGTCAGATGCTGCGTAAAGTTGAGATTTCCGAGTCGGGCGATTCCAGCTTCATCAAGGGCGACCAGATGGAACTGACTCAGGTACTGGTAGAGAACGAGCGTCTCGCCAGCGAAGACAAGTTCATCTCCAAGTTCACCCGTGTGCTGCTGGGTATCACCAAGGCCTCGCTGTCCACCGAATCGTTCATCTCGGCGGCTTCCTTCCAGGAAACCACCCGCGTACTGACCGAAGCGGCGGTAACCGGCAAGCGCGACTACCTGCGCGGCCTGAAAGAGAACGTGGTCGTGGGTCGTCTGATCCCGGCCGGTACTGGTCTGGCCTACCACAGCGAGCGCAAGCGTCGCCGTGATGCCGACAAGCCGCTGCGTGTGAGCGCCAGTGAGGTGGAAGCCGCACTGACCGAAGCGCTGAACTCCAGCGGTAACTAAGTGCAGGGCAGGGCCCCGGCAACCCTCGCAAGATCGTCGGTGACATGAATTGTTGCCGATGATCGGGCGAGGAGGGCCGGGGCCTCGTCTTGACTGGGTGCAAGATCCTCTTTAGACTTTTGTACCCTTAAATTTGGTGAGGCTCCGTCTCGCCAATTTTTGGCTTTCTTGCAAGACAATAGAGTCGCAAGACAATCAGTGGAGCTAGTAGATGGCAACTATCAACCAGCTGGTACGTCAGCCGCGTAAGCGTTCGGTCGAGAAGTCCGACGTTCCTGCGCTGCAGAACTGCCCGCAGCGTCGTGGCGTGTGCACCCGTGTGTACACCACCACGCCGAAAAAACCTAACTCGGCACTGCGTAAAGTATGCCGTGTGCGTCTGACCAACGGTTTCGAGGTTTCCTCGTACATCGGTGGTGAAGGCCACAACCTGCAAGAGCACAGCGTCGTCCTGATCCGTGGCGGCCGTGTAAAAGACTTGCCAGGTGTTCGTTACCACACCGTTCGCGGCTCTCTGGATACTTCGGGCGTCAAAGGCCGTAACCAGGGTCGTTCGAAGTACGGTACCAAGCGTCCGAAGTAATCGGTCGTTTGCAGACATCCATTTTTTTGAGTCGATAAGAGTAAGGTCGGGCAGGGGTCGAAGACCCACGTCCCGGGCTAACCTGAAGACCGTTTGAGGGCTTATCATGCCAAGACGTCGTGTAGCAGCAAAACGTGAGATCCTGGACGATCCGAAGTACGGATCCCAGATCCTCGCCAAGTTCATGAACCACGTGATGGAAAGCGGCAAGAAGGCCGTAGCCGAGCGCATCGTTTACGGTGCCCTGGATACCGTCAAAGCACGCAAGAACAGCGACCCCCTGGAAATCTTCGAGAAAGCTCTCGACGCCATCGCTCCGCTGGTCGAAGTAAAGTCCCGCCGTGTCGGCGGTGCCACTTACCAGGTTCCGGTTGAAGTTCGTCCGTCCCGTCGTAACGCTCTGGCAATGCGCTGGCTCGTAGACTACGCCCGCAAGCGCGGCGAGAAGTCGATGGCTCTGCGCCTGGCAGGCGAGCTGCTGGATGCTGCTGAAGGCAAGGGTGCTGCAGTCAAGAAGCGTGAAGACGTTCACCGTATGGCTGAAGCCAACAAAGCGTTCTCGCACTACCGCTTCTAATTCAAGCATCAATCATTTTGCGAGGGCTTTATGGCTCGTACTACAGCAATTAACCGCTACCGTAACATCGGTATCTGCGCGCACGTTGACGCGGGCAAGACTACCACTACCGAGCGGATCCTGTTCTACACAGGTCTGAGCCACAAGATGGGCGAGGTGCATGACGGCGCCGCGACCACCGACTGGATGGTGCAGGAGCAGGAGCGCGGTATCACCATTACCTCCGCTGCCGTTACCACCTTCTGGAAAGGTTCCCGTGGCCAGTACGACAACTACCGCGTAAACGTCATCGATACCCCCGGCCACGTTGACTTCACCATTGAAGTAGAGCGTTCGCTGCGTGTACTCGACGGCGCGGTCGTTGTGTTCTGCGGTACTTCCGGCGTTGAGCCACAGTCCGAAACCGTATGGCGTCAGGCCAACAAGTACGGCGTTCCACGTGTTGTCTACGTGAACAAGATGGACCGTGCCGGTGCAAACTTCCTGCGCGTCGTAGGTCAGATCAAGAACCGTCTGGGTCACACCCCGGTTCCTGTTCAGCTGGCCATCGGTTCGGAAGATAACTTCCAGGGTCAGGTCGACCTGATCAAGATGAAGGCTATCTACTGGAACGACGACGACAAAGGCACCACCTACCGCGAGGAAGAAATTCCTGCGGACATGCTCGAGCTGGCCGAAGAATGGCGCGCGAACATGGTGGAAGCTGCTGCCGAAGCCACCGAAGAGCTGATGAACAAGTACCTTGAAGAAGGTGAGCTGACCGTCGAAGAGATCAAGGCAGGCCTGCGCGCGCGCACCCTGGCCAGCGAGATCGTTCCGGCTGTCTGCGGTTCGTCGTTCAAGAACAAGGGTGTTCCCCTGGTTCTCGACGCCGTCATCGACTTCCTGCCTGCTCCGACCGAGATCCCGGCGATCAAGGGTATCCACCCTGACCTGATCGACGTGCCGAAGGACGAAGTCAAGCCAGAGCAGTTCGACGAGCGTCACGCCAGCGACGACGAGCCGTTCTCGGCTCTGGCGTTCAAGATCGCTACCGACCCGTTCGTGGGTACTCTGACCTTCGTCCGCGTTTACTCGGGCTTCCTGACCTCTGGTGACTCCGTCATCAACTCGGTCAAGGGCAAGAAAGAGCGCGTTGGTCGTATGGTGCAGATGCACGCCAACCAGCGTGAAGAGATCAAAGAAGTACGCGCTGGTGACATCGCTGCTCTGATCGGCATGAAGGACGTCACCACCGGTGACACCCTGTGCAACGCCGACAAGCCGATCATCCTCGAGCGTATGGACTTCCCGGAGCCTGTGATTTCGCTCTCCGTAGAGCCGAAAACCAAGCAGGACCAGGAGAAGATGGGTATTGCACTGGGCAAGCTGGCTCAGGAAGACCCGTCGTTCCGCGTCAAGACCGACGAAGAAACCGGCCAGACCATCATCTCCGGTATGGGTGAGCTGCACCTGGACATCCTCGTTGACCGCATGAAGCGCGAGTTCAACGTCGAAGCCAACATCGGCAAGCCGCAGGTTTCGTACCGCGAGAAGATCACCAAGTCCAACGTCGAGATCGAAGGCAAGTTCGTTCGTCAGTCGGGCGGTCGTGGTCAGTTCGGTCACTGCTGGATCCGTTTCTCGGAGCCAGATCAGGACGAGAAGGGCAACATCACCGAAGGTCTGGTGTTCGCCAACGAAGTCGTTGGTGGTGTGATTCCGAAGGAATACATCCCTGCGATCCAGAAGGGTATCGAAGAGCAGATGAAGAACGGCGTTGTTGCCGGCTATCCTCTGATCGGCCTGAAGGCCGCGGTATTCGACGGTTCGTACCACGACGTCGACTCCAACGAAATGGCGTTCAAGATCGCTGCTTCGATGGCAACCAAGCAACTGGCCCAGAAGGGCGGTGGCGTGGTTCTCGAGCCGATCATGAAAGTCGAAGTTGTAACCCCGGAAGACTACCTGGGTGACGTGATGGGTGACCTGAACCGTCGTCGTGGTCTGGTACAAGGTATGGATGAGTCGGTCTCCGGCCGCGTCGTCCGCGCTGAAGTTCCGCTCGGAGAGATGTTCGGTTACGCAACCGACGTTCGTTCCATGTCTCAGGGTCGCGCAAGCTACTCCATGGAATTCTCCAAATACGCCGAAGCTCCGTCGAACATCGTCGAAGCACTCGTTAAAAAACAAGGCTAATCCCCTTTAGGCAAGAGGTTCACTGTCGTGGCTAAAGAAAAATTTGATCGTTCCCTTCCCCACGTTAACGTCGGCACCATCGGCCACGTTGACCACGGTAAGACCACTCTGACCGCAGCTCTGACTCGCGTCTGCTCCGAAGTTTTCGGTTCGGCCGTCGTTGAGTTCGACAAGATCGACTCGGCTCCGGAAGAAAAAGCGCGCGGTATCACCATCAACACCGCTCACGTCGAGTACAACTCGAACATTCGTCACTACGCTCACGTTGACTGCCCAGGTCACGCTGACTACGTGAAGAACATGATCACCGGTGCTGCCCAGATGGACGGCGCGATCCTGGTTTGCTCGGCCGCCGATGGTCCGATGCCACAAACCCGTGAGCACATCCTGCTGTCCCGTCAGGTTGGCGTTCCGTACATCGTGGTCTTCCTGAACAAGGCTGACCTGGTAGACGACGCTGAGCTGCTGGAACTGGTCGAGATGGAAGTTCGCGACCTGCTGTCCACCTACGACTTCCCAGGCGACGACACTCCGATCATCATCGGTTCGGCTCGTATGGCGCTGGAAGGCAAAGACGACAACGAAATGGGTACCAGCGCTGTCAAGAAGCTGGTTGAAACTCTGGATGCCTACATCCCTGAGCCAGTTCGTGCCATCGACCAGCCATTCCTGATGCCGATCGAAGACGTATTCTCGATCTCGGGTCGTGGTACTGTTGTTACCGGCCGTATCGAGCGTGGTATCGTCCGCGTTCAGGATCCGCTGGAAATCGTTGGTCTGCGTGACACCACCACCACCACCTGCACCGGTGTTGAGATGTTCCGCAAGCTGCTGGACGAAGGTCGTGCTGGCGAGAACTGCGGCGTTCTGCTGCGTGGTACCAAGCGTGACGACGTTGAGCGTGGCCAGGTTCTGGTCAAGCCAGGTTCGGTCAAGCCGCACACCAAGTTCACCGCAGAAGTCTACGTCCTGTCGAAGGAAGAAGGCGGCCGTCACACTCCGTTCTTCAAAGGCTACCGTCCTCAGTTCTACTTCCGTACCACTGACGTGACCGGTAACTGCGAACTGCCGGAAGGCGTTGAGATGGTAATGCCAGGTGACAACATTCAGATGACTGTCACCCTGATCAAGACCATCGCAATGGAAGACGGTCTGCGCTTCGCCATCCGTGAAGGCGGTCGTACCGTCGGCGCCGGCGTCGTGGCCAAAATCATCGAGTAATCACTCGATCGGTTGAAAAAACCCCCGCTCAGCGGGGGTTTTTTTTATTGGGTTGACACTAAATTGGGGCGTCTATAGAATCACGCCTCCTTTTAACGGGCGTAGTGCGCCCGATGGGAACAGCCTGGAGTCTGAAATCCAATGCAAAATCAGCAAATCCGTATCAGGTTGAAGGCTTTCGACCATCGCCTGATCGACCAATCCACCCAGGAAATCGTGGAAACCGCGAAACGTACTGGTGCACAAGTGCGTGGTCCAATTCCACTGCCAACCCGCAAAGAGCGTTTCACCGTTCTGATCTCCCCGCACGTCAACAAAGACGCGCGTGATCAGTACGAGATTCGCACTCATAAGCGCGTTCTGGACATCGTCCAGCCAACGGATAAAACCGTTGATGCGCTGATGAAGCTTGATCTCGCGGCAGGCGTGGAAGTGCAGATCAGCCTCGGCTAAGACTTCGGTCTGGTCGTGTAACGCTCTGAAATGGGCGGCCATAGCGGGTGAAAGCCCCGTACACTCATGAGGTTTACAACATGACTATTGGTGTAGTCGGTCGAAAAGCGGGCATGACCCGTATTTTCACCGAAGAAGGTGTCTCCATTCCGGTCACGGTCATCGAGATCGAGCCGAATCGCGTCACCCAGTTCAAAACTGAAGAAACCGATGGCTACCGTGCAGTGCAAGTCACTGTCGGCGAGCGTCGTGCTTCGCGTGTGACTGCCGCTCAGGCAGGCCACTTCGCCAAGGCTAACGTTGCCGCTGGTCGCGGTGTCTGGGAGTTCCGTCTTGAAGAAGGCGATTTCCAGGCTGGCGATCTGATCAAAGCTGAACTCTTCACTGCAGGCCAGCTGGTAGACGTAACCGGTCAGTCCAAAGGTAAAGGCTTCGCCGGTACCATCAAGCGTTGGAACTTCCGTGGTCAGGACAACACCCACGGTAACTCCGTATCGCACCGTGTCCCTGGCTCCATCGGCCAGTGCCAGACTCCTGGTCGTGTATTCAAGGGCAAGAAAATGTCCGGTCACATGGGCGCCGAGCGCGTGACTGTTCAGTCCCTGGAAGTAGTACGCGTAGACGCTGAACGCAACCTGCTGCTGATCAAGGGTGCCGTCCCAGGCGCTACTGGCGGCGACGTGGTCGTGCGTCCGGCTGTCAAGGCTCGCGGTTAAGGGGAAACTGACATGCAACTTAATGTAAATGACGCTCAGGCGATCGAAGTTTCCGAACTGACCTTCGGTGGCGAATTCAACGAGACGCTGGTACACCAAGCAGTCGTGGCCTACATGGCCGGCGGCCGTCAGGGCACCAAGCAGCAGAAGACCCGTTCTGACGTGGCCGGTGGCGGTAAGCGCCCATGGCGTCAGAAAGGTACTGGCCGTGCTCGTGCCGGTACTACCCGTGGTCCGATCTGGCGTGGCGGTGGTGTAACCTTCGCAGCTCGTCCTCAAGATCACTCGCAGAAGCTCAACAAGAAGATGTACCGCGCAGCCCTGCGCTCCATCCTCGCTGAGCTGGTGCGTAGCGACCGTCTGGTCGTGGTTCAGGACTTCGCTGTTGAAGCGCCGAAAACCAAAGATCTGCTGAACAAGCTGAACGGCATGGGTCTGAACGACGTTTTGATCGTTTCCGACGCTGTTGATCAGAACCTGTACCTGGCTGCTCGTAACCTGCCGCACGTCGACGTACGTGACGTTCAAGGTTCCGACCCGGTCAGTCTGATCGCATACGAGAAAGTGTTGATCACTGTCTCGGCCGTGAAGAAATTCGAGGAGCTGCTGGGATGAACCAGGAACGCGTATTCAAAGTCCTCCTTGGCCCGCACGTTTCCGAGAAGGCTACCGTTCTGGCTGAGAAAAAAGGCCAGTTCGTATTCAAGGTTGCTACCGATGCAACCAAGCTGGAAATCAAGAAAGCTGTCGAAGGCCTGTTCAACGTAAAAGTTGAAAACGTGTCGACTGTCAACGTTCTGGGTAAAACCAAGCGTACCGCACGTGGTCTGGGCAAGCGTAATGACTGGAAGAAGGCGATCGTCTCCCTTCAGCCAGGCCAAGATCTCGATTTCAGCAGCAGTGCTGAGTAAGGAAGGGGTGCATCATGGCAATCGTTAAATGCAAACCGACTTCCCCTGGCCGCCGTTTCGTGGTCAAGGTGGTCAACAAGGAGCTGCACAAAGGCGCTCCTCACGCACCGCTGCTCGAGAAGAAATCGAAGTCTGGTGGTCGTAACAACAATGGCCGCATCACCACTCGTCACGTTGGTGGTGGTCATAAGCAGCATTACCGTCTGGTTGACTTCCGTCGCAACGACAAAGATGGCATTCCAGCCACTGTCGAGCGTATCGAATACGACCCGAACCGTACTGCTCACATCGCCCTGCTGTGCTACGCAGACGGTGAGCGTCGCTACATCATCGCCCCTAAAGGCGTGAGCGCTGGCGACCAGCTGATCGCAGGTGCCCTGGCCCCAATCAAGGCCGGTAACTCCCTGCAACTGCGCAACATCCCAGTAGGTAGCACCATTCACGGCATCGAACTGAAGCCGGGTAAAGGTGCTCAGATCGCTCGTTCCGCTGGTGCTTCGGCTCAGCTGATCGCTCGCGAAGGTGTCTACGTGACCCTGCGTCTGCGCTCTGGTGAAATGCGTAAAGTCCTGGCTGAGTGCCGTGCGACCCTGGGCGAAGTCTCGAACTCCGAGCACAGCCTGCGTTCGCTGGGTAAAGCTGGTGCCAAACGCTGGCGCGGCGTTCGCCCAACCGTTCGTGGTGTTGCCATGAACCCGGTTGACCACCCGCATGGTGGTGGTGAAGGTCGTACCTCCGGTGGTCGTCATCCGGTATCGCCATGGGGCTTCCCAACCAAGGGTGCTAAAACCCGTGGTAATAAGCGTACCGACAACATGATCGTCCGTCGTCGCAAGTAACTAGAGGGATACGACAGTGCCACGTTCTCTGAAAAAAGGTCCTTTTATCGATCTTCACCTGTTGAAGAAGGTCGAAGTGGCGGTGGAGAAGAACGATCGCAAGCCAGTTAAAACCTGGTCGCGCCGTTCGATGATCCTGCCACAAATGGTCGGTCTGACCATCGCGGTACACAACGGTCGCCAACACGTCCCAGTTCTCGTGAACGAAGACATGGTCGGCCACAAACTGGGCGAGTTCGCCGGTACCCGCACCTACCGCGGGCACGTGGCTGACAAGAAAGCCAAGCGTTAAGGGGTAAGGAAATGGAAGTAGCCGCTAAGTTGTCGGGCGCTCGCATCTCCGCCCAGAAAGCCCGCTTGGTCGCCGACCAGATCCGCGGGAAGAAGGTGGGCGAAGCGCTCAACCTGTTGGCCTTCAGCAGCAAAAAAGCCGCTGAAATCATGAAGAAAGTCCTCGAGTCGGCCGTTGCCAACGCCGAACACAACGAAGGCGCAGACGTTGATGACCTGAAGGTCTCCACCGTCTTCGTCAACGAAGGGCGTTCGCTGAAGCGCATCATGCCACGTGCCAAAGGCCGTGCTGATCGCATCGTCAAGCGGTCTTGCCATATCACTGTCAAGGTTGCGGACAAGTAACGGAGTCGATCAGATGGGTCAGAAAGTACATCCCACTGGCATTCGCCTGGGAATCGTCAAGGAGCACACCTCCGTCTGGTACGCAGACGGCGCGACTTACGCAGATTACCTGCTGAAGGATCTGCAAACTCGCGAGTACCTCCAGGACAAACTAAAAAGCGCGTCCGTAAGCCGTATCGATATTCATCGTCCGGCTCAAACTGCACGCATCACCATCCACACCGCTCGTCCCGGTATCGTTATCGGCAAGAAAGGTGAAGATGTTGAGAAGCTGCGTCAGGACCTGACCAAGCAGATGGGTGTGCCTGTGCACATCAACATCGAAGAGATCCGCAAGCCGGAACTCGACGCTATGCTGGTTGCTCAGAGCGTTGCCCAGCAGCTGGAGCGCCGCGTTATGTTCCGTCGCGCCATGAAGCGCGCCGTACAGAACGCCATGCGTATTGGTGCCAAAGGCATCAAGATCCAGGTGAGCGGTCGTCTCGGCGGTGCCGAGATCGCACGTACCGAGTGGTATCGCGAAGGTCGTGTGCCTCTGCACACCCTGCGTGCCGATATCGACTACAACACCTACGAAGCTCACACCACCTACGGTGTGATCGGTGTGAAGGTTTGGATCTTCAAAGGCGAAGTAATTGGTGGTCGCCAGGAAGAGCTGAAGCCTCAAGCACCAGCGCCTCGTAAAAAAGCTGCTAAGTAAGGGGTACGCCAAATGTTGCAACCAAAGCGTACAAAATTCCGCAAGCAGATGACCGGCCACAACCGTGGTCTGGCACTGCGCGGTAGCAAGGTCAGCTTCGGCGAGTTCGCTCTGAAAGCTGTCGCCCGCGGTCGTCTCACCGCTCGCCAGATCGAGTCGGCACGTCGTGCCCTGACCCGTCACGTAAAACGTGGCGGCAAGATCTGGATCCGTGTCTTCCCGGACAAGCCGGTTACCAAGAAGCCTCTCGAGGTTCGTATGGGTAAAGGTAAAGGTTCCGTGGAATACTGGGTTGCCCAGATTCAGCCAGGCAAAGTCCTGTACGAGATCGAGGGTGTTTCTGAAGAGCTGGCGCGCGAAGCTTTCGCCCTGGCCGCTGCAAAGCTGCCTCTCGCCACCTCCTTTGTTAAGCGGACGGTGATGTGATGAAAGCGAATGAACTTCGTGAAAAATCCGCACAGCAACTGAATGAGCAACTGCTCGGCTTGCTGCGCGACCAGTTCAATCTGCGCATGCAGAAAGCAACTGGCCAGTTGGGGCAGTCGCACCTGCTCTCGCAAGTTAAGCGTGACATCGCTCGCGTGAAAACTGTGCTCAACCAGCAGGCAGGTAAGTGATCATGGCTGAAGCTGAAAAAACCGTCCGTACGCTGACTGGCCGTGTCGTCAGCGACAAAATGGACAAGACCATCACCGTTCTGATCGAGCGTCGCGTAAAGCACCCGATCTACGGTAAATACGTTAAGCGTTCGACTAAGCTGCACGCGCACGACGAAGCCAACCAGTGCAAGATCGGCGACAAGGTTTCCATCCGTGAAACCCGTCCGCTGGCCAAGACCAAGTCCTGGGCACTGGTTGAAGTCCTCGAACGCGCTGTTGAAGTCTAAGGGCTAAGGGTCGGAGAAATTTTATGATTCAGACTCAATCCATGCTCGATGTGGCCGATAACAGCGGCGCTCGTCGCGTCATGTGCATCAAGGTGCTCGGCGGTTCCCACCGCCGTTACGCCGGTATCGGTGACATCATCAAAGTTACCGTCAAGGAAGCGATTCCTCGCGGTAAGGTCAAGAAAGGCCAGGTGATGACCGCTGTTGTCGTTCGTACCCGTCACGGTGTACGTCGCGCTGACGGTTCCATCATTCGTTTCGACGGCAACGCTGCTGTTCTGCTGAACACCAAGCAAGAGCCGATCGGTACTCGCATCTTCGGGCCAGTGACTCGTGAACTTCGTACCGAGAAGTTCATGAAGATCGTCTCGCTCGCCCCTGAAGTGCTCTAAGGAGATCCGACATGCAAAAGATTCGTCGTGACGACGAGATCATCGTGATCGCCGGCAAAGACAAAGGTAAGCGCGGTAAGGTGCTGAAGGTTCTCGCTGACGACCGTCTGGTCATCGGTGGTGTCAACCTGGTCAAGCGCCACACCAAGCCTAACCCGATGGCGGGCGTCCAGGGCGGTATCGTCGAGAAAGAAGCGCCTCTGCACGCTTCCAACGTCGCCATCTTCAACGGCGAAACCAACAAGGCTGACCGCGTTGGTTTCAAAGTAGAAGACGGTAAAAAAATTCGTGTCTTCAAGTCGACCCAAAAAGCGGTTGATGCTTGAACACTGCTAGGTAGAAGACCATGGCACGACTGAAAGAGATTTACCGGAACGAAATCGCTCCTAAGCTTAAGGAAGAACTTAAGCTGTCGAACGTGATGGAAGTTCCGCGCGTTACCAAAATCACCCTGAACATGGGTCTGGGCGAAGCGATCGGCGACAAGAAAGTCATCGAGCACGCTGTTGCCGACCTGGAAAAGATCACCGGTCAAAAGCCGGTCGTGACTTTCGCTCGTAAATCCATCGCGGGCTTCAAAGTCCGTGAAGGCTGGCCGATCGGTGTCAAGGTGACCCTGCGTCGCGAAAAGATGTACGAGTTCCTGGACCGCCTGCTGGCGATCTCCCTGCCACGGGTTCGCGACTTCCGCGGCCTGAATGCCAAGTCCTTCGACGGTCGTGGCAACTACAGCATGGGCGTGAAAGAGCAGATCATCTTCCCGGAAATCGATTACGACAAGATCGATGCTCTGCGCGGTTTGGACATCACCCTGACCACCACTGCTCGTTCGGACGACGAAGGCCGCGCTCTGCTGCGTGCTTTCAAGTTCCCGTTCCGCAACTGATTGGAGTAGGAAAATGGCCAAGAAGAGCATGAAGAACCGCGAGCTGAAGCGTCAGCTCACGGTAGCCAAGTTCGCTAAGAAGCGTGCTGAGCTGAAAGCGACCATCGTCAACCTGAACGCCTCTCCTGAAGAGCGTTTCGCTGCCGTTGTCGCCCTGCAGAAGCAACCACGTGACGCCAGCGCCTCGCGCCTGCGTAACCGTTGCCGCCTGACCGGTCGTCCGCACGGTGTATACCGTAAGTTCGGCCTGGGCCGTAACAAGCTGCGCGAAGCCGCTATGCGCGGTGACGTGCCAGGTCTGGTCAAGGCCAGCTGGTAATCCCGGTTGGCGTGACGCCGGCGCAAGGGGAGCAATCTTCCGACCGCCGGTGACCTCGCAACGAAACAAGCCCCTATATGGGGCTTGTTTCGTTTCTGCCTTGTGTCTAGAATGACCGGCTCACCTGAGCCTGGGTTTTTTGCCCTGCCTGCTTGGGTGGTTGTGATAGCCGCAAGGCTAATAATTCTTGTATCAGGAGCATCTAGCCCATGAGTATGCAGGACCCGTTAGCGGACATGCTAACTCGCATCCGTAATGCCCAGATGGCTGAAAAGTCTGTCGTAAGCATGCCTTCTTCCACCCTGAAGGTCGCGGTTGCCAAAGTACTGAAAGACGAAGGCTACATCGCCAGCTACGAAGTGACCGGCGAAGCCAAGCCTTCCCTGTCGATCGAGCTGAAGTACTTCGAAGGCCGTCCGGTCATCGAAGAGCTGAAGCGTACCAGCCGTCCTGGCCTGCGCCAGTACAAGGCCGTTACCGAGCTGCCGAAAGTACGTGGCGGCCTGGGCGTGTCTATCGTCTCCACCAACAAAGGTGTGATGACTGACCGCGCTGCGCGCGCTGCCGGTGTCGGCGGCGAAGTTCTGTGCACAGTGTTCTAAGGGGAGATAGGCATGTCTCGCGTCGCTAAGAACCCCGTTAAGCTGCCAGCAGGCGTCGAAGTCAAATTCGCCGGCCAGCAGCTTTCGGTGAAGGGTGCCAAGGGCACTCTCGAACTGAACGTTCACTCGTCTGTTGAAGTTACCGAAGAAGCTGGTGAGCTGCGTTTCTCCGCTCGCAACGGTGACCAGCAAGCTCGCGCCATGGCCGGTACTACCCGCGCTCTGGTGAACAACATGGTCCAGGGCGTAAGCCAAGGCTTCGAGCGCAAGCTCCAGCTGGTCGGTGTTGGTTACAAGGCTCAGGCCAAAGGCACCATCCTGAACCTGGCTCTGGGCTTCTCGCATCCAGTGGATTACGAACTGCCAGCCGGTATCACCGCTGAAACCCCAAGCCAGACCGACATCCTGATCAAGGGTATCGACAAGCAGCTGGTGGGTCAGGTGGCCGCTGAAGTCCGCGGTTTCCGTCCGCCAGAGCCTTACAAGGGCAAGGGTGTGCGTTACGCGGACGAAGTAGTCCGTCGTAAAGAAGCCAAGAAGAAGTAGGGCCTAGCAAATGACCGACAAAAAAGTTACTCGACTGCGTCGCGCTCGCAAAGCACGCCTGAAAATGCACGAGCTCGAAGCCGTGCGTCTGTGCGTGTTCCGCTCCTCGCAGCACATCTACGCCCAGGTCATCTCGGCCGACGGCAGCAAGGTTCTGGCAAGTGCCTCGACCTTGGACAAAGAACTGCGTGATGGCGCCACCGGCAACATCGACGCGGCCACTAAGGTTGGCAAGCTGGTAGCTGAGCGTGCGAAAGCCGCCGGTGTATCTCAAGTTGCCTTTGACCGTTCCGGCTTCAAGTACCACGGCCGCGTCAAGGCGCTGGCTGATGCTGCTCGTGAAGGCGGGCTGGAGTTCTAAGTTATGGCAAATAACGATCAAAAGCGCGACGAAGGCTACATCGAGAAGCTGGTTCAAGTTAACCGCGTAGCCAAAACCGTAAAAGGCGGCCGTATCTTCACCTTCACCGCGCTGACCGTGGTGGGTGATGGCAAGGGTCGTGTTGGCTTTGGCCGTGGCAAGTCGCGCGAAGTACCTGCCGCGATCCAGAAAGCCATGGAAGCTGCTCGTCGCAACATGATTCAGGTTGACCTGAAGGGCACCACCCTGCAGTACGCCACCAAGGCCGCCCACGGCGCCTCGAAGGTCTACATGCAGCCTGCCTCGGAAGGTACCGGTATCATCGCCGGTGGCGCAATGCGTGCCGTCCTGGAAGTTGCTGGCGTTCAGAACGTCCTGGCCAAGTGCTACGGCTCGACCAACCCGGTGAACGTGGTTCACGCCACCTTCAAGGGTCTGAAAGCCATGCAATCCCCTGAGTCCATTGCTGCCAAGCGCGGCAAGACTGTTGAGGAGATCTTCTGATCATGGCAACCGTAAAAGTAACGCTGATCAAAAGCACCGCCGGCCGTCTGCCTAACCACAAACTGTGCGTTAAGGGTCTGGGTCTGCGTCGCATCGGTCACACTGTAGAAGTCCAGGATACTCCCGAGAACCGCGGGATGATCAACAAGGCTTACTACATGCTGAAGGTCGAGGGTTAATCGATGAAACTCAATGATCTGAGTCCAGCGCCGGGTTCCCGTCGCGAGAAGCACCGTCCGGGCCGTGGTATCGGTAGCGGTCTGGGCAAGACCGGTGGCCGTGGTCACAAAGGTCAGACCTCCCGCTCCGGTGGTTCCATCGCTCCAGGCTTCGAAGGCGGTCAACAGCCGCTGCACCGTCGCCTGCCGAAGTTCGGCTTCGTTTCCCTGAAAGCCATGGACCGCGCCGAAGTGCGTCTGTCCGAGCTGGCCAAGGTGGAAGGCGATCTGATCACCGTTCAGTCCCTCAAGGACGCCAACGTGATCGGCCAGCACGTACAGCGCGTGAAAATCATGCTGTCGGGCGAAGTCACTCGCGCAGTCACCCTCAAGGGTATCGCCGTCACCAAAGGTGCACGTGCGGCTATCGAAGCAGCTGGCGGCAAGTTCGAGGAATAAATGGCTAAGCAAGGTGCTCTCTCTTCGCTCGGTAAGGGCGGGATGTCGGAACTCTGGGCTCGTCTGCGCTTTCTGTTCATGGCGATCATCGTCTATCGGATTGGCGCGCACATCCCAGTGCCAGGCATTAACCCGGACCGTCTCGCGGATCTGTTCCGGCAGAATGAGGGGACCATTCTTAGCTTGTTCAACATGTTTTCCGGTGGCGCGCTGGAGCGCATGAGCATCTTTGCACTGGGGATCATGCCGTACATCTCGGCATCGATCATCATGCAGCTCATGACCGCTGTCAGCCCGCAGCTGGAGCAGTTGAAGAAGGAAGGTGAAGCTGGCCGTCGCAAGATCAGCCAGTACACCCGCTACGGCACCGTTATCCTGGCGCTGGTTCAAGCCATTGGCATGTCCATTGGCCTGGCCAACCAGGGCGTGGCGTTTTCTGCGGGCCTGGGCTTCCATGTCGTCGCCGTCTCCACCTTCGTGGCGGGCGCGATGTTCATGATGTGGCTCGGCGAGCAGATTACCGAGCGCGGTGTGGGCAACGGTATCTCGATGTTGATCTTCGCAGGTATCGTTGCCGGTCTTCCGAGAGCAATCGGGCAGTCTTTCGAGTCTGCGCGCACAGGCGATATCAACATTTTCGCCTTGGTCGCTATCGGTTTGCTGGCAGTAGCGATTATCGGCTTCGTGGTGTTCATTGAGCGTGGTCAGCGTCGTATCGCCGTTCACTACGCCAAGCGTCAGCAGGGCCGCAAGGTCTTCGCTGCGCAGACCAGCCACCTGCCGCTGAAGGTGAACATGGCGGGCGTAATCCCGGCCATTTTCGCGAGCAGCATCTTGCTGTTCCCGGCTTCGCTGGGTGCCTGGTTCGGTCAGTCCGAAGGTATGGGCTGGCTGCAGGACATCTCGCAGTCGATCGCTCCTGGTCAGCCGTTGAACATTCTGCTGTTTAGTGCAGGGATCATTTTCTTCTGCTTCTTCTACACAGCGTTGATGTTCAACCCGAAAGACGTAGCGGAAAACCTGAAGAAGTCCGGTGCCTTTATTCCGGGTATCCGTCCTGGTGAGCAGTCGGCGCGCTACATTGATGGCGTCCTGACCCGTCTGACCATGTTCGGTGCTCTTTACATGATGGCCGTGTGCCTTCTGCCCCAGTTCCTGGTGGTGGCAGCAAACGTGCCGTTCTACCTTGGCGGGACCTCGTTGCTGATTGTGGTAGTGGTTGTGATGGACTTCATGTCCCAAGTACAATCGCACCTCGTTTCGCACCAGTACGAATCCCTGATGAAGAAAGCCAACCTGAAAGGCTACGGCGGCAGCGGTCTGCTGCGCTGATTTAGCCCCTTAAGGTTCGAGGAGTCGGTAATGAAAGTTCGTGCATCGGTGAAAAAGCTGTGCCGCAACTGCAAGATCATTCGTCGCGAAGGTATCGTGCGCGTGATCTGCAGCGCGGAACCGCGTCACAAGCAGCGCCAAGGCTGAGTGTGATCCGCGCTTCAAACCCAGCAGCTAGTGTGCTGCTGGGTTGATTATTCGTTTCTACAGCGATATTATCTCGCGCCCTATTTCTTGGCTTCCGGGGCGTAGGTAGCTGTCAATTGGAGTCCCACTGAATGGCCCGTATTGCAGGCGTCAACATTCCAGATAACAAGCATACTGTTATCTCGCTGACCTACATCTATGGTGTCGGTCGCACTACCGCGCAGAAAATCTGTGCGGACGCTGGTGTAAACCCAGCCGCTAAGATCAAGGATCTGAGCGACGAGCAAATCGAAACCCTGCGTGGCGAAGTCGCGAAGTTCACCACCGAAGGTGACCTGCGCCGTGACATCAACATGAAGATCAAGCGCTTGATGGACCTGGGTTGCTACCGCGGCCTGCGTCATCGTAAAGGTCTGCCGGTTCGCGGTCAGCGCACCAAGACCAACGCACGCACCCGTAAGGGCCCGCGTAAGCCGATCCGCAAGTAATCGCCCAGGAATATAGACATGGCAAAACCTGCTGCTCGTCCTCGTAAAAAAGTCAAAAAGACAGTGGTTGATGGCATCGCCCACATCCATGCGTCTTTCAACAACACCATCGTGACCATCACCGACCGTCAGGGCAACGCACTGTCCTGGGCTACTTCCGGTGGTTCGGGTTTCCGTGGTTCGCGCAAATCCACCCCGTTCGCAGCTCAGATCGCTGCTGAGCGTGCTGGTCAAGCTGCGCTGGAATATGGTCTGAAGAACCTCGACGTCAACGTCAAGGGTCCAGGTCCAGGTCGTGAATCCGCCGTTCGTGCACTGAACAGCTGCGGCTACAAGATCGCCAGCATCACCGACGTGACGCCAATCCCGCACAACGGGTGCCGTCCGCCGAAGAAGCGTCGCGTGTAATCAGGAGACAGATAAATGGCACGTTACATTGGTCCAAAATGCAAACTGTCTCGCCGTGAAGGCACTGACCTGTTCCTGAAGAGCGGCGTTCGCGCTCTGGAATCGAAGTGCAACATCGAAGCAGCCCCAGGTATCCACGGCCAGCGCCGTGGCCGTCAGTCCGACTACGGTACCCAGCTGCGCGAGAAACAAAAAGTCCGTCGTATCTACGGTGTTCTGGAGCGTCAGTTCCGCGGTTACTACCAAGCTGCTGCCTCGAAAAAAGGCGCAACCGGTGAGAACCTGCTGCAACTGCTCGAGTGCCGTCTGGATAACGTCGTCTACCGTATGGGCTTCGGCTCGACTCGTTCCGAGTCCCGTCAGCTGGTTTCGCACAAAGCGATCAGCGTCAACGGTAAGACTGTGAACATTCCATCCTACCAAGTTCGTCCGGGTGACGTGGTCTCGGTTCGCGAGAAGTCGCTGAACCAGCTGCGCATTGTTCAAGCCCTTGAACTGTGCGCCCAGCGTGGCCGCGTTGAGTGGGTTGACGTGGATGCTGCTAAAAAGTCGGGCGTTTTCAAGAACGTTCCTGCTCGCAGCGACCTGTCCGCCGACATCAACGAAAACCTGATTGTCGAGCTCTACTCCAAGTAAGGGCTAGAAAATAGGTGCATCCATGCAGATTTCGGTAAATGAGTTTCTGACACCCCGTCACATCGACGTGCAGGTTGTCAGTCCAACCCGCGCCAAGATCACGCTCGAGCCTCTCGAGCGTGGCTTCGGCCATACCCTGGGCAACGCGCTGCGCCGCATCCTGTTGTCCTCCATGCCTGGCTGTGCAGTAGTCGAGGCCGAGATCGATGGCGTACTCCACGAGTACTCCGCGATCGAAGGTGTTCAGGAAGACGTCATTGAAATCCTGTTGAACCTGAAAGGCCTGGCTATCAAACTGCACGGTCGTGACGAAGTTACGCTGACCTTGTCGAAAAAGGGTTCGGGGGTGGTTACCGCTGCCGATATTCAGCTGGATCACGATGTCGAGATCGTCAACCCCGATCACGTAATCGCGAACCTGGCGTCCAACGGCGCCCTGAACATGAAGCTCACTGTAGCTCGTGGTCGCGGTTACGAGCCGGCCGACTCCCGTCAGACCGACGAAGACGAAAGCCGCAGCATTGGCCGTCTCCAGCTGGACGCTTCGTTCAGCCCGGTGCGTCGTATCGCCTACGTGGTCGAGAACGCCCGTGTTGAACAGCGTACCAACCTGGACAAGCTGGTCATCGATCTGGAAACCAACGGTACCCTGGATCCTGAAGAGGCCATCCGTCGTGCCGCGACCATCCTGCAACAGCAGCTGGCCGCGTTCGTCGACCTCAAAGGTGACAGCGAGCCGGTTGTGGTTGAGCAGGAAGACGAGATCGATCCGATCCTGCTGCGCCCGGTTGACGACCTGGAACTGACCGTACGTTCGGCCAACTGCCTCAAGGCGGAGAACATCTACTACATCGGCGACCTGATTCAGCGTACCGAAGTAGAGCTGTTGAAGACTCCTAACCTGGGCAAGAAGTCCCTGACTGAAATCAAGGACGTCCTGGCCTCCCGTGGTCTTTCCCTCGGCATGCGCCTCGACAACTGGCCGCCTGCAAGTCTTAAGAAAGACGACAAGGCGACTGCCTGATCGTCGTAATCACCGAACGTAGTGTTTGGTAAGGAATGAATCATGCGTCATCGTAAAAGTGGACGTCACCTGAGCCGTACCAGCTCTCACCGCAAGGCTATGTTCCAGAACATGGCAGTGTCGCTGATCGAGCACGAGCTGATCAAAACCACCCTGCCGAAAGCCAAGGAACTGCGCCGCGTTGCCGAGCCGCTGATCACCCTGGCCAAGGAAGACAGCGTTGCCAACCGTCGTCTGGCCTTCGACCGTACCCGTTCGAAGTCCGCCGTTGGCAAACTGTTCAACGACCTGGGCAAGCGTTACGCCACCCGTCAGGGCGGCTACCTGCGCATCCTGAAGTGCGGTTTCCGCGCTGGCGACAACGCGCCTATGGCGTACGTCGAGCTGGTTGATCGTCCGGTCGGTGGTGCTGTAGAAGCTGCCGAGTAAGACGTTCTGTCTGCTGCAAAGAACCGGGCCTAGGCCCGGTTTTTTGTTGCCTTATGAATTGTTATTTTCTATTGATGCAAGTCAGGTAATGAATTTGTTCTTGTAACAGGGCTCGACAATACTCTCTCCAAGCCGATTAGCCGGCAGTTCAAGACCGATCAGGAGAGCCCATGAGCAAGATTCTCACCACCGCAAGCGGCGCGCCCGTAGCCGACAACCAGAATTCCCGTTCCGCAGGCCCTCGCGGCCCGCTGCTGCTCGACGATTTCCACCTGGTCGAGAAGCTCGCCCACTTCAACCGCGAGAACATCCCCGAGCGTCGCGTGCACGCCAAGGGCTCCGGCGCCTACGGCACCTTCACCGTCACCCGTGATATCACCGAACTCACCAGTGCCAGGCTGTTCGACAGCATCGGCAAGCAGACCGAGACGTTCCTGCGCTTCTCCACCGTGGGTGGCGAACGCGGCTCGGCGGACACCGAGCGCGACCCGCGCGGTTTCGCGGTGAAGTTCTACACCGAGGAAGGTAACTGGGACATCGTCGGCAACAATACGCCGGTGTTCTTCATCCGTGATCCGCTGAAGTTCCCTGACTTCATCCACACCCAGAAGCGCCACCCGCAGACCAACCTGAAGAACGCGCAGATGATGTGGGACTTCTGGTCGCATTCGCCCGAGGCGCTGCACCAGGTCACCATCCTGTTCTCCGACCGCGGGATCCCTGACGGCTACCGCCACATGCACGGTTTCGGCAGCCACACCTACAGCCTGATCAACGCCAAGGGTGAGCGCACCTGGGTCAAGTGGCACTTCAAGACCCAGCAGGGGATCAAGAACCTGGCGCCGGCCGAGGCCGCCCGCCTGGCCGGCAGCGACCCGGACTATGCCCAGCGCGACCTGTTCCAGGCCATCGAGCGCGGTGATTTCCCACGTTGGACCGTGTGCATTCAGGTGATGAGCGAAGCCGAGGCCGCCAGCCGTGACGAGAACCCCTTCGACGTGACCAAGACCTGGTCTCAGAAGGACTACCCGTTGATCGAGGTCGGCGTGCTGGAACTCAACCGCAACCCGCTCAACTACTTCGCCGAGGTCGAGCAGGCGGCGTTCGGCCCCAGCAACATGGTGCCTGGGGTTGGCCTGTCGCCGGACCGCATGCTGCAGGGGCGCGTGTTCGCCTACGCCGATGCGCACCGCTACCGCGTGGGTACCAATCACCAGCATCTGCCGGTCAATGCGCCTCGTTGCCCGGTACACAGCTACCAGCGCGATGGTTCCATGGCCACCGGTGCCTACGGCAGTGCTCCCAACTACGAGCCAAACAGCTACGCGGACGCACCGAAGCAGTCGCCGCGCCATGCAGAGCCGGCGCTGGCCCTGAATGGCTCGGCGGATCGCTACGACCACCGCGAAGACAACGACTACTACAGCCATGCCGGCGCGCTGTTCCGCCTGATGAGCGATGAGCAAAAGGCACTGTTGATCGGCAACATCGCCGGCACCATGGCGGGCGTCAGCGAGGATGTCGTCCAGCGTCAACTGCAGTACTTCTTCAAGGCTGATCCAGCCTACGGAGAAGGCATCGCCAAGGCCTTGGGCATCAATCTGGCCTAATCGAAGTGATAACAAGAACCGCCCTCGTTTGGGCGGTTTTTCAATGAATATCACTACTGTTTAGCCGATTATTTGCTTCTAATTGCGCGTTTTTCAGTGACCGCGAGCAAAACCTGGTTCACACTATGTCCCATAGACGTATTCACAGGGAGAAGCAGGGCGATGCAAGGTCACCCGGACGTTATCAACTACCTCGTCACGTTGCTGAAGGGCGAACTGGCAGCACGCGATCAGTACTTCATTCACTCGCGGATGTACGAAGACTGGGGCCTGTCCAAGCTCTACGAACGTATCAACCACGAAATGGAAGAAGAGACGCAGCACGCCGACGCCCTGATGCGCCGTATCCTCATGCTCGAAGGCACCCCGGACATGCGCGCCGATGACCTGCACGTGGGTAGCACCGTGCCGGAGATGATCGAGGCTGATCTGAAGCTCGAGTACAAGGTCCGTGCCGCGCTGTGCAAGGGCATCGAGCTGTGCGAGCTGCACAAGGACTACATCAGCCGCGATATCCTGCGTGCGCAGTTGGCCGATACCGAAGAAGATCACACCTACTGGCTGGAGAAGCAGCAGGGGCTGATCAAGGCCATTGGTCTGGAGAACTATCTGCAGTCGCAGATGTAAAAGCTGGGGGCTGCTTTGCAGCCCATTCGCGGCACAAGGCCGCTCCTACAGGCGATCGCGTAATCTTTTGATTGACGCGTTCAAATGTAGGAGCGGCCTTGTGCCGCGAAAGGGGCGCAAAGCGCCCCCAATGCCTCAAGCCCGGTCGCGCTCCAGCAGCGGTTTGAGGTAATGCCCGGTATACGACTGCTTCTTCTCGGCCAGTTCCTCCGGCGTACCGCAGGCAATGATCTGCCCACCCTTGGAGCCACCCTCCGGCCCCAGGTCCACCAGCCAGTCGGCAGTCTTGATCACATCCAGGTTGTGCTCGATCACCACCACGGTGTTGCCGTGGTCACGCAGGCGGTGCAGCACGTCCAGCAATTGCTGGATATCGGCGAAGTGCAGGCCGGTGGTCGGTTCGTCGAGGATGTACAGGGTCTTGCCGGTGTCGCGCTTGGACAGCTCGCGGGACAGTTTCACCCGCTGCGCCTCACCACCAGACAACGTGGTCGCTGACTGCCCCAGCTTGATGTACGACAGGCCGACATCCATCAGCGTCTGCAGCTTGCGCGCCAGGGCCGGGACCGCGTCGAAGAACTCGCGGGCATCCTCGATGGTCATTTCCAGCACCTCGTGGATGTTCTTGCCCTTGTACTTGATCTCCAGGGTTTCGCGGTTGTAGCGCTTGCTCTTGCACACATCGCAGGGCACGTAGATGTCCGGCAGGAAGTGCATCTCCACCTTGATCAGGCCATCGCCCTGGCAGGCTTCGCAACGCCCACCCTTGACGTTGAACGAGAAGCGTCCCGGACCATAACCGCGTGAGCGCGATTCCGGCACGCCAGAGAACAGCTCGCGAATTGGCGTAAAGATGCCGGTGTAGGTGGCCGGGTTCGAGCGCGGCGTGCGACCGATGGGGCTCTGGTCGATATCCACCACCTTGTCCAGGTGTTGCAGGCCATCGACGCTGGCGTGTGGCGCGGCCTCCAGGCTGCTTGCGCCGTTGAGCGCGGTGGCGGCCAAGGGGAACAGGGTGTTGTTGATCAGCGTCGACTTGCCCGAGCCGGACACGCCGGTTACGCAGGTCAGCAGGCCGATCGGCACTTCCAGGTCGACGTTCTGCAGGTTGTTGCCGCGCGCGCCCTTGAGCTTGAGCGACAGCTTCTTGTTGCGGGGAGTGCGCTTGGCCGGGACGACGATCTTCTTGCGCCCGGACAGGTACTTGCCGGTCAGCGAGTCGGGGTGCGCCATGACCTCCTCGGGCGAGCCCTCGGCGACGATCTGGCCGCCATGCACGCCAGCGCCCGGGCCGATATCCACCACGTAGTCGGCCAAGCGGATGGCGTCCTCGTCGTGCTCGACCACGATCACCGTGTTGCCCAGGTCGCGCAGGTGGTTGAGGGTGGCCAGCAGGCGGTCGTTGTCCCGTTGATGAAGGCCGATGGACGGTTCATCGAGGATGTACATCACCCCGACCAGGCCGGCGCCGATCTGGCTGGCCAGGCGGATCCGCTGGGCCTCGCCGCCGGACAGGGTATCGGCGCTGCGGTCCAGCGTCAGATAATCGAGACCGACGTTGACCAGGAACTGCAGGCGCTCGCAGATCTCCTTGAGGATCTTCGCCGCGATCTCGCCACGACGTCCGGTGAGGGTCAGCCCGCCGAAGTAGTTGCTGGCTTCGCCGATCGGCAGGTTGGTCACCGCCGGCAGGGTCTTCTCGCCGACCCATACATGGCGGGCCTCACGACGCAGGCGAGTGCCGCGACAGTCGGGGCAGGGCTGGGTGCCGAGGAACTTGGCCAGTTCTTCGCGCACGGTGGCCGACTCGGTCTCGCGGTAGCGGCGTTCGAGGTTGGGCACGATGCCTTCGAAAGGATGCGAACGCTTGACGATGTCGCCACGGTCGTTGAGGTACTTGAAATCGACGCTCTGCTTGCCGCTGCCCTGCAGGATGACCTTCTGGTGCTCGGCCGACAGCTCGCCGAACGGTTCCTCGAGGCTGAAACCGTAGTGCGCGGCGAGTGAGCCAAGCATCTGGAAGTAATAGACGTTGCGCCGGTCCCAGCCACGTATCGCGCCTTCGGCCAGGGTCAGCTCGGCGTTGACCAGGCGCTTGGTGTCGAAGAACTGCTTCACCCCCAGGCCGTCACAGGTCGGGCAGGCACCGGCCGGGTTGTTGAAGGAGAACAGCTTGGGCTCCAGTTCGCTGATCGCATGGCCGCACACCGGGCAGGCGAAGCGCGCCGAGAAGATCACTTCCTCGCCGTCTTCGTCGTCCATCGGCGCGACCAGGGCGATGCCGTCGGCCAGCTTCAGCGCGGTCTCGAACGACTCGGCCAGGCGCTGCTGCAGGTCGGCGCGGACCTTGAAGCGGTCGACCACCACATCGATGCTGTGCTTCTTCTGTTTATCCAGCTTGGGCAGTTCGTCGAGCTCGTAGAGCTTGCCGTTGACCCGGGCGCGAACGAAGCCCTGGGCACGCAGTTCGTCGAACACCGCCAGGTGCTCGCCCTTGCGCTCGCGGATCACCGGGGCCAGCAGCATCAGCTTGCTGCCTTCAGGCTTTTCCAGCACCAGGTCGACCATCTGGCTGATCGTTTGCGCCTCCAGCGGGATGTCATGGTCCGGGCAGCGCGGGGTACCGACGCGGGCATAGAGCAGGCGCAGGTAGTCGTAGATTTCGGTGATGGTGCCGACGGTCGAGCGCGGGTTGTGCGAGGTCGACTTCTGCTCGATGGAGATCGCCGGTGACAGGCCTTCGATGGTGTCGACGTCGGGCTTTTCCATCATCGACAGGAACTGCCGGGCATAGGCCGACAGCGATTCGACGTAGCGGCGCTGGCCTTCGGCGTACAGCGTGTCGAACGCCAGCGAGGACTTGCCGGATCCGGACAGGCCGGTGATCACGATCAGTTTGTCCCGGGGCAGGGTCAGGTCGATGTTCTTCAGGTTGTGGGTACGCGCCCCACGGATCAGGATCTTGTCCACTACGGCCTCGCTCGGCGGGCATAAACAAAGGAGTATACGGCGCGCTGCCATTACGCGGCAAAGCGTCGCGTATATGCCGCCAAGGCGTCGGACTGATAGAATCGCCGCCGGTTCACACGAGGTTAATCCATGCACGACACCCACAACGAGCGCATGAGTGGCAGCGAAACCCGCGCCGCCAGCGGCCTGGCCCTGGTCTTCGCCTTTCGTATGCTGGGCATGTTCATGGTGCTGCCGGTGCTGGCCACCTACGGCATGGACCTGGCCGGCGCCACGCCTGCGCTTATCGGTCTGGCCATCGGTGCCTACGGCCTGACCCAGGCCGTGCTGCAGATTCCGTTCGGGGTGATTTCCGACCGCATCGGCCGCCGTCCGGTGATCTACGTGGGGTTGATCATCTTCGCCCTGGGCAGCGTGCTGGCGGCCCAGGCCGACTCTATCTGGGGCGTGATCGCCGGGCGCATCCTGCAGGGCGCGGGGGCGATTTCCGCGGCGGTGATGGCGTTGTTGTCCGACCTGACCCGTGAGCAGCACCGGACCAAGGCCATGGCCATGATCGGCATGAGCATCGGCCTGTCGTTCGCCGTGGCGATGGTGGTCGGCCCACTGTTGACCCGCGCCTTTGGCTTGTCAGGATTGTTCCTCGCCACCGCAGGACTTGCCCTGGTCGGCATCGGCCTGATCGCCTTCGTGGTACCCAACTCGCACAGCGTGTTGTCCCATCGCGAGTCCGGTGTCGCCCGTCAGGCCCTCGGTCCGACCCTGCGCAATCCGGACCTTCTGCGCCTGGACATCAGCATCTTCGTGTTGCACGCGATCCTGATGGCCAGCTTCGTGGCGCTGCCCCTGGCGTTCGTCGAGCGCGGCGGGCTGCCCAAGGAACAGCACTGGTGGGTGTACCTGACCGCGTTGCTGGTTTCATTTTTTGCAATGATCCCCTTCATCATCTACGGGGAAAAGAAGCGCAAGATGAAACGCGTGTTGCTCGGCGCGGTCAGTGTCCTGTTACTGGTGGAGGTGTTCTTCTGGCAGTGGGCTGACAACTTGCGCGGACTGGTGATCGGCACCGTGGTATTCTTTACTGCATTCAACCTGCTGGAGGCATCCTTGCCTTCGCTGGTCAGCAAGGTGTCGCCTGCCGGTGGCAAGGGGACGGCGATGGGGGTGTACTCCACCAGCCAGTTCCTCGGCGCCGCGCTGGGAGGCATCCTAGGTGGTTGGTTGTTCCAGCACGGTGGCTTGAGCATGGTGTTCCTCGGATGCGCCGTATTGTGCGTCCTGTGGTTGCTCACTGCGTTGCGCATGAACGAGCCGCCGTACGTGACCAGCCTGCGCATGCCGCTGACGCCGGAAGCGGTCCGGGAAGCCGGGCTGACCGAGCGCCTGATGGCCGTGCCGGGTGTGACCGACGCCGTGGTGGTGGCAGAAGAAGCCGCCATCTATATCAAACTGGATACGAAAATTTTGGACCGTGCGACCCTCGAGCGTCTGGTGAACCCAGCCTCTGCGGCGTGCGAAGCCTAGGAGAACGTTATGGCCCGTGGGGTTAACAAAGTCATTCTGGTCGGTACCTGCGGTCAGGATCCCGAAGTCCGCTACCTGCCCAACGGTAACGCCGTGACCAACCTGAGCCTGGCCACCAGCGAGCAGTGGACCGACAAGCAGTCGGGCCAGAAGGTCGAGCGTACCGAGTGGCACCGTGTGTCGCTGTTCGGCAAGGTCGCCGAGATTGCCGGCGAGTACCTGCGCAAGGGTTCTCAGTGCTACATCGAAGGCAAGCTGCAGACCCGCGAGTGGGAAAAGGACGGCATCAAGCGCTACACCACCGAGATCATCGTCGACATCAACGGCACCATGCAGTTGCTCGGCGGTCGTCCGCAGGGTCAGCAGGGTGGTGGCGACCAATACAACCAGGGTGGTGGTAACAACTACAACCAGGGTGGCCAGCAGCAGTACAACCAGGCTCCGCGCCAGCAAGCCCCGCGTCCGCAGCAGGCACCACAGCGCCCGGCGCCGCAACAGCCGGCTCCGCAGCCAGCCGCTGACTTCGACAGCTTCGACGACGATATTCCGTTCTAAGCCTCGAGTCTGCCTGGCAGTCAAGAACCCCTGAAACGCGAGTTTCAGGGGTTTTTTTCTGCGAGCGTGGACGATCATCAGCTGATGGCGCATTGGCACTAAAAGGCCTTGGTTTTACAAGATGTAACTGGTAGCGTGCGCGCCACCAGGCACCGGGATGTGTGTACGTCATTACAAGGAGTAGTCCATGACACCGGCCAATACCGTGATCAGCGGCATTGAACTCGAGCAATTGCTGGATCGTCTTGACGGTGTCCTCCAGGACCATGGCGCGCCCGCGCTGCTGGAGCAGCTCCAGGCCGAGGTGCTGCAAGCCGACTCGATCGGCTCGATCGAACGCCTGCATGTGCTGTGGGTCAACGCCGGCGATGCCCAGGCCGCCGCCCGTGTGCTGGTGGACGATGGCCAGCACCTGCTTGAGCTCTGCAACCCTGCCGCTCGCGCAGAATTGAGCATGAGTCTTCTGCTCAAGCGTCTGCGCCTGGCCCATTTCTGTGATGACGAGCCACTGATCGAGCAGGTGCTCGGTGAGATCGACGCCATGGCCAAGGTCGCACCGGACTACGACGTCGAGTACTACCGCCGTTCGCGCATTTTCGAGCAACTCGAGCAGCGTTCCCTGGTGCTGGCGCTCAGGGCCATCGAGGTGCGTCACGCCCTCACCCTGTTCAACCCCGGGCGCGCCAGCGTGCGGGCCTGGGACCTGGCCGACCGGGCCTGTCGCCGGGCCTGGGCGTTGCACGTCAATGGCGAGCAGGAGCAGGCCCGCGAGGCCGCGCTTGAGGGGGTTGCCGCCTTGCGCCAGGCAGGGCCGGACCAGGACATCGACCAGGGCGACTGGATCTGGCTGGGCAACGGCCTGATCGAGATCATTCCGTTGCGCCTGGCCATGTTCGAGCAGCCCGTGGTGAGTCTGATCGCCGACCTGTCGCTGCCTCGGCGCCGCGAGTGGGAAGTGCGTCTGGCGCGCCTCGCCGCCAGGGCCCTGCATGCGCAGGGCGACCTGCAGGGGGCGCTGCGTATCCTGCCGGCCGCGGCCATTGCCTTGGACAGCGACTGCGACAACAACTTCATCGAGTATGAACTGCCCTGGCTGGTGGCCGCCGGAGAGATCGAGCAGGCGGGGCGGCGGGCGCTGCATGACATCTACGACATGCGCGCGGCCACCGCGCCCATCACGGTCAAGGTGGTGGTCGAGCAATTGCTCGCGCAGGAGCCGAGTGTCTGGTGGCCGCTGTGCATCATGCGTGCCTGTGATGCCGACGATGTGCTGGAGCACTTTCTGGAATGCCTGCCGGCGCTCGATGAGTCGCCTGCCGGCAAAGGCGCGCTGATCGAGGCGCTGTATGAAGACACCGAGCAGCCCGAGCGTCTGGAGCACCTGTTCGCTCTGGCACTGGCCGAGGCTCAGCGTATCGCGCCGCGCCATCCCTGGATCCTGCGCCTGCTCGCCGTGCGCGACCGGCAGGCCGGGCGCATCGATGCGGCGACCGAACTGGCCATGCTGCAGGAGGCCATCGGCTCCGGCCTGATGAATGATCACCGCAGCAGCTACAGCCTGGTACACGCCTGGGCTGATACCCATGGCCTGCTCGATGCCCTGCGCCAGCCGCCGATGGTTCTGGCCAGTGGCTACGATTACTACAACCACAGCGGCAAGCTGTCGGGGCTGGTCGAGCAGCACAGCGAGTCGTTGACACCTGAGCAGCAGAATGAGGCCGGATACTTGCTCGAAGTGGCGCAACGGCAGGCTTATGAACTGGGCCAGGCCCGCCTGGAGCGGTATTTCGCCAGCGGCCAGGGGCACCGTGGCGACGGTTGTGCCCACCTGTACTCGATGCTGTGCAACAACCTGGCGATCAACTACCGCTACCTGCAGGGCCAAGAGCGCGTCCCGGAGTCGATCGAGCTTCATCACCGCGGTATCGAGGCCAGCCCCTTCGCCGAGCATTACGACGGTGTGCTTCGCGCCTACATCAAGCTCGATGATCCCGCAGCGATCTGCCAGGCGGCGGAAGACCTGTGGAACTTCGCGGCGGCCCATGGCTACGGGCGGCACAATCCGGACGGCTATTTCGGCAACGTTTCCCAGGCGCTGTATGTGCTCGACCGTGATCATGAGCTCGTGATCTGGCTGCAGCGCCTGCTCGACTGGCAGGCAGGGCAGGACATCAGTGATCAGGACGTGGACTATGAAGGGCTACGCTGCCGGCTGAGGATCTGCTTCCATCTCGCCCACTCACAGCCGGAGGCCGCGCTGGCGCTGTGGCAGCGCTATGAGTCGATCATCACCGAGCGCCAGGATGCGCTGTTGACCTGGGACAGTGCCGATATCTTCAAGAATATGGGGCGCAAGGATGAGGCCATCGCCCGCTACAACGCGGCGCTGGCCCTGTGCGCGGGCAGCGATGAGGCCCACGATATCGCCAATGCCGCGGCCCTGCGCAGCATCCTGGATGAATTGCAACAGGTGCAGGCACCTGTCGCCAAGCGCTGGTGGCAAGTGTGGAAATGACCGCCGCCCCGCGCGCCGGCGCCTATGCGCCGCGCAACCTGCTCAACGCCGATGCGCTCAAGCGCCGACTGGAGCAGCGCAGTCAGGCCAGGGGCGACGAAGCGCCTGTGCGTGGCTGGCTGCTCAACCATTTCTATCGCCAGTTGGTCGGCAATTTCGAGCCCGCGCGCAAGGTGCGCAGCCTCGAGGAGGCCACGAGCCTGCTGCAGGGGCAGGCTGTGCCGGCCTGGGTGGAGCGGCATCTGAAACAGGAGGCGAAGGCGGGCGAGGCCGTGGCGCTGGTCTGGATCGATCCTGACCACCCGGCGGTGCTCGAGCAGGAAGCGATGCTGGTGGAGTTCCTCACCTCCCGCAAAGGCACGGCGCTGGAAGGCAAGCTCGAGCGCATCAACTGCCCGCAGGCGCTGGCGCTCTGGCATCAGGAGCACGCCCGCATGGCGGCGCGCCAAGCCCAGGGCTGGCGGCAGAGTCGCCCGGAGGCGCTGCGTCGGATGGTCGAGTGCGACGCTCATGTGCTCGTCGAATTGCTGCCGGACAGCCCCCATCTGCGTGAAGAGATGGCCTTCGAAAGCTATGTCATGCGCCATTGCCTTGGGCAGTTTGCCGACCGTCGCACCCTGCGCGGTGGTTACGGTGAAAGCTACGCCGAGGCCCTGGAAGCAGGGCGCATGCGCATCTTCAGCCTGCGTGATGGCCAGGGCCAACCGCATATCACCATCAGCCTGCTGGTCCAGGGCGACGGCAGACTGTGCGTCGAGCAGCTCAAGGGCAAGCAGAACCGTCCGCCGGTCGCGCGCTACCTGGATGACGTGCTCACCTGCCTGAATGCCCTGGGCACCGACCGGCAAACCCCCGCGGATTGCCTGGCCATTGGCGTCGTGCGCTGTGACGCGGGCTGGTGCCGCCTGGAGTCGGTGACCGATCCGACCACCCAGGCGCAACTGATTGCCCAGCATCCGCAATTGTTCAATCGCTTCGCCGCGCCATCGCCGCTTGTGGAGTGGCTGGTGGCGGCGCGCCAGCCCGAGCGCCTGCGAGCGACGCAGCCACGTGCCGCCACGCTGCGTTACGCCTTGCGCCATCTGTTTGGCCAGCCTGAGTCCGACGGCCCGGTGTACGCCACCGAGGCGGTGACCTGGCCCGGCATGACCGCGGCCCTGGCCGCCGGGATCGCCGACTGGCACTCCACTGACCGCTGAGGGTACCGAGATGTTGATCTTCCTGGGCATGCTGGCCGCCACCTGGCTCCTCGCGCGCTGGATGCGCCCGCGCGCGCCGGCGTTCGAGTTGTATGGCGCGCGCCGGCACCTTGCATTGTCGGTGGCGCGGCCGATGGCCGATGCCATGAGCGTGGATGGTTTCTTCAACCAGCATTGCGGGAGCTTCACCGAATCGGCACGCAGCTTTTTGCGCATGCCGTTGCTGCACATCGCCGGCCTGCAGGGCAGTGCCACCGACGAAGAGATCCAGCGCTATTTCGCCAATGATTTCGAGCATGAGTGGTTTCGACTCGATCTGCTGAACCTGCAACCCTCCGACGACCCGCGTGCCTCCCTGGCGTTTGCCTGTGTGCGCTGCGGCTTCCTTGTGCGTTGCGCCATGCTGCTCGGCTGGCTGGCGCCCGATGTCGGTTGGCGTGTGCTGCTGCTCAACGCCCAGCGCGCCCAGGACTGTTTCGACGGCTGGGCGGACCTCGGCGCGGCCTACCTCGACGGTCGCCGGCAATGGGTGCGGGCGTTTCGCGCCGACTCGCTCGGGACCTTCGATGAGCAGCGGCTCCAGGCGTTGCTGGCGTCCGAGGACGGGTGGGCAGGCTTGCCGTGGCGTGAGTGCGCTCCGCTGAGTCCGCAGTTGCAGGCTGCGTGAGGGGGCAGCCATGCAGCCTGATGCAGGACCTTGCCGTTCCTGATGCAAGGCTGCTCTTGAGTGCCTGAAAGTGCTTGAACTTGGGAAGTTGGGATGGCTATCGTCACGCTCCTCCCATTCAGGAACCGAGACATGGATGTGCTCATGGGACTGCTGGCTGCCGTACTCTGGGGAGCCACCGACTTTCTGGTCGGCATGAATGCCCGGGCGGTCGGCGTAAGGCGGGCGGTATTCTTCGGACAGTTGTTGGGCCTGTTGTTGATGGGGCTCATCATTGCCGTATCTTCCCAGCAACTCATCAAGATGGTCGCGGCCCCGGCTAGCGTGCTGCTGCTCGCTTGTCTGGCGGCGCTGTGTACCCTGAGCGGTGCATTGGCACTTTCGAAGGCGTTCGCGATCGGCAAGACCTCGGTGGTGGCGCCGTTGGTGACTTCCTATGGTGTGTTCACCACGCTGCTGGCCTGGCTGGGCGGTGAGACGCTGGGCACCTGGCAGATCTTCGGGTTGCTGACCTGCTTTCTGGGTGTGGTCCTGGCCAGCCGTGAGGCAAAGGGCGGCAGTGGGCAAACGCATGTGGGCGGTCGTCTGTCGGTCGGTTTCGCCCTGCTGGCGGCGCTGCTGTATGGCGTCAGCTTCTGGGTCCAGGGCAAGTACGCACTGCCGGTGCTGGGGCCGGTGAACATGCTGGCGCTGGGCTACGGAGTAGGGGTTCTGTTCCTGCTGCCTGAAGCACTGCGAATGCTTCGAGACCAGGTTACGGTCAGGCTCAAGACCTGGGGCACCTTGTGTGGTGCCAGCCTTTTCAACCTGGGAGGTTTCTCGGCGTTTTCCTGGGGCGCGTTGCATGGCTCGATCGCGGTCGTCACGGTGATCAGCACTTTGTCCGGAGGCATTGCCGCGATTCTCGGCTTCCTGTTCTACCGCGAGCGCCTGTCCCTGCTACAGATCGTCGGGGTGATTCTGGTGCTGGTGGGCGCTGTCCTCCTGCATCTGTATGGATGAAGCGGCGAAATCCCCTGAGCCTGATCCAGATCATCACGCTTTGCAGATTCTTGACTAGGCTTAACAGTTGGCGGTGTCTGTCCACCGTCACCGTGAAGTCCCTGAGGCGCCGGCCAAGTCCCGCGCGCCCGAGAACCTGATCAGGAGTGCACGATGGATCTCAACCGTCGGCAATTCTTCAAGGTCGCCGCCGTCGGCCTTGGAGGCTCGAGCCTTGCGGCGTTGGGCATGGCCCCGACACCCGCGTTCGCCGAGCAGGTGCGCCACTTCAAGCTGGCGCACACCAAAGAAACCCGCAACACCTGTCCTTACTGCTCGGTCGGCTGCGGCCTGATCATGTACAGCCAGGGTGACGCGGGCAAGAACGTCAAACAGAACATCATCCACATCGAGGGCGACGCGGACCATCCGGTCAACCGCGGCACTCTGTGCCCGAAAGGCGCCGGCCTGCTGGACTTTATCCACAGCCCCAGCCGCCTCAAGTACCCCGAGGTGCGCAAGCCGGGCAGCAGCGAGTGGACCCGCATCGAATGGGACGAAGCCCTCGACCGCGTCGCTGACCTGATGAAACAGGACCGCGACGCCAACTTCATCGAGAAGAATGCCCAGGGCCAGACGGTCAACCGCTGGCTTACCACCGGCTTCCTCGCCGCGTCCGCCGCTTCCAGCGAAGCGGGCTACATGACGCACAAGGTAATCCGTTCGCTGGGCATGCTGGGGTTCGATAACCAGGCGCGTGTCTGACACGGCCCGACGGTGGCAAGTCTTGCCCCGACGTATGGCCGTGGCGCGATGACCAATCACTGGTCTGACATCGCCAACGCAAACCTGGTCCTGGTGATGGGCGGCAACGCCGCTGAAGCGCACCCGTGCGGCTTCAAGTGGGTGACCGAAGCCAAGGCGCACAACAAGGCGCGGCTGATCGTGGTCGACCCGCGGTTCACCCGTACCGCCTCGGTGGCCGATTACTACGCGCCGATCCGCACCGGCAGCGACATCGCCTTTATGGGCGGGCTGATCAACTACCTGCTGAGCAACGACAAGATCCAGCACGAGTACGTGCGCAACTACACCGACGTGTCGTTCATCGTCAAAGAGAGCTATGGCTTCGAAGACGGGCTGTTCAGCGGCTATGACGCGGCCAAGCGCGTGTACGCCGACAAGTCCGGCTGGGGCTACGAGCTGGGCGAGGACGGTTTCGCCAAGGTCGATCCGACCCTGCAGCACCCGCGTTGCGTCTACCAGCTGATGAAGCAGCACTACAGCCGCTACACGCCGGAACTGGCGAGCATGACCTGCGGCATGCCCCAGGACCAGATGATGAAGATCTGGGAAGAGATCGCCACCTGCTCGGTGCCGGGCAAGACCATGACGATCCTCTACGCCCTGGGCTGGACCCAGCACTCCATCGGCGCGCAGATCATCCGCAGCGCGGCCATGGTGCAGTTGCTGCTGGGCAACGTCGGCATGCCGGGTGGCGGGGTCAATGCCCTGCGCGGCCACTCCAACATCCAGGGCCTGACCGACCTGGGGCTGCTGTCGAACTCGCTGCCGGGTTACCTGACCCTGGCCGGTGATGCCGAGCAGGACTATGCCGCCTACATCGACAAGCGCGCTTCCAAACCATTGCGGCCGGGGCAGCTGTCGTACTGGCAGAACTACGGCAAGTTCCACGTCAGCCTGATGAAGGCCTGGTACGGCGCCAACGCCACCGCCGCCAACAACTGGGGCTACGACTGGCTGCCCAAGCTCGATGTGCCGGCCTACGACGTGCTGCGCATGTTCGAGATGATGGGCCAGGGCAAGGTCAACGGCTACATGTGCCAGGGCTTCAACCCGATCGCCGCGCTGCCGGACAAGAACCGCGTCACCGCGGCCCTGGCCAAGCTCAAGTGGCTGGTGATCATGGACCCGCTGGCCACCGAGACCTCCGAGTTCTGGCGCAACGCCGGCGCGTTCAACGACGTCGACACCGCCAACATCCAGACCGAGGTGATCCGCCTGCCCACCACCTGCTTCGCCGAGGAAGATGGCTCGCTGGTCAACAGCAGCCGCTGGCTGCAGTGGCACTGGAAGGGCGCCGACGGTCCGGGCGAGACCCGTACCGACGTGCACATCATGAGCGAGCTGTTCCTGCGCCTGCGCAAGCGTTATCAGGCCGAAGGCGGCGCCTACCCCGACCCGCTGCTCAACCTCAGCTGGCCGTACAAGGTCCCTGAAGAGCCTTCGCCCGAAGAGCTGGCCAAGGAGATGAACGGCTGGGCGGTCAGTGACCTTACCGACGCCACCGGCGCCACGCTCAAGGCCGGCCAGCAACTGGCCGGTTTCGCCCAGATGAAGGACGACGGCAGCACCGCGTCGGGCTGCTGGATCTTCGCCGGCTGCTGGACCGAGCAGGGCAACCAGATGGCCCGGCGCGACAACAGCGACCCGTACGGCATGCACCAGGTGCAGAACTGGGCCTGGGCCTGGCCGGCCAACCGGCGGATCCTCTACAACCGTGCCTCAAGCGACCCGCAAGGCAAGCCGTGGGATCCGGAGAAGAAACGCCTGGTGTGGTGGAACGGCAAGGCCTGGACCGGCACCGACGTGCCGGACTTCAAGGTCGATTCGCCACCGGAAGCGGGGATGAACCCGTTCATCATGAACCCCGAGGGCGTGGCGCGGTTCTTCGCCGTCGACAAAATGGCCGAGGGGCCGTTCCCCGAGCACTACGAGCCGTTCGAGACGCCGATCGGTATCAACCCGCTGCATCCGCAGAACAAGAAGGCCACCAGCAACCCGGCCGGGCGGATCTTCGATTCGGTGTGGGACACCCTCGGCACGCATGACGAGTTCCCCCATGCGGCAACCACCTACCGGCTGACCGAGCACTTCCACTTCTGGAGCAAGCATTGCCGGCTCAACGCCATTGCCCAGCCCGAGCAGTTCGTCGAGATCGGCGAGGTGCTGGCCAACGAGAAGGGCATCAAGGCCGGCGACCGGGTAAGGGTGTCGAGCAAGCGCGGCTATATCGACGCGGTGGCGGTGGTGACCAAGCGGATCCGTCCGCTGCAGGTCAACAACCAGACCGTGCACCAGATCGGCATCCCGTTGCACTGGGGCTTCACTGGCAGCACGCGGCACGGCTTCCTGACCAACACCCTGGTGCCGTTCCTCGGTGATGGCAACACGCAGACGCCGGAGTCCAAGTCGTTCCTCGTCAAAGTGGAGAAACTCTGATGGCCAGCCAAGACATCATCGCCCGCTCGGCCACCACCACCGTACCGCCCTCGGTACGCCAGCAGCAGGAAGTCGCCAAGCTGATCGACACCACCAAGTGCATCGGCTGCAAGGCCTGCCAGGTGGCGTGCTCGGAGTGGAACGAACTGCGTGACGAGGTCGGCCACAACCACGGCACCTACGACAACCCCCAGGACCTCAGCGCCGAGACCTGGACCCTGATGCGCTTCACCGAGCACGAGCGCGACGACGGCAACCTGGAGTGGCTGATCCGCAAGGACGGCTGCATGCACTGTGCTGAGCCAGGTTGCCTGAAGGCCTGCCCGAGCCCGGGGGCGATCATCAAGCACGCCAACGGTATCGTCGACTTCAACCAGGACCACTGCATCGGTTGCGGCTACTGCATCACCGGCTGCCCGTTCAATATCCCGCGCATCTCGCAGAAGGACCACAAGGCCTACAAGTGCACCCTGTGTTCCGACCGCGTGAGCGTGGGCCTGGAGCCGGCCTGCGTGAAGACCTGCCCGACCGGGGCGATCGTCTTCGGCAGCAAGGAGGAGATGAAGGTGCATGCCGACGAGCGCATCGTCGACCTGAAGTCGAGGGGGTACGAGAACGCCGGGCTGTACGATCCGGATGGCGTCGGTGGCACCCACGTGATGTACGTGCTGCACCACGCCGACACGCCGCGGATCTACGCCGGCCTGCCGGATCAACCGGTAATCAGCCCGTTGGTGGGGCTGTGGAAGGGCTTCAGCAAGCCGCTGGCGCTGCTGGCCATGGGCGCGGCGGTGCTGGCCGGGTTCTTCCACTATGTACGCGTGGGTCCGCAGCGGGTCGAGGAGGACGAACACCCGGCGCCTGTGGATAACACGGTCCACCAGGTGGACCCGGCGGTGCATGTCTATGATCCGAACCGCCCGAGCGGGCAGGGGGAGCAGCGGCCATGAACGACAACAAGCCTATCCTGCGCTACAACGCCAACGAACGGAGCAACCACTGGGTCGTGGCGATCCTGTTCGTGCTCGCCGGCCTCTCGGGGCTGGCACTGTTTCACCCGGCGCTGTTCTGGCTCAGCCACTTGTTCGGCGGCGGGCCGTGGACGCGGATCCTCCACCCGTTCATCGGCGTGGGCATGTTCGTGTTCTTCCTCGGGCTGGTGCTGCGCTTCTGGCGCGCCAACTTCATCACCGCCAACGACCGCCTGTGGCTGCGCCGCATCGACCGGGTGATGCTCAACAAGGAAGAGGGCGTGCCGCCGATCGGCAAGTACAACGCCGGGCAGAAGCTGCTGTTCTGGACCTTGCTGGCATGCATGCTGGTGCTGCTGGTCAGCGGCGTGGTGATCTGGCGCGCGTACTTCAGCCATTGGTTCGGCATCGACGTCATTCGCCTGTCCGCGCTGCTGCATGCCCTGGCGGCGTTCGTGCTGATCCTCAGCATCATCGTGCACATCTATGCCGGGATCTGGATCAAGGGCTCGATCGGCGCCATGCTGCATGGCTGGGTCAGCCGCGCCTGGGCACGCAAGCACCATGAACTGTGGTACCGGGACGTGACCGGCGACAAGACGCCACACAACCACGGTGGAAAAGAAGGATGACCGTTTGAGCACGATTCTCGAACCTGGGCAGATCGAAGCGTCGGCAGTGATGCCGCCGTTTCTGCACCTGCCCGCCGCCCACCTCTTCGAGGTGCGCGCCGCTCGGCTTGAGCAGTTGGCCGAGGGCAATGCCCTGGGTGATTACCTGCGGTTGATGGCCCGGCTGTGCCGGACTCAGCAGCAGCTTGTGGATAACCCACCGGCCGGCCTGCCAGTAGCCGAAGAGCGACAGCGCCTGTGTATAAGTCATGGCCTGCCGCCGCTGGCGGCCGACAGCCTGGTGCGAGAAGGGCCATGGCTGGTCTGGCTGCAGGCGTTGCTCGATCATTTTTCGGCGGAACCTGATGGGCCGTTGGCGGACGCGCTGGCGACATTGCACGGCAGCGATGAGGCGCAACGTAAAGGCTGGGGCATTGCCCTGCTCGGCGGCCAGTACGACGCGGTGCCGGCGGCGCTGGTGCCCTTTATCGGCGCTGCGTTGCAGGCTGCCTGGTCCAGCTGGCTGTTGGCCTTGCCTGCGCCTGAGCTCAAGCCCGCTGGCAGCCTGGCCCAGTGCCCGGCCTGCGGCTCGCCAGCGATGGCCGGGGTGGTACGCAATCGTGGCAAGCATAATGGCCTGCGCTACCTGGCCTGCTCGCTGTGTGCCTGCGAATGGCATGTGGTGCGGGTCAAGTGCGTGTACTGCGAGTCGAGCAAGGACCTGCGCTACAGCAACCTCGAGGATGACCGCCACGCACCGGGCAAGGCGCCGTTGCGTGCCGAGTGCTGCCCGGGGTGCGAGAGCTACCTCAAGCAGTGCTACCTGGAGAACGACGCCGCGGCCGAGCCGTTGGCTGATGACCTGGCGAGTCTGGCGCTGGACATGCGCCTGGACGAGGAGGGTTTCCATCGGCTGGCGCCGAACCTGCTGTTGGCGCCGGGCTAGGGGGTAATTGTCTACACTGCTACACCGAGTCGCCTTCTTCGCGGGACAAGCCCGCTCCTACAGGTACAGCGCTGGTTTCGACGCCAACGTGTCTCCTGTAGGAGCGGGCTTGCCCCGCGAAAGGGCCGGAACAGACAACGGATCAGTCATAGGTAGTACCGAATGTCTTCAACCCTCGCCAGCGACACCCCACGCCTGCCTTCCATCGACACCCTGCTGCGCCACCCGGCCTGCGCTCCACTGATCGACCGGCACGGTCGTGACGCCACGCTGGCCACCCTGCGCCAGCTGCTCGACGACCTGCGCGAGCCAGCTCGCCTCGGTCAACTGAGTGCCACCGAACTGACCGCCGAAGTCCTCCTGGGCCGAGCCGGCGAACGCCTGGCCATCCAGCAGCGCAGCCAGGTGCGCCGGGTGTTCAACCTCACCGGCACGGTGCTGCATACCAACCTCGGCCGGGCCTTGCTGCCCGAAGAAGCGATCGACGCCATGCAGACCGCCGCCCGCTACCCGCTGAACCTGGAGTTCGACCTCAACACCGGCAAGCGTGGCGACCGCGACGACCTGATCGAAGGCCTGATCCGCGAACTGACCGGCGCCGAGGCCGTCACCGTGGTCAACAACAACGCCGCCGCCGTGCTGCTGGCGCTCAACAGCCTGGGTGCGCGCAAGGAAGGGATCATCTCCCGGGGCGAGCTGATCGAGATCGGCGGCGCCTTCCGCATCCCCGACATCATGGCCCGCGCGGGGGTGAAGCTGCACGAGATCGGCACCACCAACCGCACCCACGCCCGCGACTACGAGGGCGCGATCAACCCGCGCACGGGCCTGCTGATGCGTGTGCACTGCAGCAACTACAGCATCCAGGGTTTCACTACCCAGGTGCCCACCGCGGAACTGGCGCGCATCGCCCATGCACATGAATTACCGCTGCTGGAAGACCTGGGCAGCGGCAGCCTGCTCGACCTGACCCGCTGGGGGCTGCCGGCCGAGCCGACTGTACGTCAGGCCCTGGCCGACGGCGCCGACATCGTCACCTTCAGCGGCGACAAACTGCTCGGCGGGCCGCAGGCCGGGATCATCGTCGGGCGTAAGGAGCTGATCGCGAAGATCAAGAAGAACCCTCTCAAGCGTGCCTTGCGGGTGGACAAGATCACCCTCGCGGCACTCGAAGCCGTGCTGGCGCTGTACCGCAACCCCGATCGCTTGGCCGAGCGCCTGCCAAGCCTGCGCCTGCTTACTCGGCCCCAGGCCGAAATCGCCGCCCAGGCCGAACGCCTGGCGCCTGAGTTGGCTGCACGACTGGGTGCTCAGTGGGAGGTTCGCGTCGAATCGGCCCTGGGCATGATCGGCAGCGGCAGCCAGCCCGTGGCGCGCTTGCCAAGCGCGGCCTTGTGCCTGCGTCCGCACGTGTCGAAGAAACTGCGTGGGCGCAGCCTGCATGTGCTGGAGCGGGCATTGCGCGACCTGCCGGTGCCGGTGCTCGGTCGCATTGATGACGATGCATTGTGGCTCGATCTGCGCCAGCTGGATGACGAGGCGCAATGGTTGGCGCAACTGCCGGCGTTGCAGTTGGGGCCGGTGCAGTGATCGTCGGTACCGCCGGCCACATCGACCACGGCAAGACCGCGCTGCTCCAGGCCCTGACCGGCCAGGCCGGCGACACGCGCCAGGAGGAGCGCGCCCGGGGCATGACCATCGACCTCGGCTACCGCTATGCCGCGTTGGCCGAAGGCGCTCCCCTGACAGGCTTTATCGATGTGCCTGGGCACGAGCGTTTTATCCACAACATGCTCGCTGGCGCCCATGGCATCGACCTGGTACTGCTGGTGGTCGCCGCCGACGACGGGGTGATGCCACAGACCCGCGAGCATCTGTCGATCATCGAGTTGCTGGGCATTCCCCAGGCGCTGGTGGTCATCAGCAAGTGCGATCGGGTCGAGCCGCAGCGGCTGGCCGAAGTCCAGGCGCAGGTCACGGCGTTGCTGGCGCCTGGGCCTTATGCCGGGGTAGCGCAGTTCCCGGTGTCGAGCCTGTCCGGCGCGGGAATCGAGGCCCTGCGCGAGGCCTTGCTGGCGGCCGAGGCGCATGTTCGCCAGCGCAGCGTGCGCGGCGGTTTCCGCCTGGCCGTGGACCGGGCTTTCGCGGTTTCCGGGGCAGGGGTGGTGGTCACCGGCACGGCGCTGGCCGGGCAGGTCAGCGTCGGCGACACCTTGCTGTTGGGCAAGGCTGGCAAATCGGTGCGGGTGCGTGGCCTGCACGCGCAGAACCAGGCGGCATTGGTGGCCGAGGCAGGGCAGCGGGTGGCATTGAATATCAGCGCGGAAAAGCTCTCGGCCGAACAGGTACATCGCGGCGACTGGCTGCTACCTGAGTGGTTGCATGCACCCAGCGTGCGGGTCGATATCGACCTCACCTTGCTGGCGGGAGAAACACGCGTGTTCGAGCATTTCAGCGCGGTGCACGTGCATCTGGGGACCCAGGATGTCACTGCCCGGGTCGCGTTGCTCGAAGGGGAACGGCTCGAGGCTGGCCAGCGCATGTTCGCCCAACTGCTGCTCAATGCACCGTTGCAGGCAGTGCATGGGGATCGTCTGGTTCTGCGCGATCAGCGCGCCCAGCGCACGCTGGGTGGTGGCCGTGTGCTCGACCCATTCGCACCGAGTCGGCAGCGGCGCAGCGAGGAGCGCTTGCGCCAGTTGCAGGTGTTGCGCAATGCCGACAGCCTCGAGCGGGCGTTGCCGGTCTTGCTGGAGGCAGCGCCAGGCGGGCTCGAGCCCCAGCGTCTGGAGCGCCAGTTCAATCGCCTGCGTGAGACCTGGCAGTTGCCGGAAGCGGTGCTGGTGATTGCCACGCGTCAAGGTCAGTTGCTGTTCGACCGCGTACAGTGGCAGGCGCTCAAGCAACAGGTGCTGGAGCGCCTGGCGCAGTTCCATGAACAGGAGCCGGATCAGCTAGGCCCTGACCGTGATCGGCTGCGCCGCTTTACCGCACTGCCGTTGGAGCGCCCCGCGTTTGTCAGCCTGCTGGATGAGTTGCTGGGCGAAGGCACGATCAGCAGCAGTGGCCCATGGCTGCACCTGCCGGGTCACCGGGTCCAGCTGAGCGAAGCGGATACCGCGTTGTGGGTGCGTCTGTTGCCCCGCCTGTTGGCGGGCGAGTTCGATCCGCCCTGGGTGCGGACCCTGGCCGGCGAGGAGGGCTGCGACGAGGCTGACGTGCGCCTGTTGTTGCGCAAGCTTGCCCGGTTGGGCCTGGTGCACCAGGTGGTGCGTGACCTGTTTTACCCGGAGACGACGCTCAAGCGCATGGCAGAGCTGCTGTTGCGTCAGGCCGAGACATCGCCGATAGTGCAGGTCGCGGCGTTTCGCGATGGTTTGGCCATCGGTCGCAAGCGCACTGTGCAGATTCTCGAGTATTTCGACCGCGTTGGCTTGACCCGACGAGTTGGCGACCTGCGTCATATCCGCGTCGACAGCGCCCTGGCCCAGCCGCAACGCGAGCTCTGATTTCAAGGAAGGCAATCGCGCCCGGTGGCGCGGCCGGGCTTCAAACCCGGTTGGGGACGGCAGCCGTTCCCGGGCAGGTTCGACTCCCGCTGCCTTCCGCCACTTTTCCAGGTGCTGAAAACATCGCGGGGCAAGCCCGCTCCCACGATGCCCTGTACAGGCTTGTGGGAGCGGGCTTGCCCCGCGATGGCGTACGGAAGATTTACGTGTCAGGCCCGCTCGCCGCATAGGTCCAGCGCGAACCAGTGCTCCGCCGCCTGCACATCCAGCCCCGCGCCCAGCAATGCAAACAGCTTGCCCAGCGCGGCCTCACGGGTCATACCGCCGCCGCTGACCAGCCCGGTGTCACGCAGGCGGCTGCCCGCCGCATAGGTGTCGAACACCACCGAACCTTCCGGACACTGGCTGATGGCAACGATCATCACCCCACCCTGGCGGGCGTCATGCAGGACGTCGAGCAGCGCCTGGTCGTCGGACGGCCCGGTACCGCTGCCGTAGCACTCCAGCACCAGCCCCTGGATACCGCTGTCGAACAGACCACGCAGGTGCCCGGCGGCCAGGCCCGGGAACACCGGCATGACCGCCAGCTTGACTGGCTGGCGCGGTTGGCGGTAGTCCAGGCGAGTTGGTAGCTCGGGCGCACGTTCGCCCTCACGATGACGGGGCAGCACGGTGAAGGCGTCGAACGCCTCGCTGCGCAGCTTCGAAGCGCGGCAGCCGTGCAGCAACTGGCCATGGAAGTACAGTTGCACGCCGTCTTCCAGGCCGCTTTCGAACAGGTTCAGGGCACCGACCAGGTTGGCCCAGGCATCGTTGTCCGGCGCGCCGGCCGGCAGCATGGAACCGGTCAACAGCACTGGCGCTGGCAAACCCAGCAACAGGAACGACAGGGCCGCGGCGCTGTAGGCCAGGGTATCGGTGCCATGTAGCACCAGTACGCCGTCGTGGCCGTCACGCTCGACCGCCTCGACGATGGCGTCGCGCATCGCCAGCCAGTTGGCCTGTTGCATGTTGGCGCTGTCGATCAGCGGATTCAGTTCACGCAGCGACCACTGCACCTTTGGCGCGTCGCCGCAGGCAGCGAAATGTTCGCGCATGCGCGTTTCAAAGCCACCGGCCGGCGCGAGGCCTTCGGCAGTCTGCAACATGCCGATGGTGCCACCGGTGTAAAGGACGAGAAGATTCTTGACTGCACGCATGGGAGGATTCCGTAGCGATGTAGCGAAAGAAGAAGCAGCCGCCCACGAACGGGGCGGCTGGGGCAGGGGAGAATATCAGCGCTGAGCGTGCGCCTGAACGGCAGCTTTGTCAGTGGCTGTTTCAGCCTGCGGATTGGCCGGCCAGGCGGCACGGTCCAGGTCCAGGTCGGTGAACTTGCTGGAGTCGAACACCGGCTGCTTGATGCCGGCCTTGCGCTGTGCGTCGTAGTCGCGCATTACGCGCAGGCCGACCTTGAACAGCATGGCCAGGGCGATCAGGTTGACGAAGGCCAGGCAGGTCATGGTGATGTCGGCGAAGGCGAACACGGTCGACAGGTCCTGCGTCGAACCCCACACCACCAGCGCCAGCACCAGGCCGCGGAAGGTCATCAGCACGGCGCGGTTGCGGCTGAGGAACTGCAGGCTGTTCTCGCCCAGGTAGTAGTTGTAGAGAATGCAGGTAAAGACGAACAGCGACAGCGCGACGCTGACGAACACGCGGCCCCAGTCACCGACCACGGCGGCCAGCGAGTTCTGGGTCAGGACGATGCCGTCACCTTCGAAGCCCGGGGTGTAGAAGCCCGACAGCAGGATCAGCAGCGCGGTGCAGGTGCAGATCACGAAGGTGTCGAGGAACACGCTGAAGGCCTGGACCACGCCCTGGGCGCCAGGGTGTTTCACGGCGGCCACGGCGGCGACGTTCGGTGCGCTGCCCAGGCCTGCTTCGTTGGCGAACACGCCACGCTTCACGCCCATGACGATGGCGCTGCCCAGCAGGCCAGCGAACGCAGGGTCGAGGCCGAAGGCGCTCTTGAAGATGGTTTCCAGCATGGCCGGGACGTGTTCGATCTGGGTGCCGATCACGTACAGGGTCACGCCGATGTAGGCCAGGGTCTTGACCGGTACCAGCAGGTCGGACACCGCAGCGATGCGCTTGATACCGCCGATGAAGGTCAGGGCCAGCAGGGCTGCCAGGACGATACCGGTGTGTTTCGGATCGAAGGCAAAGGCGTTCTGCAGCGAGTGGGTCACGGTGTACGACTGCAGGCCGATGAAGGCGAAGCCGTAGGTGACCAGCAGCAGGATCGAGAACACGATCGCCATGCTTTTCAGCTTCAGACCGTGTTGGATGTAGTACGCCGGGCCGCCGCGGTACAGGCCATCGCCATCGGCGCGCTTGTAGACCTGGGCCAGGGTGCATTCGAAGAAGCTGCTGGACATGCCCACCAGTGCGGTAACCCACATCCAGAACACGGCGCCCGGACCGCCAAGGGTCACGGCGATACCGACACCAGCGATGTTACCGGCGCCGACGCGGCCGGCCAGGCTCAGCATCAGGGCCTGGAACGAGCTCAGTTGGCCTGCCTGGCCGCGAAGGGATTCCTTGAAGACACCGAACATGTGGCCGAAATGGCGGAACTGGACGAACCGAGAGCGGATCGTGAAGTAACTGCCGAGACCGACAATCAGCACGATGAGAAGCTTCCCCGAAAGGAAATCGTTGAGTGCTTCGAGCATTGGAAAATGACCTCGATTCTTATTCTTCGCGTGGAAAGACCAGCGGGCGGCAGGCGCACCGCTATTCATTGGGGGCGCATGGTTGGCTATGACAACTGTGGTTACAATTTCGCGGGTTGCTCCATTTTGGTGCGACTTGATGCTAGAATGGCGTCACTCGCATCATCCGGACCCACGCATCATGGGCGATCACTTCGCTACCAACCTCAAATTGGCCTGCAGCCACTACCGCTCTATCTCCGAGGTTTGCCGGCAGCTGTCGATCAACCGCGCGCAGTTCAACAAGTACCTGAGCGGCCAGAGCCGTCCGACGGCCTACAACCTCAAGCGCATCGGCGACTTCTTCGGCGTCGAGGATTACGAGCTGGGTCTGCCGGCGGAACAGTTCGCCCGCTTGATCGGCGCACGCAACCAGGAACAGCGTGTCGGTCCCCAGGACGACCCGATCAGCGAATTGTTCAAGCCACTGCATAAAGAAGCCGGCAACCTGTCGCGCTACTGCGGCTACTACTTCGAATATTCCAACTGCATGTCGGTGCCGGGCTCGATCCTGGTGTCGCTGGTGCACCTGTGGGAGGAGCGCGGCAGCTTTTTGTTCGAGCGCCAGGAACGCCAGGAGCGCAGCAGTGGCCTCGACCAGCACGCCGAGGTACGTTGCCGCTACCTGGGCGCGGCGTTCCAGCTGCAGGACCGGATGTTCCTGATCGACTACGAGTCGCTCACCTTCAACGAGATGAGCCAGACGATTCTCATCCCCAGTTTCAAGAGCCGCATCAGCCGTCTGAACGGCCTCAAGACCGGGGTCTCCAGCGGTGACCGGCGCAACCCGGCGTGCACCCGGGTGGTGTGGGAATACCTGGGCGAGGAGATCAACCGCATCAACGCCTATCGGCAGATCAAGCTGTACCGCCCGGACGATCCGCGTATCGATGACGACATCCGCGACCGGCTGAGTGCGGGGATGGTCAGCAACGGGTTGTTCGAGATTGAGTAGCTATGTCGCACAGGAAGCCATGATTGCGCGGCCAGCGCGCTCCCACAGGCCCCTGCTAAATCAGTAAGTCATGTGCAGGTCCATGAAAAGCGGACAGTACTAGTCGAGAATGAACGCCGCCACCGCATCGGCCACCTGGTCCGCCACCTCCGGTCGGTCGCGCAGGTGCGCGGCGATGCCGTGGTCGCAGTCGGTGAGCATCAGGCATTCCACATGGGGCGCGGGCACCGAGCGCAGCAAGGCGTGGGTGACCTCCTCGGGAATCGGGCTGTAGCGCTCGACGCCCGCCAGCCGCCGGGTGCCGGCCGAGGTGCCGGGCCCCTGGCCGTGGACCCTGGAGTTGAGCCCGTCGTATTCACCAATCACCAGCAGCACCCGGCCCTGGAACTGGCGCAGGAAGGCGTAGCTGTCGCAGTCGAGGAAGGCAAAAGGCTTGCGGATGGCCTCGCTGAAGGCCGGCCCGAAAGGCGCGGCATGGGCCGCGTCGGGGTAGACCGCCGGGCAGATCAGCACCAGCTTGCGTACGCTGGGGCGCTGGGCGGCCAGCTTCAGGGCGATGGCGGCGCCCAGGCTGTGGCCGACCAGGGTGTCGCTGCGGGCGTCTAGGTGTTGGTGAAAGCGCAGGGCCTCATCCAGGTTGCTGGCCAGTGAGGCATTCTTGGCCCCAGGTTCGCTGGCCAGGCTGTGGCCGGAGAGGTTGCCGGTCAGTGAGCCGATGCCCTGCTGCTGGAGGCGATAGAGCAACGGGTTGAGGCGGGTGAAGTCGGAGCGTGCGCCGCCGACCACGAATACCGTGGGGGCACGCTCGGCGTCCGGCAGCAGCAGGCGCGCCTGCTGGCGATAGTCGGCGAAATTCTCGTCGATGAACCGCTCCGGGCCGGGTGCGGGCTCGTCGAATTGCCATCTGGCGCGCTGTGCAGTGTTCAGTTCGGCATCCATGTTGATCTCCTTGAACAGGCCAGGCGCAGTATAAGTAGCTGTCGGCAAAGGCGGAATACCGCCCCGACCGGTGCCAATCGCCACGCGCCGCGCGCCAGGCCTTGCCTGGGTTGGACTTCCCCTGCCGGAAACAGCAAAATGAACCCTTTCCTCCATCGACCAGACCGGACCTGTTGACTCTATGCGTATGCGCCTGATGCTGTTGGGTGGTGGCAATGCCCTCGGGCAAGCGCTGATTCGTCTCGGGGCCGAGGAAGACATCGCCTTCCTGGCGCCTCGCCCGCCGGAAAACGGCTGGGATCCGGCCAGCCTGACTCTGCTGCTCGACGAGCAACGCCCGCACGCCGTGGTCAACCTGGCCTATTATTTCGACTGGTTCCAGGCCGAGTCCGTCAGCGAGCAACGTCTGGCCCAGCAGGAGCGGGCGGTGGAGCGGCTCGCCGAACTGTGCCAGCACCACGAGATGATCCTTGTGCAACCGTCCAGCTACCGTGTGTTCGATGGCTCGCGCGCCACCGCCTACAGCGAGAAGGACGAGCCGGTGCCGCTCGGCCTGCGTGGCCAGGCGCTCTGGCGCATCGAGCAGAGCGTGCGCGCTACCTGCCCGCAGCATGTGCTGCTGCGCTTCGGCTGGCTGCTGGACGAAAGCATCGACGGCGCGCTCGGGCGCTTCCTGACCCGCGCTGAACAGCCCCAGGAACTGCTGCTGGCCGATGACCGACGCGGCAACCCGACGCCGGTGGACGATGCCGCGCGGGTGATCCTCTCGGTGCTCAAGCAGCTCGATTGCCAGGCGCCGCTGTGGGGCACCTACCACTATGCTGGCAACGAGGCCACCACGCCGCTGGTGCTCGGCCAGGCGATCCTCACCGAAGCCACCCAGTGGCGCAAGCTGGCCGTGCAGGCGCCGACCGCCCAGGCCCACGCCGCCCGCCCGGATGCCAGCGAGGAGCCGCAGCACGCGGTGCTGGCCTGCAAGAAGATCCTTCACACCTTCGGCATCAAGCCCCGCGCCTGGCGCGCCGGCTTGCCGCCCTTACTGGACCGATTCTACCGACATGGCTGACGCCCCCATCCTGATCACCGGCGGTGCCGGCTTCATTGGCTCCCACCTGTGCGATGCGTTGCTGGAGAAAGGCTACGCGGTGCGTATCCTCGACGACCTGTCGACCGGCAAGCGCAGCAACCTGCAGCTCGGCCATCCGCGCCTGGAACTGCTCGAAGGCGATGTCGCCGACGCCGCCCTGGTGGCCCGTGCCGCCAGTGGCTGCCAGGCGGTAGTGCACCTGGCCGCGGTGGCCTCGGTGCAGGCCTCGGTGGAAAACCCGGTGAAGACCCACCAGAGCAACTTCATCGGCACGCTCAATGTCTGCGAGGCGATGCGCCTGAACGGCATCCGCCGCGTGCTGTTCGCCTCCAGCGCGGCGGTGTACGGCAACAATGGCGAGGGCCAGTCGATTGCCGAGGACACGCCCAAGGCACCGCTGACCCCCTATGCGGTGGACAAGCTGGCCAGCGAGCAATACCTGGACTTCTACCGTCGCCAGCATGGGCTGGAGCCGGTGGTGTTCCGCTTCTTCAATATCTTCGGGCCGCGCCAGGATCCTTCCTCGCCGTATTCGGGGGTGATCAGCATCTTCTGCGAGCGCGCCACCCGGGGTACGCCGATCACCGTGTTCGGTGATGGCGAGCAGACCCGCGACTTCCTGTTCGTCGGCGATCTGGTCCAGGTGATGGTGCAGGCGCTTGAGCAGCCGGTGGTGGAAGAGGGCGCGGTGAATATCGGCCTGAACCAGGCGACTTCGCTGAACCAGCTGCTCAAGGCGCTGGAGCAGGTGGTGGGCGGTTTGCCGGCGGTCAGCTACGGCCAGGCCCGCTCGGGTGATATCCGCCATTCGCGGGCGGACAATTCGCGCTTGCTGGCACGCTTCGCGTTCCCTGAGCCGACGCCGTTCGTCGAGGGGCTGGCGCGGTTGCTTGGCAAGGTCTGAACCTCTATTGCATGTAGGAGCGGCCTTGTGCCGCGAAAGGGGCGCGAAGCGGCCCCAATTATGCTAATCCCGCAACACTGCCAGGGCTGCTTTGCAGCCCTTTCGCGGCACAAGGCCGCTCCTACAGGGATCGTGCATGGCAGGTGGAGCAGGTATCACGTATGCCGGACCACCCGCCGGCGGCAATCCTCCGGCCGCACCTCCCGCCCATCCCGGGCCCGCACCTGCAGCGTCTCCAGCCCTTGGCCACGATCATCGACCAGCTGCGAGCGTGACTCCCCCTCCGTGAACAGGTAGCGCTCCCCCCACTGGCGCAAGCCAATCACGATCGGAAACACCGAGCGCCCCCGTTCGGTCAGCACATATTCCTTGTAGGCACTGCCATCCGAGGCCGGCTGCTGCACCAGCAGTTCAGCCTCGACCAGCAGCTTCAAGCGCGAAGCGAGGATGTTCTTCGCCAGCCCCAGGTTCTTCTGCAATTCGCTGAAGCGGCGCAGGCCGTCAAAGGCATCGCGCAGGATCATCAGCGCCCAACGGTCGCCGAGCACCTCCAGGGCACGGGCCACGGGGCATTGCTGGTTGTTCTGGTCGAGCATGGCGCGATCCTTGGGTGTCTATCTGGTTGCAGAATAAAACCACCTTTGTTAGAAAGCCAGTCATATGGTTTTAAATTGAAACCAGAATTGAAAGGGAGTTTTCGATGTCGACGCTCACCCGCGGATTGACGTTGTTGTTGGCCGCCGCCTGCGCCCTGGCCGTGGCCACGGTGTATCTCGCCCAGCCGCTGCTGGAGTCGATGGCGGCGAGCCTTGGGGTGAGCAGCGCCCGCGCCGGCCTGGTAGTCGGGATGACACAGGCCGGCTATGCCTTGGGGTTGCTGCTGATTGTGCCGCTGGGGGATCTGGTTGATCGCAAGCGGCTGATCCTCGGCCAGTTGCTGGTCTCATCCGGCGCCTTGCTGGCCGTGGCCTTTGCCGTGGACTGGGCCGTGCTGCTGGCCGCAATGGCCCTGGTCGGCCTGGCCGCGGTGGTGGTGCAAGTGATGGTGGCGCATGCCGCCACATTGGCCACGCCCGCCGAACAAGGGCAGGCGGTGGGCACGGTGACCAGCGGCGTGGTGCTGGGCATTCTCTCGGCGCGCCTGGTGTCGGGCGCAGTGGCCGACCTGCTCGGTTGGCAGGGTGTGTATGGCGTGGCGGCAGTGCTTGCGCTGGCAATGGCGGGGCTGCTCGCCTGGCGCTTGCCCGCCGCCAGGCCACAGGGGCCGGGGCAGCGCTATCGGGCGTTGTTGGCATCGGTGTTGCGGCTGTATCGACATGACCGCCTGCTGCGTCAGCGCGGCCTGTTCGCGGTGCTGGTATTCGCGGCGTTCAGTGTGCTGTGGAGCGCGATGGTGCTGCCCTTGAGCGCCGTGCCACTGGCGCTGGATCACACGCAAGTCGGGCTGTTCGGTCTGGCCGGCGTGGCGGGGGCACTGGCGGCATCGCGTGCCGGGCGTCTGGCGGATCAGGGGCATGGACGGCGGGTGACTGGCTGGGCATTGGGCCTGCTGACCCTGTCGTGGCTACCCATCGCCTACCTCGAGCAGTCATTGCTGGCGCTGGTAATCGGGATTCTGATGCTGGACCTGGCCGTGCAGGCGGTGCATGTGACCAACCAGAGTCTGCTGCTGGCGGGGCGCGGCGAGATGGCCAGCCGGCTGATCGGCGCCTACATGTGCTGCTATTCGATCGGTAGTGGGGTGGGGGCGGTCGTGGCGACCTGGGTGTACGGACAGTGGGGCTGGGTGGCGGTGTGCGGGGTCGGGGCGGGGATAAGCGCGCTCGCCTGGGGCTATTGGGGGTATCTCTGGAGCGTCGAGACGATGCGTGGCGGGCCCGCTCCGGAGGGAGCAGGCCCGCCTGCGAATCAGAACTTGTAGCCGATGCCGACCATGTAGACCCACGGATCGACATCGACGTCGACCTTGGTCTTGCCCACGCCCAGGGCGCTCGGGCCGTCGATGCTGGCCTTGGTGTCGATGTCGACGTACCAGACCGCGGCGTTGAGCAGCAGGTTGTCGGTGAGCATGTAGTCCATGCCCAGCTGGCCGGCGATGCCGACCGAGTCCTTCAGCTTCATGTTGCTGAAGCCCTGGGCCTTGCGGTCGCTGGTCAGGTCTTCATCGAAGAACATCGTGTAGTTAATGCCCACGCCGGCGTACGGCTGGAACTTCGAGGAGGGCGCCATCGGGTAGTACTGCAGCGACAGGGTCGGCGGCAGTTGCTTGATGTCGGCCAGCTTGCCGTCCAGGCCAGGGCCGAGGCCCTTGACGCCGACTTTGTGCTGGAACGGGGTGGCGGCCAGCAGCTCGAGGCCGATGTGATCGGTGAGCATGTAGGCGAAGGCCAGGCCCAGCTGGGTGTCGCTGTCCAGGGTCGCCTTGGTGCCCGAGACCTTGGCGCCGTCGAGCTTGATGTCGCCGCTGTTCTCGTTGGGCGCGGTGGTGATGGCGCCGGCGCGGAGGATGAAATCCCCCGCCTGGTGGGCGTGGGCGACAGGGGCTGCAAGCGCCAACGCGACGAGCGAGGCACCGAGCAAGGACTTGTTCATGGAAGCTCCCAGAGGACGTGAGTAATCGAGTAGTCCAATGGTACGAAGCCGACTAAACAGAAAGTTTGACCCAGCTCAAAGAAGCCGTGCTATCGGGGTGACGCAGTGCTCACTTCAGCTCATACGCGTAGATTTTCTCTGCTTCCATCTGGTAACCGGCATCCGCCAGCTCGCTGCTGCTGGCCTTGACCTGCATCGTGCCCTCGATCCAGTAGGGCTGGTAAAGGTCTTCGATGCGCACGCCCATCTCGCTGAAGATATGCACGATCTGGTTCGACGGCGGGGGCGGCACATGGATGCAGGCGCCGTAGTAGGGCACCAGGAGGAACTCGGTGGTGCGGCCTTCGTCGCTGACTTCCAGCGGCACGATGTAGCCGGGGATCTTCACCTGCTGGCCGTCCAGGGTTTTCACCACCGGTGCGTTGGGCGCCTGCTGGCGGGCGGCGGGGGCCGCCTCGGCGGAGAGCGCGTCGCTGATCTGCGACAGGTCGTGCAGGGGCGTCAGTTGCGGCGGGATGACCGGCGCGCCTTCGGGGATCAGGGCGGGCCAGTCCAGTTCGCGCGGGTCGGCGGCCCAGAGGGGAAGTGAAGCCATCAGCATGATCGTGAGCAGCAAGTACTGAACGATCGGTGTTGCCCTCTTCGCGGGTAAACCCGCTTCCACAGGAGGTGAGGCGATCCCTGTGGGAGCGGGTTTACCCGCGAAGAGGGCGGTGAAGTCTAGGGTCATATCTGTCATCTTAAAGATGAATCGACAAACCATCGGCCAACGACTGCCGATAGGCGCGCCAGGCCGGCACGCTGCCCATCAGCAGCGCCGCGCCGAGAATGATGGCCAGCAACGTCCACTCGTGGGCGCTCGGCCAGGCCAGTGGCAGGTATAGCCCATAGTTGGCCTGTACATAGCCTTGGGCCAGGGCGATGCCCGCATACAGCAACCCCAGCCCGGCGGCGATGCCCGCCAGCGCCAGGGCCAGTGCCTCGAGCACCAGCAGCCCGGCGATGTGCCAGGGACGGGCGCCCACCGAACGCAGGATGGCCATTTCCCGGCGGCGCTCGTTGAGGCTGGTGAGAATGGCCGTGAGCATGCCGATCAGGCCGGTGAGCACGACGAACAGCGACACCACGAACAAGGCCTGCTCCGCGGTGCCCATCAGGCTCCACAGCTCCTGCAGGGCCACGCCGGGCAGGATCGCCAGCAGCGGTTCGGCGCGGTACTCGTTGATCTCGCGCTGCAGGCTGAAGGTGGCGATCTTGCTGTTGAGCCCGAGCATGAAGGCAGTGATGGCCGCGGGCTGCAGGTCCATGGTGCGGGCCTGCTCGGCGCTGATGCGCCCGGCGCCACGGGCCGGCACGCCGTTGTGCCAGTCGATGTGGATCGCCTCCATGCCGGCCAGGCTGATGTGCAGGGTGCGGTCCACCGGGGTGCCGGTGCGCTCGAGCACGCCGACCACGGTGAACGGTTTGTCGTCATGCTTGACCAGGCTGATGGCGGCTACACCATGCGCCAGTACCAGCTTGTCGCCGAGCTTGTAGTGCAGCGCCTCGGCCACTTCGGCGCCGAGCACCACCTCGAACGGATCGTCGGCGAACGCCCGGCCCTGGCCGAGTGCCAAGTGCTGGCGGCGGCCGAACTGGTAATGGCTGAAGTAGTCGGTGGTGGTGCCCATCACCCGGTAGCCACGGTGCGAGTCGCCCAGGGAGATGGGGATCGCCCATTTCACCCGCGGGTCGCTGGCGTAGTGCTGGTAGCTGTCCCAGCGGATGTTGTTGGTGGCGTTGCCGATGCGGAACACCGAGTACAGCAGCAGGTTCACCGACCCCGAGCGGGCGCCAACGATCAGGTCGGTGCCGCTGATGGTGCTGGCGAAGCTGGCGCGGGCCTCGGTGCGCACCCGCTCGACGGCCAGCAGCAGGCACACCGACAGGGCGATGGCAAAGGCGGTGAGCAGGGCGGTGAAACGGCGGTTGGCCAGGCTGGCCAGGGCAAGGCGAAGCAGGTACATCAGGCCTCCCGGGGCTTGGCGGCGCGGTTGAGCTCGGCCAGGGACAGGTGCCGGTCGAACAGCGGCGCCAGGCTCTGGTCATGGCTGACGAACAGCAGGCTGGCGCCGGCGTCGCGGCACTCGTCGAACAGCAGGCGGATGAAGGCCTCGCGGGTATCGGCGTCGAGGGCCGAGGTGGGCTCGTCGGCGATCACCAGCTCGGGCTGACCGATCAGCGCCCGTGCCGCGGCAACCCGCTGCTGCTGGCCGATCGACAGGCTGTCGGCGCGGCGGGCGAGCAGGGTCGGGTCGTCCAGGCCCAGGTGAGCGAGCAGTTGGGCAGCGGCCTGGTCGATGCTGCCATGGCGCTGGGCGGCGCGGGCCGCGCGGCTTTTCGAGAAGCGGCAGGGCAGCTCGACATTCTCCCGCACCGACAGGAACGGAAGCAGGTTGAACTGCTGGAAAATGTAGCCGGTGTGATCGACCCGGAAACGGTCGCGCGCGCCCTGGCCCATGGCCGCGAGGTCCTGGCCAAGCAGGCGGATGCTGCCTTGCCCGGGGCGGTTGACGCCGCCCAGCAGGCCGAGCAGGGTGGTCTTGCCGCTGCCGCTGGGGCCCTTGAGGAACAGTGCCTCGCCGGGCTCCAGGCGAAATGCAGGGATTTCCAGCAGCGGCGCCTGGCCGGGCCAGGCGAACACCAGGTCATGCAGTTCGATCAGCGGCTGGTTCATTCAGAACGCGACCACGGCCTTGGCGGGGGTGGCCTCTATGCCTTTCTGCCCGTTGGGGCCGATCAGTTGCACGTTGATCTTCTGGGTCTGCGGGAAGGTCTTGAACAGTGGGCCGAGATCGATCTGAGCGAGTTTGCCCGGGGTGGCGCAGGTCAGCTGATAGTGGGCGTTGACGTCGGCGTGGGCGTGACCGTGCTCATGGCTGTCACCATCCTCGTCGGCCTGGGCGGCGTCACCGAACAGCGGGCTTTCCAGCTCCTGGGCGTCTTCCTTGCAGCCGGCGGCCGGGGCAACGCCGAACAGTTTCATGGGCTGTTCGAGCTGTTGGCGGGCGGCGGCGACCTTGGCCTTGTCGGCATCGCTGCTGGCCACGTGCTCGAAGCCGACGATGTTCATCGCCGGGCTGTCCAGTTCCAGTTCGAGGGTGTTGCCGTCGAGCACCGCATTGAGCTTGGCCACGCCATGCTCGTGGGCGCCGAGGGCGCCATGGGCGTGGTCATGATCGTGGTCGTCGTGGGCATGGGCCACGGCCAGGGGCAGCAGGGCGAAGGGCAGGGCGAGCAACAGACGACGCATGGACGGCTCCACAGGCGGCTTGGGAAAGATTTTGTGATGTTATAACAATTGTTCTTTGCCCCGCCAGCCTGCCTGGCACAGGTTTCATGTTCGTGGGAGCATGGCAGCATCGAGACTGGAGGCAGGGTACCTATCGTGAGAATTCGTGGACAGATCGGTGAATGGCCGGTGGACCTGACCGTCGAACTGGCGCCGGAAGAGTGGGCGCAGCTGGGACGTCGGCTGGAGGTGCCGGCGTCTGTCGAGGTGGTGCCGGTCACAGGCAGCCCGGCGCCTCGGCAGGATGACGGGCAATGGGCGGCGGCGCGAGAAGTGCTGCGCCAGGCGGGCCAGATGAGTGGGCCTGAGCTGCTGGAGCGCCTGGAAGGGCTGGCCGGGAGCATGGCGGCGGGCAAGCGGCTGTTGGTGCGCTTGCGCCACAGCAGTGAGGTGAAGGTGGAAAGCGGCGTGGATGCACCGGTGTATCGCTGGGTGGGGTGAGGGGTCGCTGTGCGGCCCTTTAGCCGCACCGCTCCAATTCACGATTGCCGGGGTGCTTTGCGACCCTTTCGCGGCACCAGGCCGCTCCTACAGGCGCGCGCGCTCGTCTGTAGGAGCGGCCTGGTGCCGCGAAAGGGCTGCAAAGCAGCCCCAGCAGCCTCAGAACAGCGCTGCAGACAGCTTGCGGCGATACACGCTGACCAGCGGGTGAGCGTTGCCCAGCAGTTCGAACACCTGCAGCAGCGCCTTCTGCGGCAAGCCGTTCTCATAGGCGCGGTTGCGCTGGAACAGCTTCAGCAGCCCATCCATCGCGGCCTCGTACTGCTGGCGCGCCAGCTGCTGGATGCACAGCTGGTAGGCCGCCTCGTCGTCCTGCGGATTCTGCGCCAGGCGGCTCTTCAACTCGGCGGCTTCCGGCAGGCTGGCGGCCTGGCGCAGGAAGGTCAGCTGGGCCTTGGCGCCGGCCAGGGCGGCCTTGTGTTCGTCGGTCTTGACCGCGTCGAGTACCACCTGGGCCTCGCCCAGCTCGCCGCGCTCGGCCAGGCAGCGGGCGTAGAGGATCAGCGCCTCGGCATTGCTGTTGTCTTCACCCAGCAGCACCTGCAGCAGCGCCTCGGCTTCGCTGAAGCGGCTTTCGGCGAATAGCGCCTTGGCCTGCTCCAGCGGCGCGGCGGCGGGCGGCGCGGGCATCTGCACATGGGGTTCGAGCATGGCGCGGATGGCCGACTCGGGCTGGGCACCGGCGAAACCGTCGACCGGCTGGCCGTCCTTGAACAGCACCACGGTCGGCAGGCTGCGGATACCGAACTGGGCGACGACCTGCTGCTCGACGTCGCAGTTGATCTTGGCCAGCAGCAGTTCGCCCTGGTAACCCTCGGCGATCTTCGCCAGCAGCGGCATCAGCGCCTTGCACGGCGCGCACCACTCGGCCCAGAAGTCGACCAGCACCGGCTTGTGGAAGGAGTTCTCGATGACCAGTTGCTGGAAGGTGGCATCGGTGGCATCGAAGATAAATGGTGTTTCCTGGCTCATCGTGACTCTCGCAAATCCGTGAATACCCCCACTATAAGGGCTCGCGGCTGGCATGGTACAGGCTGACCCGGCGGAATTCGTGCGGCTCGGCCAGATCCGGCAGGGTCAGCGCCTCGAGCACGCCGAGCGGGCGGTACAGCGGGTGGCTGAAGTCGCGCACCCGCGAGTCGGCCACCAGCGCCTGGCGACCACGGCTGAGGAACTCGTCCAGCAGCGGCAGGTTGGCGCGGTCGTAGAGCACATCGGCGACCAGGATCAGGTCGAAGCGGTCGGCCTCGGCGAAGAAATCGCTGCTGTAGCTCAGCGTCACGCCGTTCAGCGCGGCGTTGGCACGGCAGGCGTCCAGGGCCAGCGGGTCGAGGTCGCAGGCCACCACCTCCAGCGCGCCGGCCCGGGCGGCGGCGATCCCGGCGATGCCGGAGCCGGCGCCGAAATCCAGTACGCGCTTGCCGCGCACCCACTGCGGGCGCTCGGCCAGGTAGCGCGCCATGGCCAGGCCGCTGGCCCAGCAGAAACTCCAGTAGGGCGGCTCCTCGAGAATGCGCCGGGTTTCCTCGCGGGTGAATTCGCGGTCCATGTTCTGCTCGTCGATCAACCAGAGCTTCAGGTCGCACCCGGGCAGCTCGCTGACGATCAGGCGCGCTTCGCCGATCAGGCCGCTCAGGGCCTGTTGCAGGATTGCCGGGGCCATCTACGGTGCCTTTTCGAAACGCAGCGGGCCGGTGGCCTGGGTCTGGGCCTGGGCGATGCGAACCGGCGGCAGGTGCAGGATCAGCTGGCCGGAGCGGCTGGCGCGGCCGCGCAGTTCGACCCGGGCCCCGGCAGGGAAGGCTTCGGGGTTGAAGCGCAGGCGGTAGGGCAGGGCCTGGCCGGTGCCGCTCAAGGTGCTGCTGGCCAGCAGTTGCTGTGGCCGGCCACGCTCGTCGATCACCAGCAGGGCCAGTTCCACGTCGGCGCCCGCCGGGATTTCCAGCAGGGTACCGCTCAGCTCGCGCTGGTAGGCTGGCAGCGGGCCCAGGGGTTCGGTTTTCTTCGCCACCTTGGCCGGCACCGGGGCCGGGGCCTGTTCCGGCTTGGGGCGGTCGCTGCCGCAGGCGGCGAGCAGGGCGGCGCAACACAGCACGACGAGCGCTCGAGGGTGCATGGGGTAGTCCTTCACGGGCAGATTTGCATGGATGGTAAACCCTTTGGCTTGTCTTGCCAGTGCAATGCGCTACCATGGCCCTCCCTTTTTTTGTTGCCTGCCACCATGCACTGTCCGTTTTGCGGTGCCAACGACACCAAGGTCATCGACTCGCGTCTGGTCGCCGAGGGCGAACAGGTGCGTCGCCGGCGCGAATGCGTCGCCTGCGGCGAGCGCTTCACTACCTTTGAAACCGCCGAGCTGGTCCTGCCCCGGCTGATCAAGCAGGACGGCACGCGCCAGCCCTTCGACGAAGACAAGCTGCGCGCCGGCATGCAGCGCGCGCTGGAAAAGCGCCCGGTCAGCGTCGAGCGCCTGGAAGCGGCGCTGGCGCACATCAAGAGCCGCCTGCGCGCCACCGGCGAGCGCGAAGTGAAGTCGCTGGTGGTCGGTGAGATGGTGATGGCCGAGCTGCGCAAGCTCGACGAGGTGGCCTACATCCGTTTCGCCTCGGTCTACCGGCGCTTCCAGGACCTCGACGAATTCCGCGAAGAAATCGACCGCCTGGCCCGCGAGCCGGCTAAAGAGTAAGCATGTCCAGCCAAGCCATTCTCGACGCCCACTACATGGCCCGCGCTGTGGAACTGGCCCGCAAGGGCCTGTACAGCACCCACCCAAACCCCCGCGTGGGTTGCGTGATCGTGCGTGACGGCGAGGTGGTCGGCGAAGGCTGGCATGTGCGCGCCGGCGAGCCGCACGCCGAGGTCCATGCCTTGCGCCAGGCCGGCGAGCGCGCCCGCGGCGGCTGCGCCTACGTCACCCTCGAACCCTGCAGCCACCATGGCCGCACGCCGCCGTGCGCCGAGGCGCTGGTCAAGGCCGGGGTGGCGCGGGTGGTGGCGGCCATGCAGGACCCCAATCCGCAAGTGGCCGGCAATGGCCTGCGGCGCCTGCGCGAGGCCGGCATCGAAGTCGCCAGCGGCGTGCTCGAGGCCGAGGCCCGCGCGCTCAATCCCGGGTTCCTCAAGCGCATGGAGCAGGGCCTGCCGTTCGTGCGCGCCAAGCTGGCCATGAGCCTGGACGGCCGCACCGCCATGGCCAGCGGCGAAAGCCAGTGGATCACCGGCCCTGCGGCGCGTGCCGCGGTGCAGCGCCTGCGCGCGCGTTCCAGCGTGGTGCTGACCAGCGCCGAGAGCGTGCTGTTCGACCAGGCCCGCATGACCGTGCGCGGCGAGGAACTGGGCCTGGATGACGCCCTCACCGCCCTGGCCCTGTCGCGTCCGCCGTTGCGCGTGCTGGTCGACGGGCGCCTGCGCCTGCCGCTGGACGCGCCGTTCTTCCAGGCCGGCCCGGCGCTGGTGGTGACCGCCGCGGGCGAAGACCCGCGCTACGCGGCCGCCGGCCATGAACTGATCAACCTGCCCGGCAGCGCGGGCCGCGTCGACCTGCCTGCACTGCTGCGCACCCTGGCCGGGCGCGGGGTCAACGAAATCCTGCTGGAGGCCGGCGCCGGCCTGGTCGGCGCCTTCGCCCGCCAGGGCCTGGTCGACGAGTACCAGCTGTTCGTCGCCGGCACCTTCCTCGGCTCCGACGCCCGTCCGTTGCTGGACTGGCCGCTGTCGAAAATGAGCGAGGCGCCGCGACTGAAGATCACCGAAATGCGCGCGGTCGGCGATGACTGGCGAGTCACTGCCATCCCCCTGCCGCCCCCCGGCGTATAATGCCAGGCTTGCCTCGCGCAGCCCGTATCTAGGAGAACACCATGTTCACCGGCATCATCGAATCCATCGGCACCATCCGCAGCCTCACCCCCAAGGGCGGTGACGTGCGCGTCTACGTAGAGACCGGCAAGCTCGACCTGGGCGACGTCAAGCTCGGCGACAGCATCGCGGTCAACGGCGTGTGCCTGACCGCCGTCGAACTGCCCGGCGACGGCTTCTGGGCCGACGTCAGCGTCGAGACCCTCAAGCGCACCGCCATGGTCGATCTCAAGAGCGGCAGCCGGGTCAACCTGGAAAAGGCCCTGACCCCCACCACCCGCCTGGGCGGCCACCTGGTCAGCGGCCACGTCGACGGCGTCGGCGAGATCGTCTCGCGCGCCGATAACGCCCGTGCCATCCAGTTCCGCGTGCGCGCGCCCAAGGAGCTGGCCAAGTACATCGCCCACAAGGGCTCGATCACCGTCGACGGCACCAGCCTGACGGTCAACGAAGTCGATGGCGCCGAGTTCGAGCTGACCATCGTCCCGCACACCCTGTCCGAAACCATCATGGCCGACTACCGCGCAGGGCGTCGGGTGAACCTTGAGGTCGACCTGCTGGCCCGTTACCTGGAGCGTCTGCTGCTGGGCGACAAGGCCGCCGAGCCGAGCAAAGGCAGTGGCATCACCGAAAGCTTCCTGGCCGCCAACGGCTTCTTGAAATCCTGATTGAGAAGGGGGTGCCGCGTGGCGCTCAACAGCATCGAAGAACTGGTCGAAGACATCCGCCAGGGCAAAATGGTCATCCTCATGGATGACGAAGACCGCGAGAACGAAGGCGACATCATCATGGCGGCCGAGTGCTGCCTGCCCGAGCACATCAACTTCATGGCCAAGCACGCCCGTGGCCTGATCTGCATGCCGATGACCCGCGAGCGCTGCGAGACGCTCAAGCTGCCACTGATGGCGCCGCGCAACGGCTCGGGCTTCGGCACCAAGTTCACCGTGTCGATCGAGGCCGCCGAAGGCGTCACCACCGGCATCTCCGCCGCCGACCGCGCCCGCACCGTGCAGGCCGCCGCCGCCAAGGACGCCAAGGCCGAGGACATCGTCAGCCCCGGCCACATCTTCCCGCTGATGGCCCAGCCCGGCGGTACCCTGGCTCGCGCCGGCCACACCGAGGCCGCCTGCGACCTGGCGCGCATGGCCGGCTTCGAGCCGAGCGGGGTGATCTGCGAGGTGATGAACGACGACGGCACCATGTCGCGTCGCGCAGAACTGGAAGTGTTCGCCGCCGAGCACGGCCTGAAGATCGGCACCATCGCCGACCTGATCCACTACCGCATGATCCACGAGCGCACCGTGCAGCGCGTCTCCGAGCAGCCGATCGAGAGCGAGCTGGGCCAGTTCAACCTGGTCACCTACCGCGACGCGGTGGAAGGCGACGTGCACATGGCCCTGACCCTGGGCAAGATCTGCGCCGAAGAGCCTACCCTGGTGCGGGTGCACAACATGGACCCGCTGCGCGACCTGCTGATGGTCAAGCAGCCGGGCCGCTGGAGCCTGCGCGCGGCCATGAGCGCCGTGGCCGAGGCCGGCAGCGGCGTGGTGCTGCTGCTGGGCCACCCGCTGGACGGCGACGTGCTGTTGGCGCATATCCGCGAGAGCGCGGGTGATGCCCCGGCGAAAGCGCCGACCACCTACAGCACCGTCGGTGCCGGTTCGCAGATCCTGCGCGACCTCGGCGTGCGCAAGATGCGCCTGATGAGTTCGCCGATGAAGTTCAATGCGATATCCGGATTCGATCTGGAAGTTGTAGAATACGTGCCCTCCGAGTGACTTGAGGCGGCATTTCGCCCCCTGGACTCGAGTCAAAACCCTCCCGAGGCCGCCACCGCGCGGCCTCGCTCTTGAAGATGAGAACTCCGGAATGACCCTGAAGACCATCGAAGGTACCTTCATCGCCCCCAAAGGTCGCTATGCTTTGGTGGTTGGCCGCTTCAACAGCTTCGTCGTCGAAAGCCTGGTAAGCGGTGCAGTCGATGCCCTGGTACGCCACGGCGTCAGCGAAAGCGACATCACCATCATCCGTGCCCCGGGCGCGTTCGAAATCCCGCTGGTAGCGCAGAAAGTCGCCCAGCAGGGTGCTTATGACGCGATCATCGCCCTGGGCGCGGTGATCCGTGGCGGTACCCCGCACTTCGAATACGTGGCGGGTGAGTGCACCAAGGGCCTGGCCCAGGTGTCCATGGAGTTCGGTGTTCCGGTGGCCTTCGGCGTCCTGACCGTCGACTCCATCGAGCAAGCCATCGAGCGTTCCGGCACCAAGGCTGGCAACAAAGGTGCCGAAGCTGCCCTGTCGGCCCTGGAAATGGTCAGTCTGCTGGCGCAGTTGGAGGCCAAGTGATTAGCGACGAAAGCGATCGTTTCAACCCGCGCGATCCAAAACCTGCGGATGCCGGCAAGCCCTCGAAGAGCGCCAAGCGTCGCGAAGCCCGCAAGCTCGCCACGCAAGCGCTCTACCAGTGGCACATGGCCAAGCACTCGCTGAACGAAGTGGAAGCGCAGTTCCGGGTCGATAACGATTTCTCCGATGTCGACGGCGCCTACTTCCGCGAGATCCTGCACGGGGTCCCGGCGAAGAAGGTCGAGATCGACGAGGCGCTCAAGCCTTGCCTGGACACGCCGCTGGAAGAACTCGACCCGGTCGAGCTGGCCGTGCTGCGCCTGTCCACCTGGGAGTTCATGATGCGCGTCGACGTGCCGTACCGCGTCGTCATCAACGAAGGCGTGGAACTGGCCAAAGTCTTCGGCGCCACTGACGGCCACAAGTTCGTCAACGGCGTGCTGGACAAGCTGGCTCCGCGTCTGCGTGAGGCGGAAGTCAAGGCGAACAAGCGCTGATCGCGGCGCTGACCAGCCATGGGTGAGTTTGAGCTGATCCGTCACTACTTCGCCGCCGCGCCTTGTGCGCAGGGTGGCGAGGGCGTGGCCCTGGGGATCGGCGACGACTGTGCCCTGCTGGACCTGCCCGCCGGCGAGCAGCTGGCGATCTCCACCGACACGCTGGTGGCCGCTGTGCATTTCCCCGCAGTCTGCGACCCGCTGCTGCTGGGCCAGCGTTCGCTCGCCGTGGCGGCCAGCGACCTGGCGGCCATGGGCGCCACGCCCATTGGCTTCACCCTCGCCCTGACCCTGCCCGAAGTCGGCCCGGACTGGCTGGCAGCCTTCGCCGATGGCCTCGGCCGCATGGCTCACCGTTGCCGCATGACCTTGATCGGCGGAGACACCACCCGTGGGCCGCTGAGCATCACCGTGACCGTGTTCGGCCGGGTACCGGCAGGCCAGGCCCTGCGCCGCAGCGGCGCGCAGCCAGGCGACCTGCTGTGCGTCGGTGGTTTCCTGGGTAACGCGGCGGGGGCCTTGCCGCTGGTGCTGGGCGAGCGCGAGGCGGCTGCCGAGGTGGCCGGCCCGCTGCTGGAGCACTACTGGTCGCCCTTGCCCCAGTTGCAGCTGGGCGAGCGCCTGCGCGGCCTGGCCACGGCGGCACTGGATATCTCCGACGGGCTGCTGGCCGACTGCGGGCATATCGCCAAGGCGTCCGGCGTCGCGCTGGAGGTGAACCTGTCGCAGGTCCCCGTGTCTGCTCCTTTACAGGCTTTCCTGGGGCGCGAGGCGGCAGTGCAGGCGGCGCTCACTGGCGGCGACGACTACGTGCTGGCGTTCACCCTGCCGGAAAGCGCACTGACCTCCCTGGCCCGCGAGGTGCACGTCATCGGGCGTGTGCTGCAAGGCCAGGGCGTGACCCTGCGTGACCCGCAGGGCCAGGACATCACCCCCGTGCAGCGGGGCTATCAACATTTCAGGGAGACACCGTGACCGACCACCCCAACCAGGTGCCTGCGGAGTTCGTTCCGCCTTCGGTCTGGCGCAACCCGTGGCACTTCATCGCTTTCGGCTTCGGCTCGGGCACTTTGCCCAAGGCCCCCGGTACCTGGGGTTCGCTGGTGGCGCTGCCGTTCATCCCGTTGTGGCAGATGCTGCCCGACTGGGGCTACTGGCTGCTGCTGGGCATCAGCATGCTGTTCGGCGTGTGGCTGTGCGGCAAGGTGGCCAACGACTTGCGCGTTCATGACCACGAGGGCATTGTCTGGGACGAGATCGTCGGCATGTGGATCACCCTGTGGCTGGTGCCGGAAGGCTGGCAGTGGCTGCTGGCGGGGTTCCTGATGTTCCGCTTCTTCGACATCCTCAAGCCGTGGCCGATCCGCTGGGTCGATCGCCATGTGCATGGTGGGTTCGGGATCATGCTCGACGATATCCTGGCCGGCGTGTTCGCCTGGCTGGGCATGCAGGTTCTGGTGTGGGCGGTGGCCTGATACAGGGAGCGTTGCGATGGCCTTGAGGAGTGTGTTGCTGGCGTGGGTGCTGCTTTGCGCAGTGCCCGGCGTCATGGCGCAGGAGCAACAGGTGCGCCTGGTCAGCGAGGAGTGGCTCGACTACACCAACGCCGATGGCAGCGGGCTGGCCTGGGACGTGCTGCGCAAGGTGTTCGAGCCTGCCGGCGTCAAGGTCAAGGTGCTGAGCGCGCCGTACAGCCGCGCGGTCGGCCTGGTGAAACGGGGCGAGGCGGATGCCTGGGTCGGCTCCTACAAGGAAGAGAACGACGACAATCTCTATCCGCGCTGGCATTTCGACCTGGACCATATCTATGCCTTGGGCCTGGCCGGCAAGCCGCAGCCGACGCTGGACACCATCGGCCAGTACCGCCTGGCCTGGGTGCGTGGTTACGACTACGCCAGCTATCTGCCCAACGTCCACAATTTCCGCGAGGTTCAGCGCCGCGAAGGCATATTGCCCATGCTCGAGCATGACCGGGTGGATTTCTACATCGATGCGCAGACCGAGGTCGAGTTCGTGCTAGGTCAGGCGCCCGAGCCACAGCGTTTTCGCAGCACCCATGTCGCCGAGCTCCCGCTGTACCTGGCCTTCACCCGCAGTGCCCAGGGCGAGGCCTTGCGTGACCTGTTCGACCGGCGCATGGCGCAACTGGTGCGCAGCGGTGAGTTGAAGCCGATCTTCGAGCGCTGGAAGCAGCCGTATCCGTTTACAGCGGATAGTCAGCCGCATTGAGGCTTGTGTCACTGCTCTTGTAGGAGCGGCCTTGTGCCGCGATGGGCTGCGTAGCGGCCCCAGCAATTTCGATGGTGGCTCGGAATCTGGGGCCGCTGCGCAGCCCTTTCGCGGCACAAGGCCGCTCCTACAGGATTTGGTCCTTGTTCCATAAGCATCGAACTTTTCGATCTTAAGCCACCATATTCCTCCTGCGCACCTGCGCCGGGCTGCTGATACAATCGGCCGATCTGAAAAATCCTACTATCCAGGAGCACAACGTGCCCGTCGTCTTTGTTGCCGCCTCTAAACTCCCGACTCCCTTTGCGATCTTCACCATGCATGGCTTCCTCGACGAAGCCACCGGCCGCGAGCATGTGGTGCTCAGCCTGGGTGATATCGCGGACGGCGAGCCGGTGCTGGGGCGCCTGCACTCCGAGTGCCTGACCGGCGATGCGCTGTTCAGCCAGCGCTGCGACTGCGGCTCGCAACTTGAAGCCGCGTTGCAGGCCATCGCCCGCGAAGGCCGTGGCGTGCTGCTGTACCTGCGCCAGGAGGGCCGTGGCATCGGCCTGCTGAACAAGATCCGCGCCTATGAGCTGCAGGATGGCGGCGCCGACACCGTCGAGGCCAACGAGCGCCTGGGCTTCGCCGCCGACCAGCGCGACTACGCCATGTGCCTGCCGATGCTCGAGCACCTGGGCGTGAAGTCGCTGCGTTTGATGACCAACAACCCGCGCAAGGTCAAGGCGCTGACCGACATGAGCATCAAGGTCGCCGAGCGCGTGCCGCTGCACACCGGCCACAATCCGCACAACCGCCTGTACCTGGCCACCAAGGCCGACAAGCTTGGCCACATGATGGGCAACAAGCACCAGGGCGAGGTGCCCCAGGCGTGACCCGCGCCGAGGTCAAGCGACGACTGGCCCTGGCCTGGTGGCAGTACCTGGCCGTGGGCCTGTTGCCATTGCCGATAATGGCCTGGGCGTTCGATGGGGGAGCGCCGCTGATCCCGGTGCTGGCCATGCCCTTGTTCATCGCCGGGGCCGCGACCATGTTCCTCAGCCTGCCGCGCTTCGGCGCCTACAAGCGGGCGTTGATCGCCACCGACAAGCAGCTGGGCACGGCGGACGAACCCGCTGCCTGGATCGAGCTGGCGCGGGTCAGGCGCCTGGCCATGCTGTTCGCCTGCTTCCCGGCCTGGGTCGCGGCGCTGTCGGTGCTGGTCGGGCTGGAGGCGGTGCCGCAGATCCTCCTTGCCCTGTCCACCGTGGTGGTGCTGTACCTCTACCGTATTCCGCGCCAGCTCGGCTGATGCGGGCGTTTCTCGCCTCCCTCGCTTTATTGTGTCTCGGTACCCTGGCCGAGGCCGGGCCGCGGGTGGTCAGCCTGGCACCGTCGATGACCGAGATCATCCTCGAACTGGAGGCCGGCGACCTGTTGGTGGGCCTGCTGGACGCGGGTGAGCGTCCGCCGAGCCTTCAGGCCCTGCCCTCGGTCGGGCGCCATGGCCAGCTGGACATGGAGCGCCTGCTCAGTCTCAAGCCTGACCTGCTGCTGCTCTGGCCCGGCAGCGTCGCGCCGGCCCAGCGCGACCAGCTCAAGCGCCTGGGTATCGCCACGTTCAGTGGCGAGCCCGGCGACCTCGACCAGTTGATCGAGCAGATCGAAACCATCGCCCGGCGCCTCGGGCGAGACGAGCAGGGCCGCGCCTATGCCGCCGACCTGCGTGAGCGACTGCAGGCACTGCGGGAGCGCTACCGGCGCGACACGCCGCTGAAGGTGTTCTACCAGGTCTGGGACAAGCCGCTGTATACCCTGGGCGGGCGCCAGGTGGTCAGCGATGCCCTGCGCGTCTGCGGGGCGCGCAATGTGTTCGATGACCTGACTCAGCCTGCGCCGCAGGTCAGCGTGGAATCGGTGCTGTTGCGCGATCCCGAGGTGATCCTGGCGGGTGACATGACGCAGCTGGCTAGCTGGCGTCGCTGGCCACAGCTGAGCGCCGTGCAGGAGGAAGGCTTGCTGGTGGTGCCGGACAAGGGCCTGGAGCGGCCCAGCGGGCAGATGATCGAGGCCACCGCCCGGCTGTGCGCGCTGCTGGAGGCTAGAGGGTCGGGGTCCAGGTGAGGCTCAGCAGCCAGGTGCGGCCTTCTTCGCGATAGCCGTAGTCGGCCCTCTGATGGTTGTACAGGGTGCGGCTGTAACGCTTGTCCAGCAGGTTGTCGAGCTTCAGGTCGACCTTCAGTTCGCGGGTGGCTGCCCAGCCACCGCGAATGCCCAGCAGCCCGTAACCGCCGATGGGGGCTTCGTTGGTTTCGTCGTTGTAGCTGCCGCTGACGGCCTGCCAACTGGCGCCGACATTGAAGCGGTCGAATTGACGATCGATATCCAGGCTCAGGGTACGCCGGGCGCGCCGGGCGAGCGTATGGCCGTTCTTTTGGTCGCGCGGGTCGATCAACGCCAAGCCTAGCTGTGATGTCCAGGCTCCCCATTGCTGGTCCAGCGCCATCTCGAAGCCATTGATGCGGGCCTGGGCAACGTTGCGCATGGCATCGGCCTCTTCGTCGTAGTTGATGGCGTCTCGCAAGTCGGTGCGATAGAGCGAAGTTTCCAGGCGGCTGCTGTCGGTCAGTTGGCTGCGCCATTGCACTTCATAGGACTTCGAGTGCTCCGGCTTGAGGTCTGGGTTGCTGAACCCGGGGTAGTAGAGGTCGTTGAATGTAGGGGCACGGAACCCCTCGCTGTAGGACAGCAGCAGGTCATTGCGGGCGTTCAACGGCAGCGTCAGGCTGCCGCTCCAGGTGGTCTGGCCACCGAACTGCTGGTTCTTGTCGTGGCGCACACCAAGCTCGGTCGAGAAGTGATCGCCCTGGAACCGGTGCTGGGCGAAGGCTGCACGGTTCCAGCGGCTGTCCTCGTTGAAGTCGGTGCTTGCATGTACACGGTCTTCGTACCACTCGCCACCCAGCAACAGGCTGTTGCGGTCATTCAGTGTCAGATCGTTCTGCCAGGTGACTTGGTCGCGGTAGGTGTTGAACGGTGAGCTCTTGTGCGTGAGCTTGTCGCGGCTGTCATCGCGGTTTTCACTGTGGGCCACTTCCAGTCGGGAGTGCCACTGCTCGGCCAGTTGGGCGTCAAGGTAGCTGCCCAGGCTGCTGACGGCGAAGTTCGAGTAGGGCATCTGCGGGCTGCCGCCACGAGGCTCGTCGAACTCACGACGCCCTCGGTTATCGAGCAGGTTCAGACCCGCCTCGAAACGCTCGTTGAAGGTATGGCTCAGGCTCAGGTTGAGCGAGCGGTTGCGGTAGGCGTCATGGTCACCATCGCTGGCATACGACGGGCCGGTCGAATCGATACCGGCGGTTTCGTCCAGGCTGGCGCCGAGGTTGAAGCGGGTCGCGCTATCGCCGCCCGACAGCCCCAGGCTGCGTTGCCAGGTCTGATTGCTGCCGGCCGCCAGGCGCAGGCGCGGTTGCATGCCCGGGTCGCCGCCACGACGGGTGAAGATCTGGATCACCCCGCCAATGGCGTCGCTGCCGTAGACCACCGAGCGCGAGCCGCGCAGCACTTCCACACGTTCGATCTGGTCGACGTCGAGAAACTGCAGGCCACTGTCGCCAGAGGTGGCATTGGCAATGCGCACGCCGTCGACCAGCACCAGGGTCTGGGCGGCCTTGGTGCCGCGGATGAAGATCCCGGGCAGGCTGCCGCGGCCGCCGGTGGGCGCGACCTGCACGCCGGGGACACGGGCGAGCAGGTCGGTGACGCCGCTCGGCTGCAGGCGGTCGATATCGGCACGGGTGAACACTGTGTTGGCGGCGCTGGTGGCGCTGCGCGACTCGACCTGGCGGCTGGCGCTGATCAGTACGTCGGGAAGCTTCAGGGCGTCGTCGCGGGAGGGTTCGGCGGCCAGGGCGGCGGCGGGGAGGCAGAGCAGGGGGAGGGCGCGGATCTTCATGGGCAGTTCCATTGCAATCGCGGGG
>NZ_JAZDCT010000027.1:0-82623 GCF_036324045.1 Pseudomonas carassii | reverse complement strand
AGACCAAAGTAACCCGCCGTAAGGGCGGAAAGGTGAATAAGCGTCGACATAGCAAACGAATGCGCATACAACTACCAAAACAACCACCACCCAGCCCCAGAAACTCAAAAACTCAAAAACTCAAAAACAAAAAACCATGACAAACTAACCCATCTCCAACAGCAAGGCCCCACCCACCATGTTCTACCGCCTGGCCGCCGACACCCTGGTCCTGTTCCACCTCTCGTTCATCCTGCTGGTCCTGTTCGGCGGCCTGTTGGTGCTCTGGCGCCGCCGCGCCCTGCTGATCCACCTCCCCGCCCTAGCCTGGGGCCTGGCCGTGGAAGGCCTGCACCTGGAGTGCCCCCTGACTGACTGGGAAAACCACCTGCGCAATGCCGCCGGCGACGCCGGCTACCACGGCGGCTTCGTCGAACACTACATCTGGCCAGTGATCTACCCCGCCGGCTTGACCCCGCAAATCCAGCTGTGGCTGGGCACCATCGTACTGCTGCTCAACCTCGGCATCTACGCCTGCGTGATCTGGCGCCTAGCGCGTCGCCACCACGAATAACCGCGGGAACGGCAACAACACCCTGCCATCGCTGGCCGGCGGGTAATCACGCTGCATGGCCTGCAAGTAAAGCTGCAGGAAACTCGCCTGCTCCTGCTCATCCAGCCGCGCCAGGTAAGGCCGCAACGCCGAACCCTTGAACCACTCCACCACCGCCTCGGCGCCGCCGACCAGCGGATGGTGATAGGTGGTGCGCCACACATCCACCCGCGCGCACAGCGGGCTGAGCAGGTCGTAGTAGAAACCGGCGTTGTGCCGCGGCGGCAGGTTGAAATCGGCGAATTTCCCGGCCCAGGGCCCCTGGCTGGCGATCTCGCGCAACTGGCGGTGTGCCGGCTCGTCGAGATTGTCGGGGGTCTGCACGGCCAGGCTGGCGCCCTCGCTCAGTTGCCGCACCAGGTGCGGGTAGAGGCTGGCGTGGTCAGGCACCCACTGCAGCGACGCGTTGGCCAGGATCAGGTCCTGGGGCTCGTGGGCCGTCCAGCTGGCAATCTCGCCAATCTCGCAGCGCACCCGGGGAATGCTCAGCCGTGGCCGCTGCCGGGCCTTGTCGATCATGTCCGGATCGCTGTCCAGGGCCAGGACCTGGGCATCGGGGCAGCGCTGCAACAATACCTCGGTGGAATTGCCCGGACCGCAACCCAGGTCCGTGGCGTGCCGCGCCGGACGCGCCGGCACGGCGGCCAGCAGATCGCGCACGGCGCGGGTGCGTTCGTCTTCGAACAACGAATACTGGGTGGCGGACCAGGCCATGGGCGACTCCTCGTAGGGCAATTGTGTGCAGCATAAGCCATGTCGGCATGCTGCAACGTAAGGATGATCTGACTGGCGAACAAGGCTTTGCCCACAAACGAAAACGGCCGATCCCTCAAGAGGGACCGGCCGCCGTCAGCGGCACGACCGCGATCAGTGACGCTTGGCGCTACGGATCTGGTGCACCACGCCCATGGCCACCACGATCGCCGCGGCGATGCCGGTGGAGATCACCAGGATCTGGTAGTCAGGCATGAAGGCCATGGTCACCAGGGCCGCCACGATGAACAGGATCACCAGGTAGGTCAGCCACGGGAACAGCCACATCTTCAGGCGCACTTCCTTGCCCTCGGCGATCAGCTTGCGGCGCATGCGCAGCTGCGAGAAGGCGATCACCAGGTACACCAGCAGGGCGATCATGCCGGTGGTGTTCATCAGCGTTTCCAGCACGTCCTTCGGCCGCAGGGTGTCACTGAAGTTGATCAGCGCGCAGAACACCGCCACCAGGCACGAGCCGATGATCGCATTCACCGGCACGCCGGTACCGGTGCGGGTGAACTTGAACAGGCGCGGCGCGTCGCCGCGCTGGGCCAGGGAGAACAGCATGCGCGAGGCGGTGTAGTGGCCGGAGATCAGGCAGCTGCTCACCGAGGTCAGCACCACGAAGTTCATCAGCAGCTCGGCATACGGCACGCCCAGCAGTTCCAAGGTACGACGGTAGGCGCCATAGCCGGAGACGCCCAGCTGCGGGTCGTTCCACGGCACCAGGCAGACGATCAGGAAGATCGAGCCAACGTAGAACAGGCACACCCGCCACACCACCGAGTTGGTCGCCTTGACGATCTGGGTGGCCGGATCCTTCGCCTCGGAGGCGGCAATGGTGACGATCTCGGCGCCGAGGAAGGCGAACATCACCCCCAGCAAGGCCCCGATCACCGTGGTGATGCCGTTGGGCATGAAACCTTCGGCGGTCAGGTGGGTGATGCCGCGCACTTCACCGAACTGCCAGATGTTCATCACCGCGGCAGTACACACCACCAGGAAGCAGACGATTGCCACCACCTTGATCAACGCGAACCAGAACTCGAACTCGCCGTAGTGCTTGACGTTGAAGAAGTTGACGGTGATCAGCAGCAGCGTCGTGGCCAGCACGAACACGTTGACGCTCACGTCGGGGAAGAAACCGTGCAGGATCTTGCCCGCCACATAGGCTTCCCAGGCCATGAGGATCACCCAGTACCACCAGTACAGCCAGCCGATGGTGAAACCGGCCCAGCGTCCGATGGCGCGGTCGGCGTAGGTGGAGAACGAGCCGGTGTCCGGCGAGGAAGTCGCCATCTCGCCGAGCATGCGCATGATCAGCACCACCAGGATGCCGCCGGCAAGGTATGCAAGCACAGCGGCCGGGCCGGCGCTGTGGATCACGCTGCCGGAACCGACGAACAAGGCGCCGCCGATCACCCCGGCGATCGACATCATCGTCAGGTGGCGCGACTTGAGCGAGGCACTGAGCTTGCTCTCGTGCCCATCCTTCGCGGTGGTGGATGTGGATGTTGCGTCCATCAGTTATTTACCCCGTGCTTCTTTTTATCCAAGGAAAAACTGTGAAACCCCGATGGTTATCGGTCTCACCTGTACATCAGTGCTACTGCGGGCAGGGAGGTGTGCGCGAGCACACGCAGGCCATCCGTGGCGGCCTGCTTACGCGGCCAGAGGCAACCCTCTGGACGAACTGAACCATGCTGGGGACGGGCGAGAAGTGCCCGGCCAGGCGAAAGGACGGCGCGGGGGAAACCCCGACGGCAAAGCAGCGATGTTGTGATTATTCATGGCGCTGGTACGTGCTGTGTTGGCTATATCTGACACGTAATGTAAAAATGTCGAACACATAGAGCCATGCACAGCGGCATGAAAAACGCACTGCACTGTACAGGCCGCCGATGCAATACACCCGCGATACCCCTGCAGGCGCCTGTCGCCGCGCACACCTGAAGGCCCCCGAATGCTCCAGCTCCATCCGGACTCCTCCACCCCGCTGGTCAACCAGATCATCGACGGGCTGCGCGCGCTGATCGACGACCAGACGCTCAAGCCGGGGGCGAAGGTCCCGTCGATCCGGGCGTTCGCCTCGACCTACTCGGTGAGCACCTTCACCGTGGTCGAGGCCTACGACCGGCTGGTGGCCCAGGGCTTGCTGGTAAGCAAGGGTAATGCAGGGTTCTTCGTCAATCGTGCGGCGAACGAGTTGCTGGACAAGCACAACGTCGAGGTCGACACCAGCCGTCCCACCTTCAACTCCGAGTGGTACCTGCAGCAGATCTTCGAGATCCGTCAGTTGCCGTTCAAGCCGGGTTGCGGCTGGCTGCCCAACGACTGGATGTACGAGGAAGGCCTGCGTCGCGGCCTGCGCCAGGTGGCCGGCAGCCCGCTGGAGCTGTCCGGCTACGGCGACCCCCTGGGCCTGCCGGAGCTGCGTGCGCTGACCGCGCAGAACCTGCAGCAGGAACTGTCGATCGTTGCCAACCCGGCGCAGCTGATGCTCACCCACGGCGCCAGCCAGGCGCTGGACCTGGCCGTGCGCACCCTGGTGCGGCCCGGCGACGTGGTGCTGGTGGACGACCCCGGCTACCCCAACCTGATGAGCATCCTGCGCACCCAGGGCGCCACACTGGTGGGCGTGCCGCGCACCCCGGCGGGCTACGACCTCGACCAGCTCGAGCGCCTGCTGGCCCACCACCGCCCCACCGCGTTCTTCACCCAGCCACACCTGCACAGCCCGACCTGCTCGCGCACCCCGCTGGCGCAACTGCACCGTTTGCTGCAACTGGCCAGCCAGCATGACTTCCGCCTGGTGGAGAACAACCTCTACGCCGACATGATCGCAGACCCGCTGCCGTGCCTGGCCAGCCTCGACCACCTGCAGCAGGTGGTGTACGTGGGCAGCTATTCGAAAAGCATTTCGCCCAACGTGCGGGTCGGCTACCTGCTGGCCAACCCGGAGCTTACCCAGCAACTGCTGCACCTGAAGATGCGCTCAGGCCTGACCACCTCGCAGGTGATGGAACGGGTGGTGTACGCCGCGATCATCGACGGCCGCTGGCGCAAGCACCTCAAGCGCCTGCGCCAGCGCCTGGCCGAGGCGCATCAGGAAGTGGGCCGGCACCTGCACCGGCTGGGCTTCGAGCTGTTCATCGAATCGGACGAGGGGATGTATATCTGGACCCGCCATCCGGCGATCCCCGACAGCGCCGCGCTGCTGGACGATGCCCTGGAGAAAGGCATCATGCTCGGCCCCGGGCAGCTATTCATGGTCGACGCCAAGGCCACCGGGTGGATGCGCTTCAATGTGGCGTTCAGTACCGACCCGGCGATGTGGGAGTTGCTGGAGAAGGTGTTGGTCAAGCATGTTCGCCGGGGCGGGGTGTAACACCCCTACCACCGCAATCGCGGGGCAAGCCCGCTCCCACAGGTTGTATCACAACGGTGGGAGCGGGCTTGCCCCGCGATAGGCCTATCGCCAATCCTGTGTTTCAGAGAAGAACGCCCGCGCATTCGCGTCCAGGCTCTCAAGGTGATACCCCCCTTCCTGCACGATCAGGCAGGGCAACCGCAGCGCTCGTATCCGCTCCCCCAACCGCGCAAAACCGTCGGTCGTTACCGCCACCTTGCTCTGCGGATCCAGCTCGTAGATATCGAAGCCCAGCGACAACACCAGCACTTGGGCAGCAAATGCCTTCACCGCCTCGAGCGCGACCTCGAGCTGCGCCATGAAGTCTGCCTCGCTGGCGCCATGGGCCATTGGCAGATTGAGATTGCAGCCCTCCCCCGCGCCTTGGCCACGCTCGTCCGCAAAGCCCGCCACGCCGGGATAAAAGTTGGTCGGATCACCGTGCACCGAGACATACAGCACATCGTCGCGCTCGTAGAAGATCTCCTGGATGCCCTGCCCGTGGTGCATGTCGGTGTCCAGGATCGCCACGCGGCCGTAGCGACTTCGCAATACCTGGGCGGCCACGGCGGCATTGTTGAGGTAACAGAAACCACCGGCGGCATCGTACCGGGCATGGTGCCCCGGCGGACGGCACAGGGCATAGGCGGCGGGTTCGCCATCGATGATCGCCTGGGCGCCAGCCACCGCGCTCTGCGCCGACCAGTAGGCCGAGCGCCAGGTGTGCTCGCCCACCGGACAGCTACCATCGGCCAGGTAGCGAGCAGCCTGGGCAAGAATGCCGCGCAGGGCGTTGGGTTCGCGCACGAAGATGTTGGACATCACCTCGTCGCCCCAGTCCTCGGGCATCTCTTTCCAGCGCGCATGGGCTTCTTCGAGGAAGCTCAGGTAGGCCTCGCCGTGTACGGCCTTGAGCGGCGCGAGGCCAGCATCGGCAGGCTGGCGAATGTCGAAGCCAAGGTCCTTGGCGGCCTGCAACAGGCGCTGGGCGCGCTCGGGCACCTCCTGCGGGGTGCGCATCGCGCCACGGGAGTAATAGCTGCGCGGATGGTGCAGCAGTTGTTCGGGGTGGAAATAGCAGCGCATCAGGCCTCTCCTTCGGCAACCTGGCCGGCACGGGCCAGCACGGCGTTGAGCAGTACATCGGCGCCCTGGCGGGCATCGTCGGGCAGCACGTCCTCGGCTTCGTTGTGGCTCAGCCCGCCGACGCAGGGGATGAACACCATCGCCGTGGGGCAGAAGCGCGCCAGCAGGATCGCGTCATGACCGGCGCCACTGACGATGGACTGCTGGCTGTAGCCCAGGCCATCCACCGCCTGCTGCACGGCGGCCACGCACTGGGCATCGAACGGCGTGGCCGGGCTGACCCAGTGGCGCTCGATGCGCACGGTGAGGCCGCGCTGGTTGGCAATGGCCTGCAGTTGCAGGCTGATGTCGCGCTCCATCGCGTCGATGGCCTCGTCGCGGTGGTGGCGCAGGTCGAGGGTGAAGCGCACCACGCCCGGAATGGTGTTTCGCGAAGACTTGGCAATGCTCAGCTCACCGACCGTGGTCAGGCCCTCGGGAGCGAAGTCCGTGGCCAGCTGTTCGATGGCCTGGATCATACGCGCCACGCCGTACAAGGCATCCTTGCGCAGCTTCATCGGCGTGGTGCCGGCATGGGCGGCCATGCCCTCGACGGTCACGTCGAGCCAGCGGATCGCCTGGCCGCCGCTGACCACGCCGATGCTCCTGGCGTTGTCCTCGAGGATCGGACCTTGCTCGATATGTGCCTCGAAATAGGCATCCACGGCGCCGCCCAGCGGGCGCTGGCCGGCAAAACCGGTACGCGCCAGTTCATCGGCGACGCTGATGCCGTCGGCATCGCGGATCGCCAGGGCCTGCGCCAGCGGCAAGGTACCGGTGAACACCGCCGAACCGAACATGGCCGGGGTGAAACGGGCGCCCTCCTCATTGGTCCACACCGCGATCTCCAGCGGCTTGCAGGTACGGATGCCCAGGTCGTTCAGGCGGCGCACCACCTCCAGCCCGGCCAGCACGCCGTAGACGCCGTCGAAACGCCCACCTTCGGGCTGGGTGTCGAGGTGACTGCCCATCATCACTGGCGCGGCATGCGGGTCGGTGCCCCGGCGACGAGCAAACAGGTTGCCGATGGCATCCACGCTCAGGCTCAAGCCGGCCTCGCGGCACCAGTGGCCGAACAGCTCGCGACCGGCCTTGTCCTCGTCGCTCAGGGCCAGGCGGCAGCTGCCGCCACGGGCGGTGGCGCCGACCTCGGCCATGGCCATCAGGCTCGCCCACAGGCGTTCGCCATTGCATTTCAACATTGTGGATACTCCAGATTCAGGCCAGCTCGAGCTGCCGGCTACGGGCGTACCGGCGCGTCAGCGCCAGCACGCAGACCAGGGAAGTGCAGGCGATCAGGCTGTAGAAGACCGCCATCGGCCACCATTGGCCGGTGAAGCTGTGCGCCAGCCAGGTGCCGATCAGCGGGGTCAGCCCCCCGGCGATGGCGCCGCAGACCTGATAGGCCAGGGAGATGGCGGTGTAGCGCACGCGGGTGTCGAACATGCCGCTGACATACCCGGCGATCACCGCGTAGAACGACGCCATGCACGCCGCCGCCAAGGCAATGCCGAGCACGATCAGCGGGCCTTCGCCACTGCTCACCAGCACGAACATCGGGTACGGCGAGGCCATCGCCAGCAGCGCGACCAGCGCCAGGAAGCGCGTGGCGCCGAGCTTCTCCGAGACCCACGACGCCAGGGGCTGCACGCAGAACTGGATGATCGCCACGAAGAACAAGCATTCGAGGATCAGCGAGCGTTCCAGGTGCAACTGCTGGGTGGTGTAGCTGATCATGAAGGTGTTGGTGAAATAGACCCCGGCGATACCCAGGGTGTTGGCGCCGATGCACAGCAGCAGCGGTCGCCACGCGGTACGCAGCACCTCCAGCACCGGCGCCTGCTCCTTGCGCCGGGCCTGCTCGGCCTGCGCGCGGCTGGCGAGGAACTCGGGCGACTCGTTGACCCCCAGGCGAATCGCCAGGCCCACCAGCAGCAACAGTGCGCTGGCCAGGAACGGCACGCGCCAGCCCCAGCTCATCAGGTCGTCTTCCGGCAGGCGGGTGACCGCGCTGAACGCCAAGAGCGACAGGATCAGGCCCGCCGGGCTGCCCAGCTGGGCGAACGAGGCGAAGAAATTGCGGCGCCCCTTGGGCGCATGCTCGCCGGCCATCAGCACTGCCCCGCCCCACTCGCCGCCCACGGCAATGCCCTGGACCACCCGCAGCAGGATCAACAGCACCGGCGCGGTGGCGCCGATCTGCGCGTAGGTCGGCAGCAGGCCGATGGCGACGGTGACCACGCCCATCATCAACAGGGTGATGACCAGTGATTTCTTGCGACCGATGCGGTCACCGATGTGGCCGAAGACGATGCCGCCCAGGGGGCGGGCGAAGAAGCCCACGGCAAAGGTGCCGAAGGCGGCCATGGTGCTGAACAGGCTGTTGTCGGAGGGGAAGAACAAGGCGCCGAACACCAGCGCGGCGGCGGTGGCATAGATGTAGAAGTCGTACCACTCGATCATGGTGCCGATGAACGCGGCGGCGGCGGCACGGCGCGGTTGGGGCGAAGCGGTGGGCTTCATGGGTGGCTCCTTTGGTTGTTTTTCTGGCAGGAGTTTTCGGGTCACGGTAGCGCTCTGGCGGCGCCTGGGCGGCCGCATCGCGGGGCCTGTGTCTCCATCAAGACCTGGAGGCACTGGTGGGAGCGGGCTTGCCCCGCGATGAGGCCTGCACTGCTGGAGATGATTCATCGCCAAGGCCTATAATTCAATTTTCTATTTATTATTCGAATTATTAACCACGCTTATTATCGAGCCCGACCATGTCCGACCGCCTGCTCAACGATCGCCTCGACTGGAACCTGCTGCGCACCTTCCGCGTCATCGGCCAGGAGCTGTCGATCAGCCGCGCCGCCGCCCGCCTGCACCTCACCCAGCCGGCCGTGAGCCAGGCGCTCAAGCGCCTCGAGGACCAGCTCGGACGCCAGCTCATCGCCCGTCGCGGCCCGCGGTTCGTGCTGACCGAGGTGGGCGAGCAACTGTTCCAGCTGGCCGGCGAGGTGTACGGGCAGATGTCGCAGATCGGTGGCTTGCTGGAGCAGCCGGCGGACGAGCTGGTAGGCAAGGTACGCCTGCTGATGATCAGCCGCATCGTCAGCGAACGCTTCGATGATTTTCTCGCCGAGTTTCACCGCCAGCACCCGCGGGTGGAGCTGGAGATCGACGTAATGCGCAGCTCCGACATCGTCGCCGCGCTGCAGGAAAAGACTGCCACCGCCGGCCTGAGCCTCAACCGTCGGCCGCAGCCACGGCTGGAGCAACGGCTGTTCCTGCGCCAGCGCTACGCGTTCTTCTGTGGCAGGCACCACGGGCTGTTCGGCCAGGCCGAAGGCGACCTGCAACGGGAGAACTTTGTCAGTTTTACCAGCGACCAGATCGGCGGCATGCTTTCGCCGCTGACCATCTTCCGCGACCAGCAGGGCTTCGCCGGGCGCATCGTCGCCTCGTCTCCGAGTCTGGAAGAGGTGCGCCGCCTGGTCATTGCCGGTTTCGGCATCGGTTGCTTGCCCGAGCATGTGGTGGCGGCGGATGTAGACGCGGGGCTGTTGTGGAAACTGCCGCCGCACGAGGGGATTGCCGACGTGGACATCCACCTGCTGTGGAACAGGGACCAACGCATGAGCCGTGCGGAAGCGCTGTTTCTAGAAAGCCTGCAACAACACCTTGCGCTCAAGGTGACCTGACATTTTTGACAGTTGCGTTAGAACTGCCAACGTGTACAAATAAAAACTCGACAACGGCGACCTCATAGATACTAGGCGCGTAGTATTTACTTTAACTCCATCGCCGCCCCTCAGCCTCAGTAGGTACGTCCGATGTTAGACATCGATGCGGTGCAGCGAGAGCCCCTCCTTTACGCAACGGACGACTCTAGAACACCAGTATTTCTACACAACCGCCACCAACCCGAATACGTTAGCTTTGACGCCTATGGGCACTTACCTCCTATACGCTTTCTGCTTGTGGGATTTAAAGGCGACAAGATTGAGCCATCGGGTAGCTTTTATCTTTTGGGAAATGGCCGCCGTGCATACAACTACATCCTCAGGCGCTTTCATAGTCCCGACTCCAAAAGCCCATTTGACGAAGGAGGCATCAACGCATACTGCTTCGTTTTGGGGGACCCAATCAACGGCTCTGATCCGTCGGGGAATACCCCAAAATTTAAGAATGACTCGGTAAACCGTTACTATGGTCCATTCGTAGGCCTTTCTGACGACAGCTTTTCTTTCGCATTCTTCACCCCCTCGGTCGACAACCCCGAAACACTGAATTTTAGCTTTCATGCTAAACCAGGATACGCAGTCATAGGTGGTAAAGATTACGATGCAAAAGGATTTGTGGACTTTGCCAGAAACAAGAATCTTCCTATTGACAAGTTCCCCATTAACATAACCGGCTGCCACTCTGCCGATATAAACCCAGACACTGGACAAGCATTTGCTCAAGATATCGCAAATTTGGTTGGCCAGCACGTTACAGCCTACAAAGGCTCCCCTGCAAGTAGAACAAAAATTAAAAAAGCCCCTAAAGGCAGTATTTACCCACACCTAAAATTTGAAGTTCTCACTAAAAATCCATTTAAGAAAAGTGATGGCCGTCACGCCCTCTTTCACTACGAACCGGTCTCGTTTCCCCCATTACAGGAGCACACGTCCAGAGTACGCAACCCCTGACATCCAAAATCAAACTGGGGTTGATATATAATTTGTAACTGCACCAGCAGAAAGTAGCCTATAGGTCATCCAACTCGACCGGGATACCTTTCTCTCCCGCGCGCGCCTTGACCAATGCCACCAGTTCGATCTCTTCCTGTCGTTCCATCATCGCCTCGTAGAGTTCAGCGGGCACCCTATAGCCCATGACGCGATTATGGTTGAGGACTGCCACTGGTTTCCCCTGTGCATCGGCCATGACTGCCGTAGGATTCTTATTTAATTCCGAGACAGGCCTACAGAGGATGCGAAATACTCGCTGCCCTTGCCCGCCCCAGCCATGCATAGGCCAATGCCAGTAACCCCAGCACCAACCCGACGAACACCGCCACCACCACCTGGCTGTAGCGCGCCAGCAGCGCCGGGAACCCCACCACCTCGCGGGTCACCTGGATATCGGCGCTGCCGTCGGCATCGCGGATGCTGATCCCGCCCTGGCGGATCTGCGAATAGTCGGCGTCGAAGTACACCCAGACCTTGCTTTCGCTCACCCCGTCGATGGCCGGCAGGTCGATGCTGCTGGTGGGCGTCGGCACCAGCGTGTCGTTGCCGGCGGCGTCGCGCACCTGCACCAGGCCTTTGGCCGGCAAGCGAATGTGCACGGCCTTGAGCGGCGCCTGGGCGGGGTTGTACAGCTCGATGAGCAGGCCGGTGCGGTGATCCACCAACCCGGCCTCGAACGGCCTGGCAAACAGTTGCAGGTAGGGAGCCTGGGCCAGGTCGACCAGTTTGTCGATCTGCGGATGACTGAGGGCGCCGGCGCCGATCTCGCTGATCTGCGTGTGCAGCCGCTCGTACTTGAGCAGGTCGTTAGCCTGGCTGATGCGCTCGCTGAACTGGCCCGGGTAGGTGAGATGGGCGTAGGTCAGGCGCGCCTGCAGGCGGTCGTCTTCGCGCAGCACGGCATAGAGCGTGGCGGCGAAAGCGACCAGGGCCAGCAGGCCCACCAGGGATTTACCGACTTTTTCCCAATTCACCTTGAGGGTTCCTTGTTTTACAGGGGTGACAAGACGCAAGGCAGGCAAGGGTGCCAAGAACACCGGGTTCGGGCAAGGGTTGGCTGCCTGTGATGAAGCGGTCTTGCGCGAAGATCGGCATGTACGCGCTCCCCCTGTAGGAGCGGCCTTGTGCCGCGAAAGGGCTGCGAAGCAGCCCCGGGGTATTGGCGTACATGCACAGATCACGGGGCCGCTTTGCGCTCCTTTCGCGACACAAGGCCGCTCCCACAGGGGAGAGCGATCGGCCGCATCAACCCCGCGCCAGCAAACCCGGCACCGCCACCACCAGCATCGCCACCCCGGACAAGGTCAGCAACCCCAGCACGATCCGCCGAAACGCCAGTTCACTGATCCCCAGGTACAATCGCGTGCCCAGCAGCGTCGGCACGGCCATCGCCAACGCCACCACCGCGAACGCCGGCAGCAACGCCGGGGTCACCAACCCGCTGCCCAGGTAGGTGAGCATGGTCACCGCCAGCATCGACAGGTTGAAGTTCTGGATCACCGCCCGCTGGGTGTCGCGCTCGAAACCGCGCAGGGTGCACCAGAGCGTCGGTACGGTACCGGTAAAGCCGCCGATGCCGCCCAGCACCCCGCCAACCATGCCCACCGCGCCGTCGGCCAGGCGCCCGCCTTGCAGACGCGGCAGGCGCGGCGCCAGCAGCATCAGCGGGCACCACACTACCAGCAGCGTGCCGAACACCGCCTTGAACCACAGCATGTCCAGGTAAGGCAGCACCCACACACCCAGCGGAATCCCCGCCAGGCCCCCCAGCACGAAGGGCCACAGCAACGTCCAGCTGAAGCCCCGACGCACGCTGAACACCGCGATCAACTGCCCGGTAAGGCTGCCGAACACGGTCAGCACAGCCGCCACCCGCGGCTCCAGCCCCCAGGCCCAGAACGACATGGCCACCATGCCGAAGGCAAAGCCCGACAGGCCCTGGACGAAACCGGCGACGATGGCGCCAAGGGCGATGAGATAGAGCGGATCCATGTGGGCTCCCTGCGACGATCGATGACATCGGCTGGGGAGCATTCCCCACCCAGCAATGGGTGTCCAGCCCCAGGTTTGCGGCAACACCTTGAGCGTTTCTCGTTCGCAACACCGCAACATCTTGAAACAACTGGCGTTTGGCCATTTACCGCTTGGCACAGCCGTTGCTGACCCCTGTTCAAGGCACATCGCCGCTCCTCGAGTGGCAACAGATGCCAGTCTGCACAACACGGGGCATACGGCAATGAAGAAACCAGCTGCAACATCGACCCAGGTGTTCAGGTTGTCCTCCCTCACAGCACTGCTGCTCAGCCTGGGGCTGGCCAGCGCGGTCGCCGGGTCGCTCGACGACGTGAGCCAGCCACCACCCACCGATCCTTCCGCCTACAGCGACCCGCCCGCCACGCCAGAGGACCAGGCGGCGGCGTTGGAGGCCTTGAAAACAATGCCCGAGGCCAATGAAGGCTCGCTGGAGCTGACCAATGGCGTCTACGGCACCCGCGCCACGGTGACCAGCAACAACGTGCTGCCCCCCGCGCTGCAGACCTCGCGCAAGTACCCCACCAACGGCAAGCCCAGCCCCCTGTTCGGCGCCGAGCCGTTCACCCAGCAGTTGCTGTTGCTCGAAGAATTCGGCCCGGAAAAACTCGACCCGGCCACCCCGCCCTACTCCATGACCTTTCCGCCGCCCGTGATCGGCGCGGCCCCCGCCCAGGACCCCGACTACGCCGCCCGCAGCGGCCCCAACGGCAACGCCCTGGAGGCGTTCCTGACCCAGCCGGGGCTGACGCCGTTCCCGTCGCAGTACGCCAACGTGCTCGACCGCAACCCGTGGAAGGCGCAGATCGAGATGTTCCTCAACCGCAGCGGGGTCGGCTCGCCCGCCGAAGGCCGGCCGCCAGGAAAGGGCTGGTCGCACCAGCGCTGGAACGAGTTCTACCCCCAGGCCGCGTTCAAGACCGCCCAGGCCGGGGCGCGCATCAACCAGGGCCTGCGCGACCGCAAGCAACTGCACAACTACGCCAAGGGTGAGTTCGCCCCGGGCGGGCTGTACTACCAGACCTCCGACATCCCCACTACCCTGGGCACCACCAAGGGCATCGATACCCGCTTCCACCCGAAAATGCCCCTGCAAGGGCACAAGGCGCTGTGGACCTTCGACGGCACCTTCCCGGTCAAGCTGCTGATGGTGCGCTACGGCCAGCCGGTGCTGATGCGCCACTACAACGCCCTGCCGATCGACCCGTCGGCCAACAACGGCTTCGGCCTGCACACCCTCTCCACCCACGAGCACAACGGCCACTCGCCGGCCGAGAGCGACGGCTTCGCCAACGCCTACTTCTTCCCCGGCCAGTACTACGACTACCGCTGGCCGATCCAGCTGGCCGGCTACGACACCATCAACACCCGCGCCCAGGACCCGCGCGCCGCCTTCCCCTGCGCGCCAGGCGAGACCCTGTTCGTCAACGACGCCTCCCCAGGCCTGAAGACCTGCGAAAACGGCAGCATCAAGATCCGCGGTGACTGGCGCGAAACCATGAGCACCCACTGGTTCCATGACCACATGCTCGATTTCACCGCGCAGAACGTCTACAAGGGCAACGCGGTGATGATGAACTACTACTCGGCCATCGACCGCGGCAACGAAGCCCTGCAGGACGGTGTCAACCTGCGTTTCCCCAGTGGCGCGGCGATGCCCTGGGGCAACCGCGACTACGACGTCAACCTGTTGATCGCCGACAAGGCCTGGGACGCCAACGGCCAGCTGTGGTTCAACCCGTTCAACACCGACGGCTTCCTCGGCGACCAGATCCTGGTCAACTGGCAGTACCAGCCCAAGCTCAAGGTGCGTGCACGCAGCTACCGCTTCCGCATCCTCAACGGCTCGGTGTCGCGTTACTTCAAGTTTGCCGTGGTGCGTGAAATCGCCGGCACCAGCGGCGAGTTCAAGGGCCCGACCGGCTCCAACCTTTCCTACGCCCGGGTGCCGTTCCACATGATCGCCAACGACGGCAACATCATGGAACACGCCGTGCCGTTCGACGGCACCCTGGACCTCAACGGCGACGGCAACCTGCAGGACAACAACGCCATCATGCCGCTGCAGGGCATTGCCGAGCGCTACGACATCATCATCAATTTCGCCAAGAACGGGATCAAGGTCGGCGACAAGCTGTACTTCGTCAACCTCATGGAACACGAGACCGGCAAGGGCCCTAAACAGCCCATCGCCCTGGCCGATGTGCTGTCGGGCAAGTACAAACCCGTGATCAGGCAGACCAGCAACGGCCCGGAATGGGATGGCGGCGACCCGGTGGTCGGCAAGTTCATGCAACTGATCGTGCAGCCCTACACCGGCCAGGACGTCAGCATGGACCCGAGCCTGTACGAACCGGCCAAGCCCGGCAAGGCCGCGGGCCTGGTGATGATCCCCCTGCCCATCGACCGCAACAGCGCCAGCGATCAGGTCAAGATCAAGGCCGCGCGCCACCGCGAGTTCCTCTTCGGCCGTTCCGACGGCACCGACAGCACGCCCTGGACCATCAAGACCGACGGCGGTTTCGGCTACACCATGGACCCGCGACGCATCAGCGCCGCCCCGCAACTGGCCAACGAAGCCAGCGACGCGGGCTTCAGCGGCGACGGCACCCTGGAAGTGTGGAAGATCAAGAACGGTGGCAACGGCTGGAGCCACCCGGTGCATGTGCACTTCGAGGAAGGGGTGATCCTCAGCCGCGACGGCAAGGCGCCGCCGGAATGGGAAAAATGGGCGCGCAAGGACGTCTACCGCATCGGCCCGGACGCTGATTCGTCGGAAGAAGTGGAAATGGCCATTCGCTTCCGCGAGTTCGCCGGCACCTACATGGAGCACTGCCACAACACCCAGCACGAGGACACCTCGATGCTGCTGCGCTGGGACCTTGAGCACCCCGGCCAGTTCCAGCTGATGCCGACGCCGCTGCCCGGCTGGGATGGCGTGGAATACGTCAACTCCGCCGCCCTGCCGACCTTCCGCACGGCCAGCAGTGGCACCGGCAACGACGGCAACAAACCGCCGGTGGCGGTGAACGACAGCGCCGCGACCATGGCCGGCAAGCCGATCGTGCTCAACGTGCTGGCCAACGACACCGACCCAGACGGCAACCTGCCGCTGAGCATCAGCAGCCTGGCCCAGCCCGACTCTGGCCAGGGCACGGTGAGCAGCAACGGCACCCAGCTGACCTACACCCCGCCGGCCACGGTCGCCACGGCATTCACCGCCAGCTTCACCTACGCCGCGCGCGATGCCAAGGGCCTCGAGTCGCTGGCGCCGGCCACCGTGAGCATCGCGGTCTCGCCGGCGGTACCGATGGACCAGATCCAGGTCAGCAGCGCCACGGTGCAGTTACGCAGCAACAGCCGCTGGACCTGGGAAATCGCCGGGACCACCACGGTGGCCGCCGGCAACAGCATCCGGGTCTCCACCAACACCACCAGCGGGCCGCTCGACCTGGGCCTGGCGACCCTGACCACCAGCGGCAGCGGCGCGCGCTGGAAGCTGTCGGTGACCACCACCGGCAGCGGCCCGGCCTCGCCACCGGCGGTAACGGTGAAGTCGGCACTGGGGCAGAGCGTGACGGTGCCGCTGAGTATCAAGTGACGTCGTGCAAGGGGCCGCTACGCGGCCCTTTCATGCCAACCCAAGAGGGTCAGACCATGCCCCGCCTCTGCCGCCTGCTGCTCCTGCTGCTGCTCACCCTCAGCCTTTCCTGGTCGCTGCCCCCCAGCACCCGCGCAACGCCCTCCACGCCTTGGGGCGCCGACTACTTCCCCAACATCCCCCTGCTCACCCAGGACGGCCAGCAGGTGCGCTTCTTCGACGACCTGATCAAGGACAAGGTGGTGGCCATCAACTTCATCTTCACCGGCTGCGGCGACTCCTGCCCGGTGGAAACCGCGCGCCTGCGCCAGGTGCAGAAGCTGCTGGGCGAGCGCGTGGGCCAGGACATCTTCATCTACTCGATCAGCATCGACCCCTACAACGACACCCCCGCCACCCTCAAACGCTACGCCGAGAAGTTCGCCATCGGCCCCGGCTGGACCCTGCTCACCGGCGAAGCCGCCGACATCGAACAACTGCGCCGCAGCCTCGGGCTGTACATCGAGGGCCTGGAGAACGGTCGCAGCAAGGACCACAACCTCAGCCTGATCATCGGCAACCAGGCCACCGGCCGCTGGATGAAGGCCTCGCCCTTCGAAAGCCCGTACATCCTCGCCGACCGCCTGGCCAACAGCCTGCACAACTGGAAGACCGCCAGCGCCCAGCGCCTCGACTACACCCAGGCCCCGGATATCCGCCCGCCGAGCGCCGGCGAACAACTGTTCCGTACCCGTTGCTCGTCGTGCCATACCCTGGGCGAGGCCGAGCCCGGCGCCACCCGCGGCATTGGCCCGGATCTGCTGGGCGTCACCCGACAGCGCGAAGAGCAGTGGTTGAAACGCTGGCTGATGGAACCGGACCGGATGCTGGCGGAGAAAGACCCGCTGGCGATGCTGCTGTACGCGCAGTACAACCAGCTGGCGATGCCCAACATGCGCCTGGGCGAAACCGAAGTGACCGCGCTGATCGGCTATCTCGAGGAAGAGACTCAACGGCGCCAGGTGCCCTCGACGCAACGTTGAACCTCGACCCTTGACCGCCAGCGCTGCCCCAGCCCATGCTCAACCGCTTCCACCCCACGCTCAAGGAACGACCGCATGAAGCTGGAAACACTCGCCATCCACGCGGGCTTCAGCCCCGACCCGACCACCAAGGCGGTGGCCGTGCCGATCTACCAGACCACCTCGTTCGCCTTCGACGACACCCAGCACGGTGCCGACCTGTTCGACCTCAAGGTCGCGGGCAACATCTACTCGCGCATCATGAACCCCACCAACAACGTGCTCGAGCAGCGCATGGCCGCACTCGAGGGCGGGGTCGGCGCGCTGGCGGTGGCCTCGGGCATGGCCGCCATCACCTACGCCATCCAGACCGTCGCCGAGGCCGGCGACAACATCGTCTCGGTGGCCAAGCTGTACGGTGGCACCTACAACCTGCTGGCCCACACCCTGCCGCGCATGGGCATCACCACTCGCTTCGCCGCCCACGACGACATCGCCGCCCTCGAGGCGCTGATCGACGAACGCACCAAGGCGGTGTTCTGCGAGTCGATCGGCAACCCCGCCGGCAACATCGTCGATATTGCCGCGCTGGCCGAGGCGGCCCACCGCCATGGCGTGCCGCTGATCGTCGACAACACCGTGGCCACGCCGATTCTCTGCCGCCCGTTCGAGCACGGCGCCGATATCGTGGTGCACTCGCTGACCAAGTACATCGGCGGCCACGGCACCAGCATCGGCGGCATCGTCATCGACTCGGGCAAGTTCCCCTGGGCCGATCACAAGGAACGCTTTGCCCTGCTCAACACCCCCGACCCGTCCTACCACGGCGTCACCTACACCGAGGCTTTCGGCCCCGCCGCCTTCATTGGTCGCTGCCGCGTGGTGCCGCTGCGCAACACTGGCGCCGCGTTGTCGCCGTTCAATGCCTTCCTGATCCTGCAAGGCCTGGAGACCCTGGCCCTGCGCATGGAGCGCCATACCGAGAACGCGCTCAAGGTTGCCCGCTACCTGCAGGAGCACGACCAGGTAGCCTGGGTGAAGTACGCAGGCCTGCCGGACCACCCCGAGCACGAGCTGGCCCGGCGCTACACCGGCGGCAAGCCTGCATCGATCCTGTCGTTCGGCATCAAGGGCGGCCAGGCGGCCGGGGCGCGCTTCATCGATGCGCTGCAACTGGTGGTGCGCCTGGTGAACATCGGCGATGCCAAGTCGCTGGCCTGCCACCCCGCCTCCACCACCCACCGCCAGCTCAACGACGAAGAGCTGGAGAAAGCCGGCGTGCCGCGCGACATGGTGCGCCTGTCGATCGGCATCGAGCACAGCGACGACATCATCGCCGACCTCGCCCAGGCACTGGAGGCCAGCCGCGGCTGATTGACCCGCGCCCCACCCAATGCCGACGGCGGGCGCCACCCTTGCAGAACCGGAACCCCGTGCAATGACCCTTTTCTACCTGAAACTCCTGGTCACCCCACTGCTGATGTGGGCCATCTCCCTTGCCTCGCGGCGCTGGGGCGGGCTGCTTGGCGGGCTGCTGTCCGGGCTGCCGATCACCTCGGCCCTGGTGATGACCTTCCTGTGCCTGGAACAAGGCACGGGCTTCGCCCTGGGCGCGGTGCCCGGCGCGCTGGGTGGGCTGGCGGCGGTGCAGGCCACCTACACCGTCTACCTGTTCGCCACGCGCAGGGTCGGCATCGCTCCGGCGGTCGCGCTGGCAATCCTGTTCTATGGCTTGGCGGCCTATGCCTTCACCCACTGGGGTGGGCTGTACCTGTCGGTGGCCGTGGCGCTGCTGCTGATCGGCGTGCTGATCCGCGCCAGCGGCCGCGAGCCCAAGCCCGACACCCTCGCCCGTCCCCGACACCGGTATTGGGAGATCCCCCTGCGCATGGTGTCCGCCACCTCGCTGCTGATGGTCACCACCAGCCTGGCCAGCTGGCTGGGGCCGGCGACCAGCGGGATGCTGGCGCCGATCCCGGTGATTGCCTGGCCGTTGGTGGTGTTCGCTCATGTGCAGGGCGGTCGGGCCGGGATGGCGGCGATGGTCAGGGGCAATGCGATTGGCGCGGTGGGGGTGATTGCGTTCTACCTGGCGATGGCGGGGTTGCTGGAGCGGCTGGGGGTTGCCGTGACCATCAGCCTGGCCATGGGCGTGGGTGTGATGTTGACCGTCGCGCTGGCAGCAGCTTTGCGACGATCCTGAGCCTGTGAAGGATCGTTATCTCCTTGCGCAGTGCCACAGACAGAACACGGGATTGGCCCTTTCAATCTCCTGGTCGCCCGAGAGCGATAGCAAACTCCCGGCGCCCCATGCACAAAGCCTTCAAGGCCTCGCCGCAGAATGTCGAAGAAGCCGCTTCGACCAGCCAGGACGCCACTAGAACCCTGCATTCGAGCACCAATCTCCAGCGTGCTGGCTCCTGAGTATCGCGACGCAGCTTGTCGCCCTCCTGGTCAAGACTACCCCCACTCCCCCAAGAGCACCTGAATATGAAAAACCTGTTTGCCATCATCGGCTTTGCCGTGGTGCTGAAGAAAGGCCTCGAGTGGTACCACGAGTTCAGCGAACTAAAACGCGAAAAGGCACAACGCCAATGAGCGGAGTAGCACGGGGCGAAGGCACTGCCCATGCCCTTGAATCGCCATCTAAAGCTGGCATACGGCCACCACTCAGCGTTACGATCGACATAGCTGAAGGCCGTACCCGGTCCCAGACTACTCAGAACAAGGTCGTTTTCGATGTCTCAAGCGAAGGACACGCTGCTCAGACTGTTCGCATTGCTACGTCTGATTCCCACTGAACCCCAGCGTATTGCTACCCCCACGTTGCTGGAAAAACTCCGCGATCGTGGCTTTTCAGTGACCCTGCGCTCCATCCAGCGCGACCTGAATCGCCTGTCTATCCCCTTCTCCCTGTTGTGCGATGACAGCGAGATGCCGTTTCGCTGGAGCTTCACACGCAATGCGCCACTGCAGCTGGAGGACATGGATGCTCCCACTGCCCTGGCCCTCTACCTGTCGCAGAACCACCTGCAAGCCTTGTTGCCCCAGTCGGTTCTGGATCAGCTGGGACCGCAGTTCCGCAGGGCTCGTAACTACCTGCACGGCCTGGGTGGCAACGGCCTGGCGGATTGGGCGCGCCGGGTACGCGCGCTACCCAACGGCAAGACTCTGTTGCCTGCGGCAATCGCGCCAGAGGCCTGGACGCAGGTATCTACCGCGCTGCTAGAACGTCGACAGCTGAGAGTCACCTACAGAAGCCGCAGCAAGGATGCCCTAAGGCAGTTTCGGCTGCACCCGGCAGGCCTGGTGTCCCGACATGCGATCAGCTACCTGATTGCCACCGTCGACGACTACGGCGATCTACGCCAGTTCGCCTTGCACCGCATCCAGCAGATCGAGCTCCTCGAAGAACCTGCACGGTTGTACAGCGCGTTCGATGTCGACGACTACATCGCCAGCGGCGTGTTCAATCTGCGCCAATCCGCTACCGAAGTGGAACTGGTCGCCGATATCCACCCGCAGATCGCCGCCCTGCTTCGAGAGACGCCCCTCAGTCATGAGCAGGTGTTGAGCGACTTGCCTGACCGGGACTGGAAACGCCTGCACGCGAAGGTTGCTCTGGACCGCGAGACGCTGTGGTGGATTTTCGGGCTCAACGACAACATCCATGTGCATGCTCCGCAGGTATGGGTCGAAGAGATCCGCCAGCGGTTGCGTTCGATGCATGCGTTCTACCTGGACGCCTGCCCGGCCTGAACAGTTTTGCATCACCCTCGGTTCACCGTGAGCCAAGCAGGCCACACGACAAATACCACTACGCCAACAAAAGGACATTGCCATGCCGCTTCCACTGATTCTCGGCGCCGCCGCCCTGGTTACCGCCGCCTACGGTGCCAAGAAAGGCTACGACGGTTACCAACGCCATTCGGAGGCCGACCTGATTGTCGAGGATGCCCAGAAGCGCTATGACGCGAAGAAACAGCCCTTCGACGAACAAGAGACCAACACCACTTACGCCCTCGACAACCTGGGCAAGAAAGAACTCGAGATCGGTCAGAGCTTCGCTGAGTTCAAGACGTTGGCCGACAAGCTGATGGAACAGCTGAACACCGGCCGCCAGCACAAACTTGAAGTCAACATCCCCCGGCACAACCTGCAGAAGGTCGATGGCTACAGCTACACGGCCGTGGGTGTGCTGGGTACCGTTGCCGGCGCGGGGACCGCAGGCGCCGCAGCAGGCTTCGCCGTATACGGTGGGGTGATGGCCCTGGGCGCAGCGTCAACCGGCACCGCGATTTCATCGCTGGCAGGTGTAGCAGCCAGTAACGCCACCCTCGCGGCCATCGGTGGAGGCTCACTGGCCACCGGAGGCCTAGGTATTGCCGGCGGTACAGCGATCCTGGGAGCTGCGGTGGCAGCACCGGTGCTGGCGATTGCCGGCTGGGCCTACAACAGCCATGGCGAAGAAGCACTGAGGAATGCCCACAAGGTCGCTCAGGAGGTGGCCGGCGCCATTGAGAAGCTCGTCCGGGCCACCGAGATGCTCAAGGAAACCGAACATTACGTGCGCAAGATCCGCCGATCGCTGATGGCCATCTTCGCCCAATTCAACCAGTACTTCGACAACCTCAAGGGCATCGACAGCTTCCTGGAGGACCTCAAGGGCCGCAATGTAGATACAGCTGCGGAGTTGGCCAAGTTCAACGACTCGATCGTACGCACCATCGAGAACGGCTACATGCTGGCCAGCATCCTGGTGAACGTCATCACCACGCCAATCTTCAAGCTCAAGAAAGCCAACGGTGAAATCGTCAAGAACGAAGACGGCGTCCCGACCATGGATCTGGACAAGGATGGCTCGATGATCCTTAACGAAAGCGAACTGGACAAGGTGATGGTCAAGGCCAGCGCCGAAGCCGACGAAGTCGAGCCGGCCTGACGCCTCAAGGGGGGGCCAACCTCCCCTGCCACTTCCCTGAATTCATGGACCTTATCATGCACGCTGCCGCAAAAGACTATCCTTGGGCCGAAGAGCTCGAAAAGACCGTGGTCAACAGCTTGGCCACCAGCTTTGGCCTGGACTTCCTGCTGTTTCAGGACAAGGACGGTGGCGATGTGAACACCATCCATAACGTCCGCAACAACATCTGGGCAACCGATGAGGAGAAGCAGAACTACGAGCAGCGTGGCGCCTATGACCCGGACCCGTACCACAGCCACGCTAATTACATCGCCACGGGCGCGCGGGACAAGTCCGTGCACCAGGCAGGCGAGCTGCACGACCCCTACCGCAACGCTACGCTCGCGCCCTCGCAAAAGCGCAACCTTGATCACGTCATCAGCGCGAAGACGATTCATGATGATGCCGGCCGCAAGCTGGCCGGGCTCGACGGCGTGATGCTGGCCAACCAGAGCAGCAACCTGCAGACCACCCACGAGAGCATCAACAAGTCCAAAGGACAGAGGCCCATCAACGATTATCTGGATGGTCTGCCTGGGCTGATTTACGAACACGAGAGGAAACTGGCCAGCAACCGCCAGCGTCTGGCCAAGCTGCCACGCGATACACCGCAAGAGCAACACCAGGCACGACAACTGGAAGACAAGATCCGCAAGGAAGCGAGCAAGATCGAAACACTCAAGGCGATCGACCCTCAGGAAATGCGCAAACGCGACGAGGCCGCCCGCGCGCCTTACAACGAGCAGATCAACCGCGCCTACTACACCAGCAGCAAGTTCTGGGAGCAGACAGCCTCTGCGTCGCTGAAGAACGGCTGGCAGATGGGCACCCGGCAGATGCTCGGCCTGGTGCTGGCCGAAGTGTGGTTCGAACTGCGCGGCCAACTGCCAGCCCTGCTCGACAAACTCAAGAACCGTTTCGACTTCGAGATCTTCATCGATAGCGTCAATGCCACACTCAAGGGCATCTGGGAGCGGGTACAGAAGCGCTTCACGGACTTTCTCATCGCCTTCAAGGATGGCGTCTTCGCCGGCATCATGGCCAGCGCCACCACCACCCTGTTCAACGTGTTCGCGACCACCAAGGTCATGGCGATCAAGATCATCCGCGAAGTCTGGAGCCAGCTGGTCAAGGCGATCAAGCTGATGATCTTCAACCCAGAAAAACTGGGCTTCGTCGACCTGTGCAAGGCGATCACCAGCCTGATGTCCCTGGGGGCTGCCACAGCGGTGGGAACCATGGCCCATACCCATCTGCTGCCACTGTGCAGCTTCCCGTTCGGCAGTGAGTTGGCCGCCTTCGCCAGCGCACTGCTCACCGGCGTGGTTACCCTCGGCCTGAACTATGTGCTACTGCACAGCCCGATGGGGCTCAAACTTTGGGCATTCGTCGAATCGATCATGCCCCATGCCGATGCAATCCAGCACTTCCAGGCGGTGAATGCAGAGCTGGATCGCTACCTCACCGAACTGAGCCTGCTCGAGTTCAACCTGGATGTCGCGGAACAGGAGGCGTTCGCCCTGACACTGACGGCCTGTAACGACGAACTGCAGCGCAGCCAAGTGCTGCGAGAAGAAGTGGCCAAACGCGATATCGAGCTGCCCTTCGAGGCTGGCAACAGCGCCAGCACACGTCAATGGCTGGCCTCACTGATATGACGTTACCCGCCTTTCCATGCAACAAGTGTGGTTTGTGCTGCCGTAACGTGCACCTGGCCGAGGAAACCCGTTTCCTCGACCGCGGCGACGGTACCTGCCGGCACCATGACACGGCCAGCCGACAATGCACGATCTACGCCAACCGGCCCGAGATCTGCCAGGTAGATCGGCAGTATCAACGGCATTACGCGAATACCTACACCTGGAGCGAGTTCGTCGAGGTGAACCTCCAGGTCTGTAAAGCCTTGGATGAACAGGCCAGTCGCCAGCAAATACACGCAAACCGATGACATGGACCAGAAGATGCTTCGAACCGATTACCTGAAACGTCCCATGGTCGAGCCATTCATCGAATGGCTGGCCGACAACCTGGACAACGGCACTCTCGCCCACCGCTACCACAACCGCCGTACCGGGCCCTGGCAGTGCGCCAGTCTTCATGACGCCTACCGCCAGTACACCTGGCCTGCGTCGACGGGCACCTCCTTCGATGACAACGCGGTCGACCTCGACAAGTGGAAGAGCGCCTTGCAACGCGCGCTTACCCCACGATCAGACGATACTGCTGCCTGCGCCGCGACCACTGGAGTGATGGGCTGGGGCGGTGTGCAGGCGGGCAATGTGCGCTGGCTGCACGCCAATCAGACAGGCTTGGCACAGACGCTGATCGAAGTGCGCGATGCGCTGGACTCGGGAAACATCGACACCCTTGCGCACTCGCTGCGTTTCAATGCCGGGATGACCAAGGTCTATTCGTTGCTCTGCCGAAGCCTGATCATCTACGACAGCCGTGTGGCCGCGGCGTTGGGATGGGCAGTGACCTTGTTCTGCCAGGACAGGCAACTGACGACGGTCCCGGCGGCACTGGACTTCCCCTGGGCACCGGCAAAGAACGCGCCGGACGCCGCCAATCCGAAATGGCGCAACCCTTCCAGTGCGGGGCTGGTCTTCCAGCGTTTGAAGTCCGGGGCGTTGCACGCGCAGTGGAACATGCATGCGAGCTGGCTTCTGGAAGCGGTGCTGTCACACGAGAATGCCAAGACCAGCCAGTTCGCCAGACTGCCTGCACAAACACGACTGCGCGCTTTGGAGGCTGCACTGTTCATGATCGGTTATGACTTGCCGATCTGCGCCAGCGCTGCCCCGTCCGAGGTGAAGACAAGACGGCGCCAGGCAGTGGCAACCTTGGATGACGACTGGCATGAATGCACGACGAAAGGCCACAGCGTCAGTTTTCATTACCGCATCACCCCCAAGGGCATCAGAACCCAGCCAGGGCGGCTGTTTCCAATCGCAACGATCAACGCCACGCTTGATTACTTGCGCGCGAACCTGAAGGGAGCGCCTTTTCCTTTGGCCAATCACGCCGTCAAGGCTCGCCAACCGAATGCTGCGCTTGGCCTGGGGCGTGCCTATTTCATCGCAAGCAGCGGCTGCAACCCACCCGACACCAGCAAACTGGCAGCCGTACTGGAGGACGTGCAACTGATCCAGCGAGTGAACGTGCCGGGTAATGGCAACCTGCACTGGCGCATCAGTCCAGCGTTGCTCGCCACCTCCGATGGGATCGACATCACACCTTGGATCGACGAGTTCATGGAGGCACAGTCGGAAGTCTGAATGGTTGCTGGCAGCCCTTGTCGGAACCCACCTATACAGACCTGCAATCACGCTATGAACGGCCATCCATAAATTCGATGATGGCAAACTGGCATTCCAGCAAACCTCGACAATACTGGCTCGTCACATGGATTTCCTTGCCCACACACAACAAAAGGGAATTTGCGATGAGCCAGCCCCAACCCTTGGACGTCGCCATCATCGGCGGCGGTGTCTCCGGTACCTACAGCGCCTGGCGCCTGCAACAGGCCCACGGCGACAGCCAGCGTATCCAGTTGTTCGAATATGGCGATCGCATCGGCGGGAGGCTGTTCAGCGTCAAGCTGCCCGGTCTGCCCAACGTGGTCGCCGAAGTCGGTGGCATGCGCTACATGCCCGGCGCTGACGGCCATGTGATGGTCGACACGCTGGTGCAGCACCTGGGCCTGCCGAGCCAGGACTTCCCCATGGGCAACGAGCTGCCCAAGGACGCCCCAATCGGCGCCAAGGACAACCTGTTCTACCTGCGTGGCCAGCGCTTCCGGTTCCGCGACTTCATCGAAGCGCCGCACAAGATCCCCTACGACCTGGGCTGGACCGAACGCGGCTACAACCCCGAAGACCTCCAGGTCAACGTGATGAACAGCATCTACCCCGGCTTCGACAAGCTGAGCCTGGCCGAGCAGATGCAAGTGCAGGTGTTCGGCAAGCCGATCTGGCGCTACGGCTTCTGGGACCTGCTCTACCGCGTGCTGAGCAACGAGGGCTACCAGTTCATGAAGGACGCCGGCGGCTACGAGGCGAACGTCGCCAACGCCAGCGCCGTGACCCAGCTGCCGGCCACCGAGTACAGCGATGCCACCGTGTTCCGCACGCTCAAGGATGGCTTCCAGAGCCTGCCGCTGACCCTGGCCCGGCGCTTCACCGAACAGGCCGGCGGCCTGGTGCCCGCCGACCAGCGCATTCAGATGAACCGCCGCCTGGCCGCCCTGAGCTACAGCGACGACACCGAGTACCCCTACCGCCTGCACCTGCGCCACACCGAGACCATCAACGGCAAGACCCACGACCTCGAAGGCGAGGACATCATCCACGCCCGCCAGGTGATCCTCGCCCTGCCGCGCCGTTCGCTGGAGCTGATCGACTCGCCGCTGTTCGACGACCCGTGGCTCAAGGACAACCTCGGCTCGGTGCTGGTGCAGTCGGCGTTCAAGATGTTCCTCGCCTACGAGCAACCCTGGTGGCGCAACCTGGGCCTGGTGGCCGGGCGCTCGGTCACCGACCTGCCGATCCGCCAGTGCTACTACATGGGCACCGAGTGCGAGCAGCCCGGCGGCGAACAGACCTACAACTCGCTGTTGATGGCCTCCTACAACGACATCGGCACCGTGCCGTTCTGGAAAGGCCTGGAAGACGGCCCCGAGTTCGTCGGCTACACCCCGCGCAGCCTCGAAGGCCGCATCGCCAGCGACGCCGTGGTGCCGCGCACACAGTTCCAGATCAGCGACGAGATGGTGCGCATCGCCCAACGCCAGGTCACCCAGTTGCACGCGCAGGTCGAGCTGCCGGCGCCCTACTCGGCGGTGTACCACGCCTGGGACGCCGACCCGTTCGGCGGTGGCTGGCACGAGTGGAAGGCCAACTACCGCCTGGACCTGATCATCCAGAAGATGCGCCACCCGGTGAAGGACCAGCAGGTGTTCATCGTCGGCGAGGCCTATTCCTACGGGCAGGGCTGGGTCGAAGGCGCGCTGACCACTGCCGAGTCCGCGCTGCAGGAGTTCTTCGAGCTGCCCCGCCCCGACTGGCTCCCCGCCGGTTACCAGTTGCTGCCGACCCCGGCGCCGGAAGAGATCGACTACACCACGCCGCCGATGCCCACGCATCCCTCGCAAGTGCTTGAAGGCATCACCCAGACCATCTGCGCGGGGATCAAGCAATGAGCCTCTTCACCGTCGCCGATTACCTGCTGACCCGCCTCAAGGAGCTGGGCCTGGACAAGGTGTTCCAGGTGCCGGGGGACTACTGCTCGAACTTCATGAGCGCGCTGGATGCCTTTGACGGCATCGAGGCCGTGGGCGAGATCTACGAGATGGGCGCCGCCTACAGCGCCGACGGCTACGCCCGGGTGCACGGCCTGGGCGCGGTGTCGCTGCAGTACGGCGTGGGCACCTTCAGCGCGGTGAACGCCATCGCCGGAGCTTATGTGGAGCGCAACCCGGTGGTGGTGATTTCCGCCAGCCCCTCGACCTGCGACCGCCTCAAGGCCAATGCCCAGAACGTGCTGTTCCACCACTCCACCGGCAACTTCGAGGCCGACCGCAACGTGCTGGAGCAGGTGACCGTGGCCTGCGAGATCCTGTCCGACGCGCACCGCGCGCCGTGGCAGATCGACAACGCGCTGATCGCCGCCCTCACCCACCGCCAGCCCATCTACCTGGAGGCCTACCAGGACATCTGGGGCGCCGAGGTCAGCCGCCCTCACGGCCAGCTGACCCCGGCCCCGCGCCCGTCCAATCCCCAGGCCCTGCAGAGCCTGGTCGAGGCCAGCGTGCAGCGCCTGGCGACGGCGCACCAGCCCCTGGTGCTGCTGGGCGTGGAGATCATCCGCTACGGCCTGCAGGACACCGTGCAGCGCCTGATCGAGAGTTGCGGCCTGCCCTTCTCCACCACCCTCGACGCCAAGACCGTGCTCGACGAAAGCCAGGCGCCCTTCATCGGCACCTACGCCGGCCCCGCCTCGCGCCCGGAGACCTCGGCCCGGGTGGATGCCTGCGACTGCATCCTGGCCATCGGCGTGATCTTCACCGACGACTACCTGGACCTGCTCAAGGCCCGCTACGGCCAGATCGTCCAGGTGAACTGCGAACTGGCCCGCGCCGGCGCCGACTACTACCCCAACGTGCGCCTGCCCGACTACGTCGACGCCCTGCTCAAGGCCCTGAAGGTGGACACCCAGTTCCCGCGCCCGGGCGCGGCCCTGGCCGCCTCGCGCCCACTGCTGGGCAGCGGCGCGGTGCCCAGCGCGCTGAGCTACGCGAGCTTCTTCGACAGCCTGGTGAACTTTGCCCAGGAGCATCGCTTGTGGCAGAGCAGCACACTGATCCTCGGCGAGAGCTCGTCGCTGTACGTGGCCAGCAACATCAATGGCATGCCCCGCGGCAGCTTCATCTCCGACGCCATCTGGGGCTCGCTCGGCCACGAGACCGGCTGCGCCCTGGGCGTGGCCCTGGGCAGCGGCCAGCGCCCGGTGGTGGTGGCCGGCGACGGCGGCTTCATGATGGTCAGCCAGTCGCTGGCGGCGCTGGCGCGCAACAAGGTCAATGCCGTGGTGTTCGTGATGAGCAACCAGGTGTATGCGATCGAGCAGGCGTTCGTCGACCCCGCGGCGTTCACCCCGGCGGGTGAGGTCGCGCCGTTCGACACCCTGCCCGGGCTGGACTATACGGCGCTGGCCACTGGCTATGGCGCACTAGGTTACCGGGTGGAGACGGTGGACCAGCTGGAACGGCTGCTGCCGCAGTTGCTGAGGGTGGTGGATCGGCCGGTGCTGGTGGAGGTGAAGATTGCCGAGAAGGACTTTGCCGAGCAGATCAAGCGGTTGGCCGGAGTGAGTTGAGGCTGCTGCGGGGCGGTGGCATCTGGCACCCGCTTTGCTGGTGATCCGGTGCCACGCCACGTGCGACACCCAGACGAAAAAAGCCGCTTTCGATTGCTCGAAAGCGGCCCTTGCCGTTACGCCGACATTCAACTGTCGCCTTGCTCCTGCCTCACCGGCAACTGCCCATCGATCATCGCCTTGGCCATGCCGCTGAGGTAATACGTCGCCCGCATCAGCGTCTGTGCCTCCTTGGGCTGGCTCAGCGCCTGGTAGGTCAGCCCGGTGATGCAGCCCAGGATGATCGTTGTTTCCTGCAGCACGTCCTCGGTCGGCAACCCCGGGATCGCCTGCACCCAGTCGCGCACCGAGTATCGCTTGGTGCGGCCGACCAGGCTGACGATCTTGAGGTCGCCAGTGCCCTTTGCGTGTTCGTCCTTGTCCATGACCTTGCCCCCCTGGAAAAAGAAAGAGCCCGTCGCGGTTCATCCTCCGGAACCGCCAGACCAGACCGCGCGATCCCTGCGCAGTAAGCTGCCCAGTGGTCCGGCCTGTTCCGACGGGTGAAGCGCGACGAGCAGGCCGAGACTAAAGCCAGCGCCAATCCGCTACAACGGGCTACCGGAGGGAAAAGGTGCCTTTAGGAAAAGGACTACATAAACAACGGAAGAATGGCTGTAGGACCTACATAAATCACCAGGATCATTGCCAGCAGACGCCTCATGCATCAGCAGGCTCATTCCACCGACCACACCGGGGCTGGCCTGCCAGCAGCCCCGGGTCGCCTCGATCCCCCCTGTGGCATGCCCGCACTAACCAGGCATGCCACAGATACGCGGCACCACGACTTCCCAACGCTGGCAGGGGTACTTGTCCCAGTGCTCCTCGCTGCCTTCCTCCCGGTAGCGCACGACGATATCGGCCACTTCACATCGCTCGACCGAGAATCCCGGCGCGAAGGACTTGGCGGTTCGTCCGACCACCTGCCCCCACTGATTGAGGATCAGGTAGCTCTCACCCTGAGGCCTCAGTGTCAGTGGTGCGCCAGGGCGCAAGTCACGCACCCGCGCATGGATGTCGTCACCTTCGGCGTGACGCCCCACATGGCCAAGATTGACATCCTTCAGGCTCAGTTGCTGGTAGCGCCTGTCGAGGAGCGGGTCGTGACATCCCGCGAAAACCTGACGCGGGATGCTCGAGGGCAGGCACCCACTGAAGAGGTTGTCCACAGTGAACTCGCACAAGGTCAGGGTCTGCTCGGCACGGGTCATGCCGACGTAGTACAAGCGACGCTCCTCTTCGAGCGTCTCCTGCTTGTCGACCCAGCCCCCGTCCAACAGCACCACATGGCGGAACTCCAGGCCCTTGGCCGAATGCGCGGTTCCCAGATACAGGCCGTTGCCCGCCTGCCGGCGCATCTCGCGCACATAGTCGTACAGGCTCTGGCTGATCGTCGCAGGCTTCACCTGGAATTCACCGAACTCGACCCGCAGCTCTTCGAAGGCCGCCTCGAAAAAGGCCGTCGAATACTCATCGAGCAGAGTCCGCACCCGCTGCCACGCCTGATCGACGGCCAGGGGCTCGGCCAGTTGCGCGAGGCAGTCAATCACCGCCACGAAGTCGCGCTGGCGGGTGGGCGGCAGACCACTGTCCTTGTCCGACGCCAGGTGATACGGCACGCCGTTGTGCTCGCACCAGGCCTGGACTGCCAGCAGGTATCGGTGATTGCGAGCGAGTACCGCGCAGCCCTGCCAAACACCGTTCTCGAGCGCCAGCAGACGTTGCAGCTCCTGCAGCGCGGCCTGGGCCTGGCGGTTGCCGAACGGCCGATCGGCCGGATCGACGCTCAGGCGCAACACCTGGCCACGGCGCTGAGGATCCAGGGCCTGCCACTCGCCACCCGGCGGGTCGTCCCGACGCCGCGCGTCGATCGAAATGGGATTGCCGAGCTTCAGTCGCTGGCCGTTGAGGCCGATCAGGTGGTTGGCCGCCGCGATGATGCAGGCACTGGAGCGGTAGTTCTCCACGAGGAAGGCTTCCTGGGCCTCGTAGTCTTTGCGGAATGCCTCGATATAGCGGTTGTTGGTATCGCGAAACGCGTAGATGTTCTGGTCATCGTCGCCCACGGCCATGATGCAGGGCTTGGCGTCATCGGGCGAACCCCGGTCGGCCAGGGCACTGACCAGCCGGTACTGCAGTTCGTCGATGTCCTGATACTCGTCCACCAGGATATGCCGGTAGCCGCGCAGCAGCATCGCACGCAGATTGGCGCGGGCATCGTCGAGTTCTTCCTGGGTCACCTCTTCTTCATCATCGGCGTTCACCACCAGCGAACCTTCAAGCAGTCTCACCGCGTCCTGCATCAGATTGCCCAGCGTGGTTTCATCCACCTCGTCGCCGCGCTGGAAGCGCGTACCCGTCAGGCGCATGGCCAGGCTGTGGTAGGTCATCACGCTGACCCCATAGGCATCGGCACCCACCAGTGCCAGCAGGCGTTTGCGGATCTCGTTGGCGGCATGGCGGTTGAAGGTCAGCGCGACGATGGCGCTGGCAGGCACCCGGCGCACCCGCAACAGGTAGGCGATACGGTGCACGATGACCCGTGTCTTGCCCGAACCGGGCCCGGCAAGCACCAGTCTGTTGCTATCCAGATCGTCGGTGACGATACCGCGCTGGGTATCGCTCAGGTCCTCGACGATCATCCGCCACGACGCCTCGCTGGTGGAATACTTGAGCACCGACTCGCGACCGGCGAAATAGTCCTTGAGGAAATCCGCCTTGTTCGCCGTGAAGTAGTCGTCGACCAGCTGGTAGGCAGCCCTCGGCTCCTGCAGCCAGCACTCGGCATACTCGCGCATCACATGCACCTGGATACGCTTTTCGCGGTAATGCTCGTCGAGGCCCTGGTAGTCGTCCTTGAGGAAGCGACCACGCTGCGGATCGGCCTTGATGGTCATGGCCCGGCGCATCACGGTCATGCCGTGGTTGAGGCTGAATACCTCCTGGCGGTGCAGGAACAACAGCACCCGCTCGACATACCTGTCGCGCTTGTCCGCGACCCGGTCGCGCAGTTCCAGATCCTGCTCGATCAGCCCGACCAGTTCACCGAAGGTGGCTTCGGCCAACTGGTTCTTGCCCCGTTTGGGCAGTTTTCGGACCAGGTGGCTCAACAGCTTCGTGGCGATGATGCCGCGCGTCTCACTGACGGCCTTCAGGCCGGCCCAACCTTCGTCATGCTGGAATCGTACCTTGATGTACTCGTGGCTGAGCTGGCGCAGGTCGAAACTGTTGTTGCGCCGCCCGGCAATCGCATCACGATCCGGCGACAGCCCGCGCAGCAGGCGCAACACATGCAGGGGCAGCAGGTTGGTGCGCCCGAGGCGGGTCTTGAGCACCGAGGTCAGCGCCGTCACGTTGATGTCCTGCCATCCCGCGCCCGGCGCATCGGGCGCTTGCTCGGCCAGGGTCTCCAGCAGCGCCCGCTCGAGCTCCAGCAGCTGCTGCAGCAGCTGCGGCGAGGCATCGGCCTGGCCATAGCTGAGCACCGCCGTGAACTGGGTGTCGCTCACCAGCAACTCGCGCTTTTCCAGGTCCTTGAGCACATGGCCGACCTCCTGGGGTTCCAGGCTGGTGAGGTCCACCAGTTTCTGGATATCGACACGCTCCGCAGGACTGGCCTTGCGCAGGTAGCCCAGGATGGCCAGGTACTCCGCCTGGCGGCGTTCCGTCAGCTCCGATGCGCCCAGCGCGCGCTTGGCCTCCTCAAGCGGCACATCCACCTTGGAGGCGAAGATCTGCGTGTGGTTCTCTTCTCGCGTCAGGTAGCCGCCACGTTCTAGCCAGGCGACCGCCGTGACCACCTTGGTTTCGGCATCCTGGACATCGGCGTCGAACGAGGTCTGCACGCTGTCGTCCATGAGGATTTCGCCCGCCGTGATCACCAGCTTGCCGCCACCCCGGCGCTTCGACTCGCCGTTGAGTTTCTTCTGGATCTGCTGGATATCCCGCAGGCTCAGGCAGGCACGCTCGCACAGGCCGAACTGGGTCTCGATGTCCTGCGGGTCGTACAGCAACACGCAGTGCGCCGGCAGCTGGTCACGCCCTGCCCGGCCGGCCTCCTGCAGGTAGTTCTCCAGCGAGCCGGGAATGTCGGCATGCACCACCAGGCGGATATCCTCCTTGTCCACCCCCATGCCGAAGGCATTGGTGGCGACGATGGTCTGGATCTCGCCGTTCTTGTATAGCCCCTGGACTTCGAGCTTGTCCGCCGCATCCATCCCGGCATGGAAGTGTCGGCAATTGAGTCCCTGATGCGCCAGAAACTCCGCCAGGTGTTCCGCCGCCTTGCGGCTGGCCACGAACACCACCGCCGCGCCCGCCTGCTCCTCAAGGTACTCCTCTAGCAGGCGATGCACCCGCGACGCCTTTTCGCCGCGATCGCAGCGCATCACTTCAAAGGTCAGGTTGGTGCGTTCGTGGCTGCCGAGGAACTCAGCGAACTTAACCCGCAGTACGCTCTTGAAGTGACTGCGGATATCCGCCAGCACCTCCGGCTTGGCCGTGGCCGTAAAGCAGCCGATGGGCGCCGGTTTGCGCGCACCGTGGTACTGAGCGATATAGCGCACGGCATAGTGGTAGTCGGGGCGGAAGTCGTTGCCCCACTTGGACAGGCAGTGGGCTTCGTCGAAGACCCAGCCGCCCACCTCGCGTTGCTCGATGGCGCTGCAGAAAGCCCTGTTGCGAAACTGCTCCGGCGACACCAGCAGTATGCCGATGTCCCCCAGGCGGATCTTCTCCAGCACATCCGTGCGTTCGGGCATGTTGAGCAAGCCGTTGAACGCCGCCGCGCAATGCACGCCCTTCTTCAACAGGCCGTCGACCTGGTCCTTCATCAGCGATTGCAACGGCGAGACAATCACCGTGAGGCTGCCATTGCGGTGGTAGCGATTGAGCGCCGGAATCTGGTAGGTCAGCGACTTGCCGCCACCGGTGGCCAGCACCGCCAGCACATGCTGGCCACGCATGCCGGCCAGGGTGATGTCATGCTGCAGCGGCTTGCCCGACGCCTCCAGGCGAAAATCCGGATAGTTGAAATAACGCCTGAGTTCATGACGCGGGTCATGGGTGGTGAGGCAGTATTGGCAATCGTCGCGGCCACAAGGCACATCGCGCAATTCACGGATCAGCGCGCCGACCTTGGGGAACTGGTGTCGCACCCAGGGCGCCAGCACCGAGTTGCCCCCGGACACCCGCAACCAGGCCAGCACATAGGCCATTGGCAGGTGCATGTCGGGATCGTGCAGGTCTTCGGCCAGCAGCTTGTCCAGGCGCGTTCGGCACACCTTCAGGTCACGATTGGCCTGGGCGTCGCTCTCCTTCATCTGCTGGGCGATCAGCGGCCCGATTTCTTCCAGCGTCACCGACTCCCGGCCAGTCAGGGCCTTGAACAGGCCGCCGGCATCCGCCGCCGCCGTGGGCGCCAGCAGCGCCTGGTAGCAGAGCAACTCAGCGGGCTCGGTTTGCTGCAGTTGGGCAAAGGCCTGACGCTGATCGTTGAACAAGGTGAGGGTGAGGCGGCAATCGGCCAGCGGCGAGTTGAGTGTGTCGCGCACCAGCTTGTAGTCCTTCACCAGCCGGTGGTAGGGGTTGCGCGGAAAGGCCAGTGGCGACAGACGCAAGGTGTCGATGTTCGGCAGGCCGTGCAACAGCATGTTCGACGCCTGCTGGCGCAGGATGCGCAGGTCGTGGGCAATCAGGTTGTGGCCCAGCAGGTAGTCGGCGCCTTCGGCAAGGTCATCGACCTTGGCCAGCACCTGGGCCAGGTCCTTGTTCACATCGCATTCGAGCTCGCTGTCCGGGTTCTTGCGCAGCGCACCGACCTTGAAGATCTCCTCCGGCTTGCCCGACCTGGCGGGCCTGACTTCAAGGTCGACGACGAGACTTTTATCCTGGGTAAACGAAAACATTCCTACGCAATCCTTGCCCGAATATTACAGAGGAGCCAGATTACAGGCTAAAGGCCATCAGCAGAACCCTGGGCCTGCCTTGACGCGGGCACGGGCCCCTCTGCCCCGCTCGACCACTTCAGGCTACGATGACATCTCGCCCCATCAGGCCCAGCCACCGCCATGCCCAGAACCAGCAAAGTCACCGACCCGTCCTACGAGTTGATGGACGACCACGAAGGCGCCTCGCTGATCTACCGCCAGCACGGCTTCCCCAGCCCGCTGGTGCGCTGGCATTTCCACAAGGAATACGAGCTGCACCTGATCGTCGCCAGCGCCGGCAAGGTGTTCATCGGCGACTACATCGGCAACTTCGCCCCCGACACGCTGTTCCTCACCGGCCCCAACCTGCCGCACAACTGGATCAGCCAGGTCGGCCCCGACGAGGTGGTGGGCAAGCGCGACATGCTGGTCAACTTCACCGACGAGGTGCTTGAAGACGGCAGCCAGGTGTTCTCCGAGCTCACCCAGCTCGCCCCACTGCTGGCCCGGGCACGCTACGGCATCGAGTTCCGCGACCCGGCGCTGATCCGCGAGAGCCGCCACCTGCTGCAACGCATCGCCGACAGCCGCGGCATGACCCGCCTGGGATACTTTTTTATCCTCATGGAGCAGCTGGCCGCCTGTGAGGACTACCAGCTGCTGTCCACCGTCACCTCCTCGCAGCTGGCCGACGAGCACAACGTCGAGCGCATCAACCGGGCGGTGGACTACATCTTCCAGCACTACGCCCAGGACCTGAGCCAGAACGAGGTGGCCGAGCATCTGGGGATGACGCCCACCTACTTCTCGCGGTTTTTCAAGCAGGCCGCCGGGCGTGGCTTTGTCGAGTTCGTCAACCGGCTGCGGGTGAGCAAGTCGTGCGAGCTGCTGGCCAAGGGCGAGCTGCCGGTGACCGAGGTGTGCTTCGAGTCGGGGTTCAGCAACCTGTCGAACTTCAACCGGCGTTTTTTGCAGCTCAAGGGGATGACGCCCTCCGACTACCGCAGCCTGGTGACGCAGCGGCTGACCGAGCAGAACCGGGGCTGAACGTCGTACGCAATCTCCTGTAGGAGCGGCCTTGTGTCGCGAAAGGGGCGCGCAGCGGCCCCAGGGTTTCGGCGTTAACGCATCAATCGCCGGGGCCGCTGCGCAGCCCTTTCGCGGCACAAGGCCGCTCCTACAGGGGGCGTGCATACAGCAAAAAAGTATCAGTCCAGGTGCAGGCGAGGCTTTGTCGGCGTCGTCGCACAACGGTGTAATCGGCAGCGAGCGACACAAAAACAATAACGTCTTCCCCGAGGGAGTTCACCGATGAACGACTCGATCAAGGCCTGCCTGGCCGCCGCCTGCCTCAGCCTGCCGCTGCACGTCCAGGCCGCCGAGACCCTGACCATCGCCACGGTCAACAACAACGACATGATCCGCATGCAGCGCCTGGCCAAGGTGTTCGAGCAGCAGCACCCGGACATCCAGCTCAAATGGGTGGTGCTCGAAGAGAACGTGCTGCGCCAGCGCCTGACCACCGACATCGCCACCCAGGGCGGCCAGTTCGACGTGCTGACCATCGGCATGTACGAAGCCGCGCTGTGGGGCGCCAAGGGCTGGCTGGCACCGATGACCGACCTGCCCGCCGACTACAACCTCGAGGATGTATTCCCCTCGGTGCGCAACGGCCTCTCGGCCAACGGCACGCTGTACGCCCTGCCCTTCTACGCCGAAGCCTCGATCACCTACTACCGCAAGGACCTGTTCGAAAAAGCCGGGCTGAGCATGCCCGAGCAACCCACCTGGACCCAGCTCGGCGAGTTCGCCGCCAAACTCAACCATCCCGACCAGGGCCAGTACGGCATCTGCCTGCGCGGCAAGGCCGGCTGGGGCGAGAACATGGCGCTGATCGGCACGGTGGCCAACGCCTTCGGCGCGCGCTGGTTCGATGAGCAATGGAAACCCGAGTTCAGCGGCAGCGAGTGGAAGAACGCGCTGAATTTCTATGTGACCACCCTCAAGCAATACGGCCCGCCCGGCGCCTCCAGCAACGGCTTCAACGAAAACCTCGCGCTGTTCAACAGTGGCAAGTGCGCGATGTGGGTCGATGCCAGCGTCGCCGGCTCGTTCGTCACCGACAAGACCCAGAGCAAGGTCGCCGACCAGGTTGGCTTCACCTTCGCGCCCAAGGAAGTCACCGACAAGGGCGCCACCTGGCTCTACTCATGGGCACTGGCGATCCCCACCAGTTCCAAGGCCAAGGAAGCCGCCAGGACCTTCGCCACCTGGGCCACCTCCGAGGCCTACGGCAAGCTGGTGGCCGAGCAGGAAGGCGTGGCCAACGTGCCACCGGGCACCCGTGCCTCGACCTACAGCGATGCGTACCTGGCCGCCGCGCCGTTCGCCAAGGTGACCCTGGAATCGCTCAAGCGCGTCGACCCCAACCACCCCACCCTCAAGCCCGTGCCCTACGTCGGCATCCAGCTGGTGACCATCCCCGAGTTCCAGGCCATCGGTACCCAGGTCGGCAAGCTGTTTTCCGCCGCGCTGACCGGGCAGATGAAAGTGGACCAAGTGCTGGCCTCGGCCCAGCAGTCCACCGAACGCGAGATGAAGCGCGCCGGCTACCCCAAGTAGCTCGCACCGCCGTAGACCGCGCCGTCCTCCGGCGCGGTAACCGCCCCTTTCCGATGCACACGGAGTCGCCATGAACACATCGGCCCTCGACACCCCGAGCCTCGCCACCGCGCGCCCCGGCAAACGCCGCGTCGGCCCCGGCTGGTTCCTGGTCAGCCCTTCGGTGGCGCTGCTGCTGTTGTGGATGATCGTGCCCCTGGGCATGACCCTGTATTTCTCGCTGATCCGCTACAACCTGCTGTACCCCGGTGAAAACCAGTTCGTGGGCCTTGAGAACTTCGCCTTCTTCGTCACCGACGCCGGCTTCATGCCCGGCGCCCTCAACACCCTGACCCTGGTCGGCAGCGTGCTGGCGATCAGCGTGGTGCTCGGTGTGCTGATCGCCGCGCTGCTGGAGGCCGGCGAGTTCTGGGGCCGCGGCGTGGTGCGGGTGCTGCTGATCTCGCCGTTCTTCATCATGCCCACGGTCAGCGCGCTGCTGTGGAAGAACCTGATCTTCCACCCGGTGTCGGGGATTCTCGCCGCCGTGTGGCGCCTGTTCGGCGCACAACCTGTGGACTGGCTGGCGCACTACCCGCTGCTGTCGATCATCCTGATCGTGTCGTGGCAGTGGCTGCCGTTCGCCATCCTGATCTTAATGACCGCCATGCAGTCGCTGGACCAGGAACAGAAGGAAGCCGCCCGCCTGGATGGCGCAGGCCCCTTGGCGATCTTCTGGCACCTGACCCTGCCGCACCTGGCCCGGCCGATCGCCGTGGTGGTGATGATCGAGACGATCTTTTTGCTCTCGGTGTTCGCCGAGATTTTCACCACCACCAGCGGCGGCCCGGGTTACGAGTCCACCAACCTCGCCTACCTGATCTACAACCAGGCGCTGCTGCAGTTCGACGTCGGCATGGCCTCGGCCGGTGGCCTGATCGCCGTGCTGATCGCCAATATCGCCGCCATCGTGCTGGTCCGCATGATCGGCAAGAACCTCACCGCGCGCAGCTGAGGAGCCCGCCATGCTGACACTCAAGCAAACCCGCACCCTGAAGAACGCGCTGCTCGGCCTGCTGTGCTGGGCCATCGCCCTGGTGATCTTCTTCCCGATTTTCTGGATGCTGCTGACCAGCTTCAAGACCGAGCTGGACGCCTTCGCCACGCCGCCGCAGTTCCTCTTTGCGCCGACGCTGGAGAACTACCTGCACATCAACGAGCGCAGCGACTACTTCGCCTACGCCTGGAACTCGGTGCTGATTTCGTTCTCGGCGACCCTGCTGTGCATGCTGATCGCGGTGCCGGCGGCCTACTCGATGGCCTTCTTCGAAACCCGCCACACCAAGCGCACGCTGCTGTGGATGCTGTCGACCAAGATGCTGCCACCGGTGGGCGTCTTGATGCCGATCTACCTGCTGGCCAAGCAGTTCGGCCTGCTGGATTCGCGCCTGGCGCTGATCATCGTCTACACCCTGATCAACCTGCCGATCGTGGTGTGGATGGTGTACACCTACTTCAAGGACATCCCCGTGGACATCCTCGAGGCCGCGCGGCTGGATGGCGCCGGCACCTGGCAGGAGATCGTCCGCGTGCTGCTGCCGATCGCCCGCGGCGGGCTGGCCTCGACCTTGCTGCTGTCGTTGATTTTGTGCTGGAACGAGGCGTTCTGGTCGCTGAACCTGACCTCGTCCGCCGCCGCGCCGTTGACGGCGCTGGTGGCTTCCTATTCGAGCCCTGAAGGGCTGTTCTGGGCCAAGCTCTCGGCCGTCTCGACCCTGGCCTGCGCGCCGATTCTGATCTTTGGCTGGATCAGCCAGAAGCAGCTGGTGCGTGGGCTTTCGTTTGGGGCGGTGAAATGAGCGTTTTCTTCAAGCCTGCTGGGGCTGCTTCGCAGCCCAATCGCGACACAAGGCCGCTCCTACAGGGGATCGCGGTTACCTGTAGGAGCGGCCTTGCGTCGCGAAAGGACCGCGAAGCGGTCCCGGCATTTCCGCATCCAACCCCGACTTTCGCCGAGGACACCCCCCATGGCTGACCTGAAAATCCGCAACCTGCACAAAGGCTTCGATGGCCACGCCATCATCAAGGGCATCGACCTGGACGTGCACGACCGCGAGTTCGTGGTGTTCGTCGGCCCCTCCGGCTGCGGCAAGTCCACCCTGCTGCGCCTGATCGCCGGCCTCGAGGAGGTCAGCAGCGGCAGCATCACCCTCGACGGCGCCGACATCACCGACACCGCCCCGGCCAAGCGCGACCTGGCCATGGTGTTCCAGACCTACGCCCTGTACCCGCACATGACCGTGCGCAAGAACCTGTCCTTCGCCCTGGACCTGGCCGGCGTCGGCAAGCAGGAAGTCACCGCCAAGGTCGACAACGCCGCGCGCATCCTCGAGCTGCAACCACTGCTCGAACGCAAACCCCGCCAGCTCTCCGGCGGCCAGCGCCAGCGGGTGGCGATCGGTCGGGCGATCGTGCGCAATCCGAAGATCTTCCTGTTCGACGAGCCACTGTCCAACCTCGATGCAGCCCTGCGCGTGCAGATGCGCCTGGAACTGGCGCGGCTGCACCAGGAGCTGGCGGCGACCATGATCTACGTGACCCACGACCAGGTCGAGGCGATGACTTTGGCCGACAAGGTGGTGGTGCTCAACGGCGGGCGCATCGAGCAGGTCGGCTCGCCGCTGGAGCTGTATCACCATCCGGCCAACCTGTTTGTCGCGGGGTTTCTGGGGACGCCGAAGATGGGCTTCCTGCGTGGGCACCTGAGCCGTAACCAGGGCAACCAGTGCGAGGTGGCGCTGGAGTGCGGCACCCGCATTGCCCTGCCGTTGTGCGCGGGGGAGCTGCATACCGGTAGCCAGGTGACACTGGGGATTCGTCCTGAGCATCTGAACATTGATCGCGCCGGACAAGGTACCCAAGGCTCATTGCAGGTGACTGCCGATGTGAGTGAGCGACTGGGCAGCGACAGCTATTGCCATATGCGCGCCGCCTCCGGGGAAATGCTTACCGTGCGAGTGCGCGGGGACTTCGCACCAGCCTTTGGCGAGGCGCTGGAACTGACCTTCGATCCCGCCCATTGCCACCTGTTCGACAGCAACGGCCAGGCCCTCGACAAACGCCTGCAACAAGCGGCCTAAGGACTCCAGGATGAAACTGAACCAGCACAACCTCGGCCAACTGCCGCCCACCGTCGCCCGCCCCAGCTACGACCGCGCCCAGCTACGCCAGGGCATCGTCCACATCGGCGTCGGCGGCTTCCACCGCGCCCACCAGGCCGCCTACACCGACGCCTTGATGAACTGCGGCGAAGGCCTCGACTGGGCCATCTGCGGCATCGGCTTGCGCAGCGAAGACCGCGCCATGCGCGACGCCCTGGCCGGCCAGGACCACCTCTACACCCTGTTCGAACTGGGCGACCAGCCCGACACCAAGGTACGCGTGATCGCCGCCATCAACGGCATGCTGCTGGCCGAGGGCGGCGCCGAACCGCTGCTGGCCAAACTGGCCGAACCCGGCATCCGCATCGTCTCGCTGACCATCACCGAAGGCGGCTACTGCATCGACGACAGCACCGGCGAGTTCCGCGCCGACCTGCCACAAATCCAGCACGACCTGGCCAACCCGCAATCCCCGCAAAGCGTGTTCGGCTACCTCTGCGAAGCCCTGCGCCGGCGCCGCGCCGCCGGCACCGGCCCGTTCACCGTGATGTCCTGCGACAACCTCCCGCACAACGGCGACGTCGCCCGCAAAGCCCTGCTGGCCTTCGCCCAGCGCCTCGACCCCGACCTGGCCGACTGGATCGCCAGCCACGTCAGCTTCCCCAACGCCATGGTCGACCGCATCACCCCGATGACCAGCCCCGCCCACCGCCAGCAACTGCGCGAGCGCCACGGCGTCGAGGATGCCTGGCCGGTGGTGTGCGAGCCGTTCTTGCAATGGGTGGTGGAAGATAACTTCGTCGCCGGTCGCCCGGCCTGGGAAAAGGTCGGGGTGCAGTTCACCCGCGACGTCACCCCCTATGAAGAAATGAAGATCAAGCTGCTCAACGGCAGCCACCTCGCCCTCACCTACCTGGGCTTCCTGCAGGGCTACCGCTTCGTCCACGAAACCCTCGCCGACCCGCTGCTGCGCCGCTACATGCACACCTTCATGGACCAGGACGTAACCCCGCAACTGGCCCCGGTGCCGGGTATTGATCTTGAGCGTTACAAGCAAAGCCTCAGCGAACGCTTCGCCAACCGCGCCATCGCCGACCAGCTGGAGCGCGTGTGCTCCGACGGCTCGTCGAAGTTCCCCAAGTTCATCGTACCCACCGCCAACCGCCTGATCGCCGACGGCAAGCCGCTGGAGCGCGTGGCCCTGGTGGTGGCTGCCTGGGCCCTGTACCTGCGCGGCGAAGACGAACACGGCACCCGCTACAGCATCCCCGACCCCCGCGCCGCCGATTGCCAGGCCCGGGTGGTGCAGCGCGACGGCCTGGCCGCCCGTGTGCTGGGCGACGAGGCGATCTTCGGCAGCGCCATCCCAGCGTCCAAGGCTTTCGTCAGCGCCTTTGAGCGCCTGTACGACAGCTTGCGCGAAGTCGGCGTGAGTGAAACCCTGCGCCAGGTCCTCGGCGACTGACACGGAGTGTTTCGAAATGGACGGATTGTTCCTCGGCATCGACTGCGGCACCCAGGGCACCAAGGCCCTGGTTCTGGACGCCGGCAGCGGCCAGGTGCTCGGCCTGGGCAGCGTTGCCCACGCGCCGCCCCAGGGCCGTGACGGCCGGCGCGAGCAGGATCCCGCCGACTGGCTGGATGCCTTGAGAGCGGCGGTGGCTGCTGCATTGTGTGACGCCGGTGTGGATGGCCACGCGATCCGCGCGCTGGCGGTATCCGGCCAGCAACACGGCCTGGTGATGCTCGACGCCCAGGGCCATGTGCTGCGCCCGGCCAAGCTCTGGTGCGACACCGAGAGCGCGCCCGAGAACCAGGCACTGCTCGATGCCCTCGGCGGCGCCCAGGGCTCGCTCGAACGCCTCGGGCTGGTGATCGCACCGGGCTATACCGTGTCCAAATTGCTGTGGACCAAGCGCCATCATCCCGAGCTGTACGCCCGCCTCGCCCATCTCCTGCTGCCCCACGACTACCTGAATTACTGGCTGACCGGTCGCGTCTGCACGGAGCCCGGCGACGCCTCCGGCACCGGCTACTACGATGTGCACAGGCGAACCTGGGCGCCCGATATCCTTCAGCACATCGAGCCGGGCGAGCGTCTTTTGGCGGCGCTGCCTGAGTTGGTCGCATCCGGCGATTGCATCGGCTCCCTGCGCGACCAAGCCGCCACTGCCCTCGACCTGAGCCCGCAGACCTGGGTGGCCACTGGCGGCGGCGACAACATGCTCGGCGCCATCGGCACCGGCAATATCGCCCCCGGCATGATCACCCTGAGCCTCGGCACCTCCGGCACCCTGGCCGCCCACGCCGACCAGCCCCACGTCAGCGCTCAGGGCGAAGTGGCGACCTTCTGCGCCTCCAGCGGCGGCTGGCTGCCATTGATCTGCACCATGAACCTCACCAGCGCCTGCGCCCTGGTGCGCGACCTGCTGGAGCTCGACCTCGAGCGTTTCACTGAGCTCGCCGCCCAAGCCCCGATCGGTGCCGACGGCCTGTTGATGCTGCCCTTCTTCGATGGCGAACGCGTGCCCGCGCTGCCCGAAGCCACGGCCAGCCTGCACGGCATGACCAGCGCCAATCTGACCCGCGCCAACCTCTGCCGCGCCGTGCTCGAAGGCACCTGCTTCAGCCTGCGTTACGGCCTCGACCTGCTACGTACCAGCGGCCTCCAAGGCAGCGAAATCCGCCTGGTCGGCGGCGCGGCAAAAAGCCCGCTGTGGCGCCAGATACTCGCCGACCTGCTCGACCTGCCAGTGGTATGCCCCCAACAGACCGAAGCCGCCGCCCTGGGCGCCGCGATCCAGGCCGCCTGGAGCCTCGGTCGCCAGCTGGGCCAGGGCGACAGCCTGGAAACCCTGTGCAAACGCTGCGTCGCCCTCGACGAAAGCACCCGAACCCTGCCCCGCCCGGCGCAACAGGCCGAGTACGAGGTCGTCTATCAACGCTACCGGGAGCAACTGCCTGCGCGCTGAGTGCGGGTATCCTTCCCTAATCTTTCGTTCTGGAGAACTGCATGTACCTGGTGTGTGGCGAGGCCCTGTTCGATGTGTTCAGCCTGGAAAACAGCACCCGCAGCAGCGAGCTGGGGTTTACCGCGATTGCCGGCGGATCGCCGTTCAACGTGGCCGTCGGCCTGCGCCGGTTGGGCGTGGCGTCGGCGTTGTTTGGTGGGGTGTCCAGCGACTACCTCGGTGCCCGGCTACGCCGGGTGCTGGAAGAGGAACGGGTGGACTGCCGCTACGTGGTAACCAGCGATGCACCGACCACCTTGGCCATGGTTGGGTTGGATGCCAATGGCTCGGCGCAGTATCAGTTTCGCGGTGAAGGGTGTGCGGATCGGCAGGTGACGCTGGCGCATCTGCCGGAGTTGGATGAGCGTGTGCGGGGAATCCATGTGGGCTCGTACACCCTGGTGGTGCAGCCCGTGGCCGATACGCTGATGGCGCTGGTGGAGCGCGAGCGGGACCGGCGGCTGATCAGCCTTGATCCGAATGTGCGGCTCAATCCGCAGCCGGATGTGGCGCTGTGGCGGCGGCAGGTGGAAGCGTTTGCTGGCCATGCGCATGTGATCAAGGCCAGTGAGGAAGACATCGCCTTGCTCTATCCAGGCCGGGAGACGCGTGATGTGGCGCGAGGCTGGCTGAACGATCGCTGCCGACTGGTTTTCATCACCCATGGCGCAGACGGAGCCAGCGTGCACTGCGCACATGGTTCATGGCAGCGCCCGGCGGATACGTCGTTGCCGGTAAGCGACACCGTCGGCGCCGGTGACACCTTCCAAGCCGCCGTGCTCGCCTACCTGGCTCGCCTAGGAGCAGACAGCCCGGCCGGCGTGGCGAAGCTCGCCCATGAAACCATCGATGCAATCCTCACCTACGCGATCCATGCCGCAGCAATCACCTGCTCCCGAAAAGGCCCGAACCTGCCCTTCGACCATGAGCTGCCAGCCAACCCATACGCCGCCCCCCTGTAGGAGCGGCCTTGCGTCGCGAAAGGACCGCAAAGCGGTCCCAGCGATTTCCGCTCAATCCACAATCCCGAATCCAACTGCCCACCATCAAAGACTCTGCCCACTGCCTCACCGCGCTACAAGCCCTTGGCCATTAGCACAACCGCCCTAATCGACCCTCCTCACCCAGCACTCGTATAGTCCCCTCTGGATTAAAAAAACAGGAAAGGACTCCATGGGCCACAAACTTCCACCCCTCTGCCAATGGCTGGCCATCCTGGCCCTCACCTGCAGCACCCCGGCCCTCGCCGCCCCCGCCTCGGGCGACTACTGGATCATCTACGGCAAAGGCGAACGCCTGCACAACGAGGTCTACGTCGCCGATGCCGCCGGCATCCTGCAAAAGCCCGGCGGCGTGCAATCGGCCCAGGTCATGCAGCTGTTCGAAGACCCGGCCTTCCCAACCCTCGCCGCCTACGAGGTGCAGGTCAAATGCAAACAGCGCCAGATCCGCCTGGACAGCGCCCGGGCGATACGTCGCTTCGACGGCGCCGTGCGCGATGTGAAAACCAACGCCAAAGACTGGACCGCACCAAAGGACTACTGGCTGCAGCGCACCTTCGCCTTCGTCTGCGCCCCCGACAACCGCGCACGCAACCAGATGCTGTCGATCGGCAAGATGCCGGCGGCGCAGATGGTCGCCACCATCCAGGCCATGTTCATCCAGTTAATCGGCGTCCAGGCCAACAGCCAGGCGGTGCAGGAGCTGGACGACATGCTGGCGAACACCCCACGATGAGCACGCGCCCTCTGCTGATCCTTGGCCTGTTGCTGCCTGCGCTGGCCGGCTGCATCCCGACCCTGCCGGAGCTGATGGCGGGCAACCAATGGCAAGGGCGCGACGCCAAGCAGGCCATCGACTTCTTCGGCCCGCCCATGCGCATGGAGCCGTTGCCCGACGGCGCTGGGGTGCAGTTGGGCTGGTACCGCGATACCACCTACGTGCAAAAGGAGGTGGTCGGCAGCACCGCCGAGATGCAAGGCAACGTGATGGTCCATACCAACTACTGGGACGACGTGGCCCATCCTGGCGGCTGCACGATCCTGATGTCGGTGAACAAGGCGCGGCAGATCAACGATTTTTCCACCAAGGGCCGCTGTATCGGCGTGAACCTGGCGCCGTAGCGGCTAGCCGAAACGCGGCAGTGAACTTGTTGGAGCGGGATCGTGGGAGCGGGCTTGCCCCGCGATAGCGTCCACCCAGGCACCCAGCCCCCAGCCAGATACCCTCCCCCTACTCAACCCCCCGCCCAACCATCAACCCATGATTCACATCCTGGGCCAACGCCTTGGCCATGCCACTGAGGTAATGCACCGCCGTCAGCAACGTAGGCAGATGATCCGTCTCCACCATCGCCAGATCACTGATCTTGTGCACCGCACACATCAACACGGTCGCCTGCTCCACCGCATGGTCCAGCGGATGCCCCGCCACCACGCGGAACAGCGGGTCTTGCACACTCACCTGCGCGCCTTCGCCGAAATGCCCGACGCCGGTGGTGGCGAGTTTCTTGATGCGCGGGATTTGCAATTCCTTATCCATACCATTCCTCCTGCGGCCCCGCGAACGGCGTGGGGCCTGATCGGTGAACATCAAGTGCGAGCCCAGGCTCGCCAGGTCAGTGCCGGGATTGCACGCGGCTCAGCGCCACTTCCACCAGGGTGCGGGCGCTGTCGATTTCGTGCATGGCGGCAAGGGTCAGTACCTGGCCTGGGGGTTTGGCGTGGAGCAGGACGGTCTGCTGGCTGACGGTCAGGGCGCAGACGAGGTATTCGGAGATCTGGACCAGGAGGTCTTCGAGGGTGTGGGTGGTGTATTTGTCGTGCTGGGGTGGATCGGGGACTATTTTCAGCATGGTAGAGCTCCTATTTTCAAATGGAGCTACCGTTCTCTGCTGTCAAACAGAAAGGTGGCAGCTGTACGCGGGTTGACAGACCGGGAAAATAGGAAACCGGCGCACCGAAGTGCCCCACGTACAGCCACCATAGACGGCCATGCACGCGCGTTACTATCTTCCCGGTCTGTCAAAACCGGTCGCTGAATTGGCAGCGACTTGGCGAGACTAGATGGGTGATGCAGCGGCTGCAACGGGCTGTAAGGGGGTAGAAGTATGTTTCGGAAACGGACTACAGAGAAGAGGGAAAATCCGATTTTATAGACCCTGGGCACGCCTGCTGCCACAACGAATATGTCCCTGAAACGCATACGAACTCTTGCGCGGACGCTACGATCGCAGTGGCGCTTTGCCAGTTTTTCTTGAACCGTTTGATCACTTTGGCGACGATGGGGAAATTTCCTACAAACATCGGCGACAAAGGGCAGCGCACGTGGCGATCAAAGCTGTATCGAAGGAACGTATTGATGAGGCTTTGCTGGAATTTGACCGCGATTTTAGAGGAAAACGAGAGTGGCTTGGTTGGGAGTCAACCCCTACCCACCGCTACGCGATTGCTGTAGGGGGTACATCGTATCCAGCAAAGAAAATAGTCTCCTTGGCTACCGGTATCGCAGTGGGCCAGTTCCCTGGCGGACACCTCACAAACCGCTATTTAAAAAAGCGTGGGTTTACCATTATCGAGCTGCAAAGCACTGGTTTAGAAGCAGTCCTGCAGTTCGAGCCTGGGGCCATTTACGATCGCGTGACTGAAATCAACGGACCATTCGGGGGTAGCCGGCAGAGCGGTATAGCGGCATCCGCCACCCACCCAGTGATTTTCTTGTTTACAGGTGATAGTGGCGAACAATACGGCTATGCCGACAGCTGGGACAACGGTGCGTTTCTCTACACCGGTGAAGGGAAGCGTGGGCCTATGAAATTGAACCGTGGCAACAGAGCTGTCGCTGAGCATGCTGAGACAGGTCGTGCGCTTCATCTGTTCAAGTCGCTTGGCAAAGGAAAAGGTAATCGCTACATAGGTGAGTTCTGCTGCGCCGACGTCTTTGAACGAACCCAGCCGGATGTTGATGCCGAGGATCGTACTGCTCTTGTATTCAGATTGGTACCTGTGGGCAGACCAGAGTTGAACATCGAAAATGAGTTGGAGGCAGAGGTTGAACTCGCAGATTCGTTAGCGGCTGCTCGGATAGCCGCACTGGCTGCCTGCAAGCCGGTAACGAATGCAATGGGCCAATCAGCACAACGCAAAATTTACCAGCGCAGCCGAAAGGTCGCTCACTACGTCCTCATGCGTGCCAAAGGCTTATGTGAAAGCTGTGCCAAGCCAGCGCCCTTTTTTAAGAGAGATGGAACTCCATACCTGGAGCCACATCATGTAAACCGGCTCTCAGACGGAGGCCTCGACCATCCCCGGTACGTAGGTGCTGTCTGTCCATCCTGCCATCGCGAGATCCACTCAGGTGTACACGGTGTGTCGCTCAACGAGCAGTTGAAGCAGCGACTTAAAGTAATTGAAGGCTGCATTTAACTTTTCAAAATTTCAGATCTAACATTACCTACACTACGACAAACCTGATCGACGGCGACATGTATTCAGCGTGTATAGCGCCATTAACAATGGCTACGGGAAGTTATTGACGATAAGACTTTGGACGCATTCTATTACGAAATAGCCCCACCGTACGCCTAGGGATATTTCGAACAAGTTTCCTCGCCCCGAAACAACCAATGTCTCGACGGCACAGGGCCTGTTTGTCAGCCACCAAACGCTTCAAAACCTGGGCTACACCCTGGTTCTTACGCGCTACGGGCACACCTATCCCTCGACGTTCAATAACTCATCCATAGATTCGACAGCGCAAATTGTATGGTCAGTTGCGCAGAGCTCTTGGCCAATCCGCAAAAGCGAGTCTTAAACCCGATTCAGCATCCGCGCCGATATGGGCTTTAATGCCGAAATAGTCCTGGTTGCCCTTGTTCGTTTGATACATCGATAGCCCTTGTCTTCCCTGTTCTTGGTCGAACTGGTCGTATGGATGATCGTGGCATCGACGATGGCGCCCTGAAGCAGCGGCAGCCCCTTGTCTCGCTGGTAGGCATTGATCGTTTCCAGAATGCCTGCCGCTTATTAGTGCTTCTCCAGCAAGTGCCAGAAATTCAGAATCGTCCCGTTCTCGGGGATCGGGACCGCTGTGCGTCAGCCGAGCCATCTGGAGCATCGAGGTGATCTCGTACAACGCTTCTTCCATTTCCGGACCACTCAGCGAAAACCAGTTCAGTAGCTAGGAAATACGCAGCATTGTTTTCAGTGGATAAGACTTACGACCGCCACCGTCCTAAGGATAGTGCGGCTCGACTGAGGCAACCAACCCGCTCCCTAGCACGACCTGCTCCATATCGCTCACGGCAGGCCTGTTTGCGCTTACCGGCGTACTCGAAATCGGAAAAGCTAATCTAACTCATGGGCAAAGCTTGTTGGGGTGGCTGGACGGACGGCTACTTCAGCACAGGTCTGGCAGCCTGTGCTGACTTGATCGGACAATCCCTAATGACAACTTTCTCCATACCAATGACCTGCGGCAAAAGGCCTATCAAGAGTGTGATTGACCCAACGTTGCTCCAATGTTTGAGACTGGCGCCCCACTCGAGCGCTATTTTTTGAGCTCATCACCGCTTTTAGAAGACTTTGAAATCCTATTTTTACTTCATTAGCGCTATCTTTTTCACAAAAATAGTCGGCAATAACCATGACCAAAACTGAAAGATAATCCATCTGAGGTGTAGGTATGCGCACATCTCGAATTGGCATCTGAACGTCTCTGACAATGTCTATATTCTCAGGGCGCATCCTAGCCAAATGCTGAACACGGTCGCGAAGTACCGCATCATCCCAACGTTTGCTTTTTCCAAACTGAACGTGAAACATGGGATGAAAAGCCGTCTGTTTTTCACCAGCCTCTATATCAAAGTGCATCGCCTCTAAAATTTTTAGAGTGAGACGCCCCATAGAAATTGAGCTTTCGTAGACCTCCAAATGTGCACTACCCTTATCAAACACCCCATCTTTAAAGTTAAACGAACCGGTCATTGCAATGGCTCGCTTAGCATTCCCTCTCGACGAAGCACGATAAGGCGCATTCCAAATAATCGCTGGTTTTGCAAACTCCAAAAAGGTCCCTTCATCACCTTTTTCGACCTGAATAAAATCTGGCCAAGAGACATTAGAAAGCTGCTGCTTGGAAATAACTATACCAGCAGCCCTATGAATATCGTCCACATGTCTTCTAAATAGTGAAAAGTTCATGAATTCTAAATTCCCGCTAACGGTCCGAGCTCGTCTAGTACATCTTCCTTAATTTTTGCCTCGCTGGCTCCAGATGGCACCCAGTCCGGATTCATCGCCGCCTCGTCACGCTTTATTGGATCTCCTGAAAGCATGCAAATATATGCTGGCGAGCCAAGATCATCCAAGTCGATTCTCTTGAGCTCTATATCTTTTAGGGCAGGATGGTTGCCAATATCACCATTGAGCTGAGTCAAAACATCAACCAACCCAGAACGCCAGTAGTACTTCTCAACGCCTTCAAACGGCCCCTTATACCGGGCTAACTCCATAACATTGCGCAAGGCGTCACCGCTGCCTAAGACCAATGGATGAACATTAAGGTGTGCGGCCGCCGCTTCCTCTTTAAGGATCGGACCAGGGAACGTAATGATATAGTTGAACAACCAATATCCTAGCTGTGTAGCATATCGCTGGATTTTAGATATCTGATGTGCCTCAACATCTGCTTCTGGCTTCGCAAAATAAACAAGGTTCTGCGCTGCGTAACCCAAAAACTCATAAGATTTATCAGGATCGCCGAGAACTACAGCCAACACATCCGTTGGGCTATGAGCCGACTCAAGCAAAGTTGAGTTATGCTCAAGGGCTTCATAAATAATTTTGAACCCTTTAATGAGTGCGATCAAGCGAGGTACCAGTTCATTTAGCCGATCACCACTAACAAGAGCCTTTGGGATCCAGATCGCAGATGCACCATCTCTGATTGTTCTCTGAAGCTGCGGTAGCTGGGCAAGTACGGAATCGGACCCCCCTTTCTGATACCTGCATACAGGCATTCCAAGCTCGCGCAAAGCTGACTTGTAGCTTGAGTGCGTCTGTAAATCCCGCTCACGAGATAGATCAGTATCAAGAAGTACCAAATCAATACAATACTCCGCAATCTTGTCTTTAAGGTGCCTTGCTAATTGTTCTTCGACAGATTCTTGAGCGCCTCGCTCCAGGTTGGTCAAACCAACCTCATTTGGAGATAGAAAAGTTAACTCAGTCGCCTCCGCAAGCGCCTTAAACTTTTCGATTATGTCAGCCTGGTCTTCGATAATCAAAACTTTAAACATGAACTATGCCTTTCAGCCAATTAAACTATCGGAAAAGTGACTTTGAAAGCGGTAACAAAACCAAGGGGAGCTTTTTTCATAAGCTCGACTTTCCCCCCAACCCCTTCTACCACACGTTTAACAACAGCCAACCCCAGCCCTAAACCCGAAGTTAATGGATTCTCGTCATCCACATTTTCATTAGTTGAAAAAAGAGGATCCCAAATTCGAGTTTGCAAATAATCTGGGATTCCAATGCCGTTATCCGCACAAACAAAGACGTGCTTGGTATCATCTTCAAGCGCATACACTTTTATTTTACGATCATCACCACTTACTCTTGCAACCAACGCTTTCATGGCATTAGATACGAGATTGATGGCCACCCCGTGATACGCCGCCAAGGGAATAGCAGGACCAGGCAAACCCCGATCAACGTCTATATCGATCTCAATACCATGCTCATCTGCAAGCGACTTCAATGTCCTAATCGCAACATTGAGCTGAGCTCTCGCTTTGAAGGGGCTAATTTTCGCGTTGCGTGAGGCGCCCACATACAACTTCATATACTGCGCCTGCTCCGAAAGCACCATTTCATTTCTCGAGATTAATTCAGCATCATCGGAAAGCTCAGGGTGTTGTTTGGCAAGCCTTGTGACAACGCTGCCGATGTTCTGGATACTTTGAAGTGTTTTGTCAAACTCGTGCGTCATAAAGCCCGCCATGACACCCATCATCGACATAAGCTCCAAGGACATCTGTACACTCTTGTCGTACTTCTCCGCAATAGTGTACTGCTGCTCAACCTCACGTAACTGCCGAAGCATTAACTGCTTGTGGTCGTAATTGATTTCAGATGAAGCGCTAATTTGTGCGATCGCAGAGGCTAGGCCCGATCGAGCCTCTTCTCGAGCGACTTCTTCCTCAAATTCCTCATTTTGTAGACGCAAAGCTCTATCGTGATGCGCCAAAGCTTCAACAGTGAATCGAATTAGATGCCACAACAACCTGAAGGCGCCATTTTCTCGAAGTTGCTCTCGATCCATATTGGGATGGAGCCAATTATCATCATGTGCACCAGCAGGAACCTTCTGCGTTGCAACATGGACTCGACCTATTACCTGCGATAGTCTCGGGAGAGCGAGCATTGGATTGAGCTTCGCCGACCGTTTAGCCGCAGGATCCATGGGATAGAATTGCGGAGTGAAAATAGACTGCCAATTTCGCTCGTTTGAGGCCTTAGAAGCTTCAATGGCCAGCCAGTCGCTATTCTCGTCTGCGTACGCTGGCATCGCAAATCCATTGTCAACCACCGCGATACCCGAATTCTCCTTAACCCAAGCCATTGCCTTTTTCCCGTTAACGGGGAGCCCCGAAAACGTGCCTTGGCGGTTAGGGAAGAAGCGTAGGTCAATAAAAACGGGACTGTTTAAGGAGCTGGCCAGCGGTAAGTGATCGATCATGGAGAGCTCAGTAGGCACACCCCACTCGTCCTTATCCCCGATATGAGTCGCGAATGAACTTGCTCGATAAGGCTTGCTCAATCGATTAAGATTGAAGGTCTTCTTATCAATAGGTCTGACTTCGTCTTTCCAAAAGATCCGAAAGTCCACTGCCCCTTCCGCGCTCACACTCACTCGAGCTCGAGCGACATACCTATCCAAAATCGATTCAGCAAGGTTCTCAAGCTGAGAATGTTCAGCTACATATTCAGGAAACTCCACTCCAAAACCAGGGTCAGTTTCGGCCGGTACCTGGCCGGTACCAAAATCGGGTTGCTCCAACCCCCCGTCGGCTTTAACTAGCCTAAGCACATCGGTTCGAACTTTTGAGACTGGTAGGTCCGCAATATTTTCTCGAAGAGACTGAATAGACAAAGTCATACCTGTCGATGCACCTCGTGGTGCAGGTACAACTCGATATTCTATTTCGATGTCTGCCACATCGGCTCTTTTCGATATTTCGACCCAGTCAAATGTGGCCGTTAAAGTTTTCAACTGCCGGTCGTCTGGATCTCGCGCAGTGGTTTCAACTATCAGCACAGCGCCAAGAAAACGGGCCGAAAATCTCCCAACACCTTTAGAACCCGCCATGGTTCGTTGGTACTTTCGAGAAGTTCGGCGCTTCGCCTTATTGGAGCTACTGACTACCATCCAGTTATTGAGAAACTCGTGCTCGGTCAGACCATGCCCATCGTCGGTAACGATAATTTCTTGATCAGTAACCTGAACTGTGCAGTCAGTAGCATCGGCGTCGTAGCTATTTTTAATTAATTCAGCCAAAGCGATTTCAGGTTTACTAACCAATCGCTCACCAAGCTCTTCGAACAATGCTGCACTGACGTGAAAATGTGCGTGCTTGACGCCTTTCTGGTCATCCCTTGCCATGATAGTCGCGCTCATATTTTCTATGCTTCACTTGGGAAACAAGTCGGCCAAAACGGCATTCAGTTGACGCACCTCAATTTTTTTCAGACCGTTTGAGTGATGCACCAACCTTCGCTGGAAATCATAACCTCGGAGTCTATGCGCCATCATACGGGTAACCTCCTCACCCTCGTCAAGCAAAACCCCATATACGGAACCCGCCGCTACGGCACCGACTTCATTGAGCAGAACCTTTGGGCTCTTCTGTGTAAAGCCAGAAGCAACAAGAAGCGACGGCGCGGGGTGAGGGCGGTATCGCCACCAAAACTCACGTGTCGTGCATGTACTGTAGCGCCTCCAGACGTCGGGATGAACTCCTTCCAGGTAGCGACTTAACTCCGGAGAGTGGTCATCCAGGTCACTTCGTATCAGCCAGCAGCGTGATCCAGAGCGCACAAAAATTTGCTGAAACGATTCTTCATCGAGAAGTGACAAATCTTGACTAACAGAGCGCAACGACGTAACACACGGACGAACGTCTTGATCACGCTTCAGCGAATAAAAAAGGCGTTCCTCTTCTGTAAGCACAAATATTTTCTGCCCTCCTGGGCTCAAACCTCTAATAGCCTTGCAGTTCCTACTACCGTCAGTGTATGAAATAACCTTCGATCGGGTACCTGAAGCATTATCTTTCAGATTCACTACCCCAGACCTATTGATCGTCCCAAACCTCCATATGCCATCACTAGATCTTTTATCAATAATCGTAATCGACGCAGTGGTCAGCACAGTAGGAAAAATATCTGAATCAAACCGATATACGTACACACCCCATTTCTTGGACTCAATAAATTTTCTAAGCTCTATTGCACTTGGCCTAGCCACCCACTCATAGGGTACTACTTGCGCCACAAGTCCATCATCACTACTGCGCATTAGTGCTCTAGCAAGAAATAACACAAAAGCATTCGCAGTTTTTTTTAATGACGGCCCACCGTCTTCAACAATACGTCTCAACGCCATATCGCGCCATTCTGCTTCGAGGCCATGATGACGTATGTACGGTGGGTTACCAACGCAAAGCCCGTAGTCTTTTCCCTCCCACTCGAAGGCATCGGCCACAACTAATCTGGCGCCACCCGGAAGATTCGCCTGACACACCTTAGCCTCGTCGCGCTCAACTCCTACGTACTTCCTGTAAGCATGATCCGCATGGCTAAAGCGCCCATCACCAGCACCCAAGTCCAGGACATCTTCAAAAACCTCGCCGGGTCTCTGCTTGGAAATCAAGGACCAGACCAGCTTCACCACATCATGAGGGGTTTCGACTTGGCAGCGCGTTAAGTGATCCTTTTTCATCTCAAATTAACCAAATCCTACTAAAGACTCTAATACGTAAAGGCTACTTCGCTGCCATGCAGCTTCGATCCGCGCGGTTGTAAAGGTCGCATGTACTCTGCGAGATCCTTTCCGAGAAAGCATTCAGAACATCATCGAGGGAGCTCGCCCTGGTTCGACACTCAATTCCTAATCATGACACAAAAACGCTTTGGGCGATTAAATGAGCATGCTGAATCATCACAATTGCTAGCGTTCAGAAGCAGACCCGGGGCTTAGAACCCCACTACAGCTGATCACCGCCAGGCCGACAGGCCTGACACTATGACCAGAAATTAGGCACGAGAGCATGAAAATGCTAAGCGCTCAACCACTAGCCACCAAAGGTACAGCATTGACTGACAGCTGATCAGCAAAAAATGATGCAGGATGAAAGGCGGATCAATGAGCTCTAGGCCAAAAACAGCCTTTGATGCGCTCGGACCGATTATGTTGCATAACTCAATACGACCAGCTAATAAGCAGCCTCGAAATACCAGGCACTCATGCACCAAGCGGCGAAATAGAAAATTATAAGGGTACTACGTCAAATCTGAACTCTAAGTCAACCGTTTCGCAGATTGCGGGCTTTAATATCAAGTAGGTAAGTTTCTTCAGCGGAAACAGGTGCCAGATTTTCTCACACAACTGCCCACCCAAAAAATCTCCGCAGGCAAAAATCTATGACGACCAAAAAGATGAACACATAAAAAAATCCAGTCACCGCTAAGTGACTGGATTTTTTAGGGATTTTTGGTCGGGACGGAGTGATTCGAACACTCGACCCCTTGCACCCCATGCAAGTGCGCTACCGGGCTGCGCTACGCCCCGACATCATTCTCGATACCGCTGAGAACGTTGAAGAATTTAACCTAACCTTTTGAATAATGGAAGCTTTTTTTCAAAAATTTCCACTCGTCGCCAACCAGGTCACTTCTTCAGCACCACCAACACATCCTCCAACTCCGCAATCATCTGCCGAATCAGCTGCTTGTACTGGCTGGACTCATCCTTGACCTCATCACTGGAGAGCCGTAACCGCGCCCCGCCAATGGTAAAGCCCTGGTCATACAGCAAAGCGCGGATCTGGCGGATCATCAGCACGTCCTGGCGCTGATAATACCGCCGGTTGCCACGGCGCTTCACCGGGTTGAGCTGCGGAAATTCCTGCTCCCAGTAGCGCAGCACGTGCGGCTTTACCGCACAGAGCTCGCTGACTTCACCGATGGTGAAGTAGCGTTTGCCCGGGATGGGGGGCAGCTCGTCGTTATGGCTTGGTTCCAGCATAGGCCTCTACCCGGGCTTTCAGCTTCTGCCCTGGACGAAAGGTGACGACGCGGCGCGCGGTGATCGGGATCTCTTCCCCTGTTTTAGGGTTGCGGCCCGGCCGCTGGCGTTTGTCGCGAAGGTCGAAGTTGCCGAAACCGGACAACTTGACCTGCTCGTTGTCTTCAAGCGCGTGCCGAATTTCTTCGAAAAACAGCTCGACCAGCTCCTTGGCCTCACGCTTGTTAAGCCCCAGCTCCTCGTACAGCCTCTCGGCCATCTCAGCTTTCGTCAGAGCACCCATGCCGTTATTTCCTTAACGTGGTGTTCAACCTTTGTTCAAGCGAGGTGAGGATGGTTTGCAGGGTTTCATTCACCTCATCGTCGTTAAGAGTGCGCGATGGATGTTGCCAGGTCAAGCCGACGGCCAGGCTTTTTCTATCAGGATCAATGCCTTTACCCTGGTAGACGTCAAACAGCCTGAGGTCTGTGAGCCATTCGCCTGCATTGTCACGAATTACTTCAAGCACCGAGCTAGAAGCTACATCACGACCTGCGATCAAGGCCAAGTCACGGCGGGTTTCCGGGAACTTGGACAGTTCGCTGAACTTCGGCAGGCGACCTTCCACTACATCACCGAGCACCAGCTCGAAGACGAACACCGGGCGGTCGAGGCCGAGTGTCTTGGCCAGCTCCGGGTGGATGGCGCCGAGGTAGCCGACTTCCTTGCCGTCGCGCTCGATGCGGGCGGTCTGGCCTGGGTGCAGGGCTGGGTGCTTGCCGGCGACGAAGCTGAAGTCGCTCAGCGCGCCCGAGTAGCCCAGCAGGGCCTCCACGTCGGCTTTGACGTCGAAGAAGTCGATGCCGTCGCGACCGTTGGCCCAGCCTTCTGGCTGGCGGCTGCCGGTGACGACGCCGGCGATCATCGGCTGCTGCTTGAGGTCACCGAGCTGGCCGACGAAGCGCAGGCCGCTTTCGAACAGGCGCACGCGGTCTTGCTGGCGGTTGAGGTTGTGCTGCATCGCCTTGACCAGGCCCGGCCACAGCGAGGCGCGCATGGCGGCCATGTCGCTGGAGATGGGGTTGGCCAGCAGCAGCGGCTCGACGCCTGGGGTGAACAGCTCGAACAGTTTCGGGTCGATGAAGCTGTAGGTGATGGCTTCCTGGTAGCCGCGGGCGACCAGCAGGCGGCGCAGGTTCGGCAGCTCGCCACGGGTTTCCGGGCGGGCTTGCGGGGCCAGGCGGGCCTGCGGGTAGCGGACCGGCAGGTTGTTGTAGCCGTACAGGCGGGCCAGCTCTTCGATCAGGTCGACTTCCAGGCTGACGTCGAAGCGGTGGCTTGGGACGGTGACAGTCCACTCCCCTGCCCCGTTTGCGCTGGTTTTCAACTCCAGGGCGTTGAGCAGTTGCTCGACCTGGGCGGCGTCCATCTCCATGCCGAGCATCTGGGTGATGCGTTCGGCGCGCAGGGTGATCGGCGCGATGTTCGGCAGGTGCTGCTCGCTCACGGTCTCGACTACGGGGCCTGCTTCGCCGCCGACGATCTCGAGGATCAGGGCGGTGGCGCGCTCCATGGCTTCACGGGCCAGTTGCGAATCCACGCCGCGCTCGTAGCGGTGCGAGGCATCGGTGTGCAGGCCGTAGGAACGGGCCTTGCCGGCGACGGAGATCGGCTCGAAGAAGGCGCTCTCGAGGAACAGGTCGCGGGTCTTCTCGGTGTTGACGCCGCTGTGCTCGCCACCCATCACGCCGGCAATGGCCAGGGCGCGGGTGTGGTCGGCGATCACCAGGGTATCGGCGCGCAGGGCGACTTCCTGGCCATCCAGCAGGACGAGCTTCTCGCCCTCCTCGGCCATGCGTACGCGGATGCCGCCGTTGATTTCGGCGAGGTCGAAGGCGTGCATCGGCTGGCCGAGTTCGAGCATCACGTAGTTGGTGATGTCGACGGCGGCGTCGATGCTGCACACGTCGCTGCGGCGCAGGCGCTCGACCATCCACAGCGGGGTCGGCTTGCTCAGGTCGACGTTGCGGATCACGCGGCCCAGGTAGCGCGGGCAGGCGGCCGGGGCGCTGACTTCGACCGGGCGCACTTCGTCGTGGGCGGCCGGTACGGCTGGCACCACCGGGCGGGTGACCGGCACGTCGTACAGGGCGCTGACGTCACGGGCAAGGCCGGCCAGGGACAGGCAGTCGCCGCGGTTCGGGGTCAGGCCGATCTCGATGCTGGCGTCGTCCAGGTTCAGGTACTTGCGAATGTCTTCGCCAACCGGGGCGTCAGCCGCCAGTTCCAGCAGGCCATCGTTCTCTTCGCTGATCTGCAGCTCGGAAGCCGAGCAGAGCATGCCGAACGACTCGACGCCACGCAGCTTGGCCTTCTTGATCTTGAAGTCGCCCGGCAGTTCGGCGCCGATCATGGCGAACGGGATCTTGATGCCTGGGCGGGCATTCGGGGCGCCGCAGACCACCTGGAAGGTCTCTGCGCCGTTGCTCACCTGGCATACGCGCAGTTTGTCGGCGTCCGGGTGTTGTTCGGTGGTGAGGATCTCGCCCACCACGATGCCGCTGAACTGGCCGGCAGCGGGGGTCACGCTGTCGACTTCGAGGCCGGCCATGGACAGGCGGGCGACCAGCTCGTCACGGGAGACTTGCGGGTTTACCCAACCGCGCAGCCACTGTTCACTGAATTTCATGCTGTTCTCCTGAAAGTTGCGTCGATTGGGCCTAGCGGAATTGAGCCAAGAACCGCAGGTCGTTGTCGAAGAACAGACGCAAATCGTTGACGCCATAGCGCAGCATGGCCAGGCGCTCGGCGCCCATGCCGAAGGCGAAGCCCTGGAACTCTTCCGGGTCGATGCCAGACATGCGCAGCACGTTCGGGTGGACCATGCCGCAGCCCATCACTTCCAGCCAGCCGGTCTGCTTGCAGACGCGGCAGCCGTTGCCGGAACACATCACGCACTGGATGTCGACTTCGGCGGACGGCTCGGTGAAGGGGAAGAACGACGGGCGGAAGCGCACGGCCAGTTCTTTCTCGAAGAACACCCGCAGGAACTCTTCGATGGTGCCCTTGAGGTCGGCGAAGTTGATGCCACGGTCGATCAGCAGGCCTTCGACCTGGTGGAACATCGGCGAGTGGGTGATATCCGAGTCGCAACGGTACACACGGCCTGGGCAGACGATGCGGATCGGCGGCTGGGTGCTTTCCATGGTGCGGACCTGTACCGGCGAGGTGTGGGTGCGCAGCAGCATGTTGGCGTTGAAATAGAAGGTGTCGTGCATCGCCCGCGCCGGGTGGTGGCCGGGGATGTTGAGCGCTTCGAAGTTGTGGTAGTCGTCTTCGACCTCGGGGCCTTCGGCGATGCCGTAGCCGATGTGGGTGAAGAACTGCTCGATGCGCTCGAGAGTACGGGTGATCGGGTGCAGCCCGCCGGTGGTCTGGCCACGGCCTGGCAGGGTCACGTCGATGCATTCGGCGGCCAGGCGAGCGTTGAGCTCAGCCTCTTCAAAACCGGCCTTGCGTGCGTTGAGCACGTCGGTGACGCGTTCCTTGGCGTCGTTGATCAGCGCGCCAACCTTGGGGCGCTCTTCGGCTGGCAGGTTGCCCAGGGTCTTCATCACCTGGGTCAGCTCGCCTTTCTTGCCGAGGAATTGAACCCGGATCTGTTCCAGGGTAGTGATGTCTTCAGCGCGTTCCACGGCCTCTAGGGCTTGGGCGACCAGCGCGTCCAGGTTTTCCATGTACAGACTCCAGATACGAAAATAGGGGAAGAGCTTTTGAAGGCTCTTCCCCTATCCGATGACGTTTTACACCCGACGGCGCAGGCGCCGCCGGATGATTGTCGTGGGTACTTAAGCCAGTACGGCTTTAGCCTTCTCGACAATCGCAGCAAACGCCGCTTTTTCGTTCACTGCCAGATCGGCCAGAACCTTACGGTCGATTTCGATCGACGCCTTTTTCAGGCCAGCAATCAGACGGCTGTACGACAGACCGTTGGTGCGGGCACCGGCGTTGATACGAGCGATCCACAGTGCGCGGAACTGACGCTTCTTCTGGCGACGGTCGCGGTAGGCGTATTGGCCTGCCTTGATGACCGCTTGCTTGGCTACACGGAATACGCGCGAACGTGCACCGTAGTAACCTTTAGCCAGTTTCAGAATTTTTTTGTGACGCTTACGAGCGATAACGCCGCGCTTAACACGAGCCATGAGTAACTTCCTCTATCTTAACCAGAATTAACGAACGCGCAGCATGCGCTCGACTTTTGCCACGTCAGACGGGTGCAGCAGGCTGGCACCGCGCAGTTGACGCTTACGCTTGGTCGACATTTTGGTCAGGATGTGGCTCTTGAAAGCGTGCTTGTGCTTGAAGCCGGAAGCCGTCTTCAGGAAGCGCTTCGCAGCACCGCTCTTGGTTTTCATCTTTGGCATGTTGGAACTCCGCATTCGAATAAAAATTACACAATAATCATCAGGCCTGCCGTGCCCGGGAGATTACTTCTTCTTTTTGGGGGCGATGACCATCATAAGCTGGCGTCCTTCCATCTTCGGATGCTGCTCAACGGTGCCGTATTCGGCGAGGTCGGTTTCGACCCGCTTCAACAGCTCCATGCCCAGCTCCTGGTGGGCCATCTCACGGCCGCGGAATCTCAGAGAGATCTTGGCCTTGTCCCCATCGCTAAGGAAACGTACCAGGTTGCGTAGTTTTACCTGGTAATCCCCTTCTTCCGTCCCTGGACGAAACTTGATTTCTTTGATCTGGATCTGCTTCTGGTTCTTCTTGGCTTCGTTGGCCTGCTTCTTCTTCTCGAAGAGGTGCTTGCCGTAGTCCATCACCTTGCAGACGGGCGGTACCGCGTCTGCAGAGATTTCCACCAGATCCAGCTTCGCTTCATCAGCGATACGCAGCGCTTCATCAATCGAGACGATGCCAATCTGCTCGCCGTCAGCACCAATTAACCGAACCTCGCGTGCCGAGATATTCTCGTTGATCGGGGCTTTCGGTGCAGTTCGTTTATCGTTTCTCATTTCACGCTTAATAGTCATTACTCCGATTCTTGGCGACCACGCCGGGAAACCGCTTGCGACAGCAGCTCAGCGAACTGCGCGACGGGCATCGAGCCCAGGTCAGCGCCTTCGCGGGTGCGCACAGCGACGGTTTGCGTTTCGACTTCGCGATCCCCTATAACCAAAAGATAAGGGACCCGCAGCAACGTATGCTCGCGGATTTTAAAGCCGATCTTCTCATTTCTCAAGTCCGACTTGGCACGGAATCCGCTACCGTTCAGGGCTTTTTCCACCTCGAGGGCGAAATCGGCCTGCTTGTCGGTGATGTTCATGATCACGGCTTGGGTCGGCGCGAGCCAGGCCGGGAACACGCCGGCGTAGTGCTCGATGAGCATGCCGATGAAGCGCTCGAACGAGCCGAGGATGGCGCGGTGCAGCATCACCGGGCGCACACGGCTGTTGTCTTCGGCAATGTAGCTGGCGTCCAGGCGCTCCGGCAGGTTCGGGTCGTACTGCAGGGTGCCGCACTGCCAGTTACGGCCGAGGCAGTCGCGCAGGGTGAACTCGATCTTCGGACCGTAGAACGCGCCCTCGCCCGGCTGGTATTCCCACTCCAGGCCCGACTCGTTCAGGGCGTCGGCCAGCGCGCCTTCGGCGCGGTCCCACAGCTCTTCAGAGCCCACACGCTTGGCGGGACGGGTCGAGAGCTTCATGGCGACGTCGGTGAAACCGAAGTCCTTGTACACGTCCAGGGTCAGCTTGATGAAGTCGGCGGCTTCTTTCTTCACCTGGTCTTCGGTGCAGAAGATGTGCGCGTCGTCTTGTACAAAGCCACGCACGCGCATGATGCCGTGCAGGGCACCGGACGGCTCGTTACGGTGGCAGGCACCGAACTCGGCCAGGCGCAGTGGCAGGTCGCGGTAGGATTTGAGGCCCTGGTTGAACACCTGCACGTGGCACGGGCAGTTCATCGGTTTTACCGCGTAGTCGCGGTTTTCCGACGAAGTGGTGAACATGTTCTCGGCGTAGTTGGACCAGTGGCCGGAGCGCTCCCAGAGGATGCGGTCGACGACCTGCGGGGTCTTGATCTCCTGGTAGCCGTTTTCACGCTGGACCTGGCGCATGTACTGCTCGAGTACCTGGTACACAGTCCAACCGTTGGCGTGCCAGAACACCATGCCAGGCGCTTCTTCCTGCAGGTGGAACAGGTCGAGCTGCTTGCCGATCTTGCGGTGGTCGCGTTTTTCGGCTTCTTCGATGCGCTGGATATAGGCGGCCAGCTGCTTCTTGTCGGCCCAGGCGGTGCCGTACACGCGTTGCAGCTGCTCGTTCTTGGCATCGCCGCGCCAGTAGGCGCCGCTCAGCTTGGTCAGCTTGAATGCTTTGAGGAAGCGGGTGTTCGGCACGTGCGGGCCGCGGCACATGTCGACGTATTCTTCGTGGTAGTACAGGCCCATGGCCTGTTCATCCGGCATGTCCTCGACCAGGCGCAGCTTGTAGTCTTCGCCACGCTGGGTGAACACGTCGATGACTTCGGCGCGCGGGGTCATCTTCTTGACGACGTCGTAGTCGGTATCGATCAGCTGCTGCATGCGCTTTTCGATCGCGGCGAGGTCGTCCGGGGTGAAGGGACGCTCGTAGGCGATGTCGTAATAGAAGCCTTCGTCGATCACCGGGCCGATCACCATCTTGGCGGTCGGGTACAGCTGCTTCACCGCGTGGCCGATCAGGTGGGCGCACGAGTGACGAATGATCTCCAGTCCCTCTTCATCTTTAGGGGTGATGATCTGCAGGGTGGCGTCGTGGTCGATCTTGTCGCAGGCATCGACGAGCTTGCCGTCGACCTTGCCGGCCAGGGTGGCCTTGGCCAGGCCAGCACCAATGGATGCGGCGACTTCGGCTACGGATACCGGCTGGTCGAACGTGCGTTGACTGCCATCGGGAAGAGTAATAATGGGCATGGCGCCTCCTCTCCTAGTGGTGACCCCTACCAAAGGTCACGTGGGTTGGGATGAGCCAGTACAAGATCCGCCCTGCCTTTCCCGCGGGAAAGCCTGCCTCACAGTGGCAGAGACCTTTCGGCCTGCCAGGGTCGAACCAGAGTGACTGGAAGGTAAAAGTTGCAGGCCGCCAGTGGCGAGCCGCAAGCCGAGCATGCTAGCACGCGGGTTGCACCGGGTCGCAGAAATATTTGGAAATTACGCCGCCGGGGTGAACTTGTGCGGAAAATTTCCTATCAGACCTTCTGAAGCAACCTACTCTTGATGAGACCTTTACCCAAGGAGTGTTCGGTTATGCGACTTCAGTCCCTTCTGGCTGCCTGCGCTGCAAGCGCCCTGCTGCTGCCGCTGGCTGCCAACGCAGGCAATTTCCCCGCCGGTAAGGAAGCGTCCTACATGACCCAGTGCCTACAGGTGGCGAGCGGCCAGGGCGTGGACGCGGCGACGGCGAAGAAGCACTGCGAGTGTGGCGCCCAAGCCATCAAGAAGAATTTCAACGACAAGGAGATCGAAGACCTCGACAGCCAGGACGGCGTTGACGCCAAGCTGATGCAGAAGGCCCAACAGGTGGTTCAGGCCACCTGCAAGCCGAAATAAACAGGGTTATCTGGCCATTGCACGCATCTTTTGCGCTGGATCAACATCCTGCGAAGGTAAAAGGCGCTAGATGTGCAGAAATGGACTATGATGTTGCCGGTGCTACTGCAGCCTCGGCGCATCGCACCTCGAAAAAAAAATCATGTTTCTGGAGATTCACCTCATGTCCAATCGCCAACAAGGCACCGTCAAATGGTTCAATGATGAAAAAGGCTACGGCTTCATCACCCCAGCAGGCGGCGGCGACGACCTGTTCGTACACTTCAAGGCCATCGAATCCGACGGCTTCAAGAGCCTGAAAGAAGGCCAGACTGTTTCCTTCGTTGCCGAAAAAGGCCAGAAGGGCATGCAGGCTGCACAGGTTCGTCCGGAGTAATTTTCGGATAGCTGCAAAAAAACCCGCCACTTGTGGCGGGTTTTTTATTGGCTGCCAGAATCACGCAGCACCTTTGTAGGAGCGGCCTTGCCGATGCGTCGGACCGGTCGGAAAGGGCCGCAAAGCGGCCCCGGCGATCTGTGTTGTGGCGACGAACTTGGGGCCGCTGCGCGCCCCTTTCGCGACACAAGGCCGCTCCTACAGGGGGCCAATTCTGGCTTGGATCAGCCGCAGTTGACGCGGGTGACCACACCCTTGTCGTCGACATTCAGGTTCAACCGCTCGGAGCGGTATTCCAGGGTGATCACATCATGCGGCGTGAGAATGCGCGCCATCTGCGAGCCACTGGCCTTGCGCGCCTGCTCCAGCAGCTCCGGCGAAGCCTGCTTGCCGATGGTGAAGTCGGCACCACTGGCTTCGCAGCGACCATCATTGCCGGCCGGGGCCGCTGGGGCACTGCTGCCGCCCGAAGAGCCACCGGTGCTGCAACCTGCCAGAACGGAAGCCACCAGCAAGGTCGCCAGGGAAGCGCGGGTACGGAACATGAATCCTCCTAAATAAATCCGGGAACTGCCTGATGCGACAATTCCTCCAGGCATTTGTTGCACAAGCGCACGATTCTGCCTGACTCGGGCAGGTGAAGCGAAAGGCAATCGTGACCGGATTTTGCACCGAACCGTCGGTTCGGCCAACCGCGCCCCTTATGCTTAAGTCGCAGGTCCCGTCACGCAAAGGCATGATTTACTGCAAGAAGCGGAGCGCGAAACGCCTCCCCTTCGAACGCCAGGACGCGGTATTCGACCTATCACCCAGGCCCCAGCGAGAACCGCCCCATGAGCAGCCACAGCATCGACGCCGATATCAAGGTCAAGTGGGACGAGGGCCAGAGCGCCTACAGCCCGGGCACGCCCGAAGAGCTGGTACTGATCGCCATCGACCTGCTGGTACGCGATCTGGGTGGCGAGGCGGCGCGCAGCTTCATCGAGCAGGTACTCGAGCACCACGCGCCGCAGGGGGCTATTTCAATCGAGCCAGGCGGGCGCTGAGCAGGTCGAAGAAGCCCTGGGCGTCGCCCTCCTCGATCCACATCACGTTAGCCGGCTGTTTGAGCACGCCATACCAGTCGGCGATGGTCTGGCCGAAGGTCGGGCCTTCGCGGCTGTCGACCACCATGTGTACCTGACGACCCTTGAACAGCTCGGGCTTGAGCAGGTAGGCGATGACGCTGGCGTCGTGCACCGGGCCGCCGGGCATGCCGTAGTTGTCCATGTCGAACTTGATATAGGCGTTGAGGATGTCCACCACCAGCTTGCTGGCATTGTTGTTCACCGCCGCCAACTGCTTGAGGCGGGCGTCGCTGGTGAGCACCTTGTGAGTCACGTCCAGCGGCAGGTAGGTCAGCTTGACGCCGCTGGCCAGCACCACTTCGGCGGCGTGCGGGTCGGCGAACAGGTTGAACTCGGCGGCCGGGGTGATGTTGCCGCCGTTGAAGTGAGCGCCGCCCATCACCACCACTTCCTTGATGCCGTTGACGATCTCGGGCTTCTGGATCAGCGCCAGGGCCAGGTTGGTCTGCGGGCCGAGCATGGCCACGGTGATGCTGTGGGGCTCGGCGGCGCCCAGGGTGTCGATCAGGTACTGCACGGCGTTGCCATTGGCCAGGTGCTTCTTCGGCTCGTGGACCTTGACGCCGGTCAGGCCTTCCTCGCCGTGGACGTTGGCGGCGTAGATCGGCGTGCGCACCATCGGCCGCCCTGCCCCGGCGTATACCGGGATCTCTTCGCGTCCCGCCCACTCACGGGCCAGGCGGGCGTTGCGCGAGGTCTTTTCCAGGCGCACGTTGCCGGCCACGGTGGTGATGGCGCGGATCTTCAGTTCCTCGGGCGAGGCCATGGCCAGCAGCAGGGCCACCACGTCGTCGGCGCCGGGGTCGGTGTCGATGATCAGGTCGCGGGGCGCGGCCATGACGGCGGTGGCGGCTAGCGCGGACATCAGGACGGCTCCTTGGAGCAGGGATTTGAGGGACATTCAGCACTCCTTGTTGCTAGGGGATGGATTCAAGAGGGGCCGCTTTGCGGCCCTTTCGCGGCACAAGGCCGCTCCTACACGAACCGGGTTGCCCCTCTGTAGGAGCGGCCTTGCGCCGCGATCGAGGGCAAAGCCCTCGCATTCGGTCTAAAAGGTAACGCCAGCCACCAGGGCAATATTGCTGTAGGGCTTGCACTCCCCCGTACGCACCACGGCCCGAGCCTGGCGACACAGGGTCTTGAAATCGGCATGACTCAGCACCTGGCGCTGGCCCAGCTCGCCGTCGGCATGCAGCCGCTCGACCTCGGCCAACCCCGGCGGCAAAGCCTGGAACACCTCCTCGGCCAGCACATGGCGCTCGACCTGCATCTCGCTCAGCACCACGCGCAGCACGCTGGCGAAATCCGGGATGCCCGGCGTCAGCGCCAGGTCGATCAGCTCCACGCCCGGCGGCACCGGCAGGCCGGCATCACCGATCACCAGGATGTCGCCGTGGCCCAGCCCGGCGATAGTCCGCGACAGGGCGACGTTCAACAGCGGCGTCTTCTTCATGGCGCCAGCTCCTTCAGGTAAGGGATCGACGGTTGCGCGCCGACACGGGTCACCGACAACGCGGCGGCACGCTGGCCGAAGCCGATCGCCTCGTCCTCGGGCAGGCCTCGCGCCAGGCCCGCGGCAAAGCCGCCGACGAAGGTGTCACCGGCCGCCGTGGTGTCCACCGCTTGCACCCGGGGCGCCGGGAAATGCCGGCTGCCGGCGGCATCGACCAGTAACGCGCCATCACCGCCCAGGGTGACGATCACCTTGCCCGCGCCGAGCTGACGCAGGCGTTCGGCCGCCCGACGGGCGCTGTCCTGGTCGTCGACCTGCACCCCGGCCAAGGCCTCGGCCTCGCTCTCGTTGGGGATCAGGTAGTCGATATAGGCGTACCACTCCGCCGGCAACGGCCCGCTGGCCGGCGCCGGGTTGAGGATCACGGTCTTGCCCAACTCGCGACCACGGGCCAGGGTCCAGGCCACGGTGGCGGTGGGTACCTCGAGCTGGCAGATGATCACCTCGGCCCCCTGCAGCAGGTGGTCGAAGCGGCTCACCGACTCGGGCCCGAGCAGGCCGTTGCCGCCGGGAATGACGACAATGGCGTTCTGGCTGGCGGCATCCACCACGATCAGCGCCACGCCGCTGGACACGCCCTCGCACAGGCTCACGCCCTGGCAATCGACGCCTTCGCGCTTCAGCGCCTGACGCAGCTGCTGGCCATAGGCATCGTCACCGACGTTGCCGACCATCGCCACGCGGGCGCCCAGCCGGGCCACGGCCACGGCCTGGTTGGCGCCCTTGCCGCCGGGCGCGGTGAAGAAACTGTCGCCGGTCAGGGTCTCGCCGCCCCGGGGCAGGCGCTGGGCGCGGGCCACCAGGTCCATGTTGAGGCTGCCGACCACCACCACCTTGGCATCCATGGGTATTCCTTAACGGTAATCGTTGAACAGGTCCGGGCGCGGCCCGGTGGATTCACGCAAAACGATGCGCGGGGCGACGATGCGCTGCTCGGCGACGCCGTCGCGCCGTGGCGTGACGATGCGCGACAGCAACAGGCCGGCGGCGCTCTCGCCCAGTTCACGGATCGACTGGCCGACCGTGGTCAGCGCCGGGTACACGTAACGGCTCAGCTCGATATCGTCGAAACCGATCACCGACAGCTCGCCGGGCACGTCGATATTGCGTTCGGCGGCGGCGCGCAACACGCCGAAGCCGATCATGTCGTTGCCGGCGAAAATCGCCGTGGGCCGCTCGCCGTCGAGCAGGCGCGCCGCGGCGGCATGCCCGCCGGGGCTGGTGAAGTCGCTGTGCAGTACATGGCCGGGGGCGATGCGCACGCCGGCCTCGGCCATCGCCCGGCGGAAACCGGCCAGGCGCAGCTGGCTGACACCAGTGTCCACCGGACCGCCGATGGTGGCGATCTCGCGGTGGCCCAGCTCCAGCAGGTGACGGGTGGCCAGGTAGGCGCCCTGCTCGTGGTCGATGCGCACCAGGTCGGCCTCGACGCCGTCCAGGGCGCGGTCGACGATGACCATCGGCGTGCGCACGCCACTGAGGCTGTCGAGCAGGTCCTGGTCCTCGCCCACCGAGGCGACGATCAGCCCATCGATGCGTTTTTCCAGCAGCACGCGCAGGTAACTGCGCTGCTTCTGCGGGTTGTCGTCGGAGTTGCACAGGATCACGCAGTAGCCGTTGCGCTCGCAGGCGTCCTCGATACCCCGGGCCAGCTCGGCGAAGTACGGGTTGACGCTGTTGGGCACCAGCAGGCCGATGGTGGCGGTGCTGCGCGCCTTGAGCGAACGCGCCACGGCGCTGGGCACGTAGTCGAGCTCGGCGATCGCCGCCTCGACCTTCAGGCGCACGTGCTCGCTGACCGGGCGGGTCTTGTTCAGTACATGGGACACGGTGGTGTAGGAAATCCCCGCCAGTGCCGCGACGTCTTTGATGGTTGCCATGGTTTCAGTTCCGCCGGTTCGCGCGCCGGCTGCGGTAAGTGTCGAGTACCACGGCGATGACGATGACCGCCCCGGTGATGATGCGTTTGGTCGGCTCCGAAGCGCCGATCTGGGCCAGGCCCGCGGCCAGCACCGAGATGATCAGCACGCCGAAGAAGGTGCTGATGACCGAGCCGCGGCCGCCCATCAGGCTGGTGCCGCCGATCACCACGGCGGCGATCACCTGCAGCTCGAGACCGGAGCCGGCATTGGGGTCGGCGGCCTCCAGGCGCGAAATCTGGAACAGCGCGGCAAGGCCGGCGAGCACGCCCATCAGGGCGAACACCAGGATCTTGTAGGGGCGCGGGTCGATGCCGGCCAGACGCACGGCCTCTTCGTTGGTGCCGATGCCGATCAGGTAGCGGCCGAACACGGTGCGGGTCAGCACCAGCTGGGCGGCGACGATCACCAGCAAGGCGATGATGAAAGCCGGCGAGATGCCGAAGGCGATGGGGTTGGAGAACCAGGCGAAGGCGTCGCCGATGTAGGCGGTACGCGAGTCGGTGAACTGGTAGGCCAGGCCCCGGGCCATCTCCAGCACGCCCAGCGAGACGATGAACGAGGGGATGCGCCAGGCCACGGTGATGCTGCCGGTGACGGTGCCGGCCAGCGCCGCCACGGCCATGCCCAGCAGCGCGGCGGGCAGGACGCTCCAGCCCCAGCCGAGGATCGCCACGCTGACCGTCGAGGCGGCCAGGGCCAGCACCGACCCCACCGACAGGTCGATGCCGCCGATGATCAGGATGAAGGTCATGCCCACCGCCAGCACCATCAGGTCGGGGATCTGGTTGGCCAGGGTGCTGAAGGTGGCGTAGGACAGGAAGTGGCTGCTCAGCATCGAGAACAGCACGATCATCGCCAGCAAGGCGCCGGCCAGGCCCAGGTAGGTGCCCAGGCCGAAATAGGTGCCGCTGCGGCGCACGGGCGCAGTAGCCGAGGTGTTTGTTGTGGTTTTCATGCGTCCATCCTGGGGGCTGCGTCGTGCAGCAGGGCATCACGTTTCTGGTAGCCGGCGAAGGCGGCGGCAAGCAGTTGGTCCTGGGTCCAATGATCGCGGTCGAAGGTGTCGATCAGGCGGCCGGCGCTGAGCACGGCGATGCGGTCGCAGATCAGCATCAGCTCGCGCAGGTCGCTGGACACCACGACGATGGCCTTGCCCTGACGGGCGAGCTCGGCGAGCAGGCCATAGATGTCGAACTTGGCGCCGACGTCGATGCCGCGGGTGGGCTCGTCGAACAGCAGCACCTGGCAGTCGCGCTCCAGCCAGCGACCGATCACCACCTTCTGCTGGTTGCCACCGGACAGCTCGCCCACAGCCTGGGCGGGGCTGGCGCTGCGGATACGCATGGCGCCGATCTGGCGCTCGGCCAGTTCGCGTTCGGCGTCACGGTCGAGCACCCCGGCGCGAGAGACCGCACCGAGGTTGCCCAGGGCGATGTTGGCGCTGATCGACTGGCTCAGCAGCAGGCCTTCGCCCTTGCGGTCCTCAGTGATCAGGGCGATGCCGGCCTTTACCGCGGCCTTGGGCGAATCAATGGTCACCGGCACTGGCGGCTGACCGAGGGCGACCTGGCCGCTGTCGGCGCGGTCGGCGCCGTAGATCAGGCGCAGCAGCTCGGTGCGCCCGGCGCCGATCAGGCCGGAGATACCGAAGATCTCCCCTGCCCTGACCTCGAACGATACTTCGCGCACCTTGTCGCCACGGCTGAGCTTGTCGACCCTGAGCAGCGGCGCGCCGATGCTGCGCTGGCCGAGGTCGATGTGCTCGCCCAACTCGCGACCGACCATCAGGTTGACCAGTTGCTCGCTGTTATAGCGCTGGATCGGCTCGGCGCACACCAGCTTGCCATCGCGCAGCACGGCGATACGCTGGGCCACGCGCTGCAGCTCTTCGAGGCGGTGGGAAATATAGACGATGGCCACGCCGCGCTGGCGCAGGCGCTCGATCTGGGTGAACAGCAGCTCCACCTCGCGGGCGGTGAGCATGGCCGTGGGTTCGTCGAAGATCAGCACGTGGCAGTCGCCGATCAGGTTGCGGGCGATCTCGACCATCTGCTGGTGGCCGATGCCCAGTTCGCCCACGGGGGTGTCCGGATCGATGGCGTCCAGGCCGACCTGGGCCATGGCCGCACTGGCCAGCTGGCGCAGGCGCTTCTGGTTGACCCAGCCGAGGCGGCTGGGCAGGTTGTCGAGGAACAGGTTCTCGGCCACGGTCAGGGTGGGCAGCAGGTTGAGCTCCTGCATCACCATGCGCACGCCGAGGCGCTCGGCCTCGGCGCGGTTGCCGGGGCTGTAAGGCTGCCCGCGATAGGTCATCTGCCCGGTGGTGGGGACCTCCAGGCCGCTGATCAGCTTGGACAGGGTCGACTTGCCCGCGCCGTTCTCGCCGGTCAGGGCCAGCACCTCGCCGCCGCGCAGTTCGAGGGTGACATCGCCGAGCACAGGCTGGGCGTAGGTCTTGCCCAGGCCGCTGACGGCTAGCACGGTTTCATTGGCCGGTACTGACATGGCCATTCTCTCCTAGGTTGGCACAACACCCCTGTAGGAGCGGGCTTGCCCCGCGAAGCAGTCGACGCGGTGCATGGCACCGGCTACGCCGGTGATCGCGGGGCAAGCCCGCTCCTACAGGGATCGCAACATCACTTGGTGATGAGCTCGACCGGCGTCTGGATGACATTGTCGGCATCCACGCCCGGCTGCTCGCCCTTGAGCATCTTCAGCGCCGCCTGGATGCCGAACACCGCCTGCTGGCTGGCCGCCTGGTCGAGGGTGGCCAATACGCGGCCATCCTTGAGCATCGGCTTGATGGCATTGATGTTGTCGTAGCCGACCACCTGCACCTGGCCGGTCTTGCCGGCGGCGCGCACGGCCGAGACGGCGCCCAGGGCCATGCTGTCGTTGCCGGCCAGCAGCGCCTTCAGATCGGGGTATTCGTTGAGCATCGAGGCGGCCACGGCGTTGCCCTTGTCGATCTCCCAGTTGCCCGACTGCACCGAGACGATCTTCATCTGCGCGGCTTCCATGGCGTCCTTGAAGCCGGCGGTACGCTGCTGGGCGTTGGTGGTGGTCGGCACGCCCTCGATGATGCCGACCTGATCACCGGCCTTGAGCTTCTGCTGGGCCAGGTAGTCGCCGACCAGGCGCGCGCCCTTGCGGTTGTCCGGGCCCACGAACGGCACGCTGATGCCCTTGCTCTTGAGCACGGCAGGGTCGAGGCGGTTGTCGATGTTGATCACGGTGATGCCGGCGTCCATGGCCTTCTTGATCACCGGCACCAGCGCCTTCGAGTCGGCCGGGGCGATAACCAGGGCCTTGGCGCCGGTGGCGATCATCTGCTCGACGATGCGGATCTGGTTGCCGGTGTCGGTCTCGTCCTTGATGCCATTGGCCACCAGGGTGAAATCGTTCGGGTGGTCTTTCTGGTAGGCCTTGGCGCCGTCTTCCATGGTGCGGAAGAACTCGTTGGCGAGGGACTTCATCACCAGGGCGACCTTGGGCGCTTCCTCGGCGTGGGCAGTAGACAGGGAGAAGATAAGCGACGAGAAAACGGCGAGGGCCAGCGGACGGCCGGGGAACGGCAGTTTCATGGAAATGACTCCGAATCTTGTGGTTTTTATCGGATCGCAAACGTTTGCGGTAACCAACTATGGAAACAGGCGCCGGTTTTGTCAAATCCATTGCGTAGGGAGCTACGACTACGCGCGTCGGATTATCCGCAATTCATCCGAAAAACCGAACACCTTTCCTGGAAAAATTCGGTCAGCCGAACACCCGCACCCACCTCTGACCCTGTGGTCGCGTCGAGTACCCCCAGTCAAAACAGGGGTTTCAAGATGAAATACGACGAACGGTAGTTGCTGGTACGAAATCTGCCTTTACCCCAGTGCGACATAACGCACATCTCCTCCAGGAAGAGAGAAGCAGAAATGATGAAAACCGCTATCAAGACCTTCGCACCGAGCGCCCTGGCGCTGCTGCTGGTACTGCCGACCACCGTTTCCGCCAAGGAAGCCGCGCAACAACAGAAACTCGCCAACGTGGTGATCCTCGCCACCGGCGGCACCATCGCCGGCGCCGGCGCCAGCGCGGCCAACAGCGCCACCTACCAGGCCGCCAAGCTGGGCATCGACAAGCTGATCGCCGGCGTGCCGGAGCTGCAGGACCTGGCCAACGTGCGCGGCGAGCAGGTGATGCAGATCGCCTCGGAAAGCATCGGCAACGACGACCTGCTCAAGCTGGGCAAGCGCGTCGCCGAACTGGCCGACAGCAAGGACGTCGATGGCATCGTCATCACCCACGGCACCGACACCCTGGAAGAAACCGCCTACTTCCTCAACCTGGTGGAGAAGACCGACAAGCCGATCATCGTGGTCGGTTCGATGCGTCCGGGCACCGCGATGTCCGCCGACGGCATGCTCAACCTGTACAACGCCGTGGCCGTGGCCAGCAGCAAGGACGCCCGCGGCAAGGGCGTGCTGGTGACCATGAACGACGAGATCCAGTCCGGGCGCGACGTGAGCAAAGCGGTCAACATCAAGACCGAAGCCTTCAAGAGCCAGTGGGGCCCGCTGGGCATGGTCGTGGAAGGCAAGTCGTACTTCTTCCGCTTGCCAGCCAAGCGTCACACCGTCAACTCCGAGTTCGACATCAAGACCATCAGCAAGCTGCCGGCCGTGGACATCGCCTACGGCTACGGCAACGTGACCGACACCGCCTACAAGGCGCTGGCCCAGGGTGGCGCCAAGGCGATCATCCACGCCGGCACCGGCAACGGGTCGGTATCGTCGCGGGTGGTGCCGGCGCTGCAGGAGCTGCGCAAGGAAGGCGTGCAGATCATCCGTTCGTCCCACGTCAACCAGGGCGGCTTCGTGCTGCGCAACGCCGAACAGCCTGACGACAAGAACGACTGGGTCGTGGCCCACGACCTGAACCCGCAGAAAGCGCGGATCCTGGCCATGGTCGCAATGACCAAGACCCAGGACAGCAAGGAGCTGCAGCGGATCTTCTGGGAATACTGATCGGCGCCAGAAACCAGCCGGTGCACTACCCGCACCGGCCTCTTCGCGGGCAAACCCGCTCCCACAGGATTTGTGCTCCACCTGTGGGAGCGGGCTTGCCCGCGAAGGGTCAAGACAAAAAGTCCAGTCACGGAACCAATCCCTCTACCACGGTCTTATACGGCTTTCATCCTACCTGCTGTTGCGAAACGGCTTACAGTGAAATACTGTATGCGCATACAGCAAAACAAGGAACAGCCCCGTGGCCAAACCCGCCTCCGCGTCGCCAAGCCCTTATGAACTCCTGGGTCAGCGCATCCAGAAAATCATCAACAGCCCCACCGCCCAGCGCAGCCGCGCCGCCTTGATCTTCCGCCTGGAGCACGAGTCGCCCGACGACTGGGCAACCCTGCTCGAGGAAATCGCCGAGAACGACAACGTCACCCTCGCCCACCGCGACGATGGCGGCGTGCAGATTTTCTGGACCGTGCCGAAGGAAGACTGACCGCGCATGAGAGTTTCGCTTTTCACCGCCTGCCTGCTGCTGCTTGCCCCCCTCGCCCACGCCGACGCCCCGCGCACCTTCCAGGAGGCCAAGAAGGTCGCCTGGAAGCTGTACGCGCCGCAGTCCACCGAGTTTTATTGCGGTTGCAAGTACAAGGGCAACAAGGTCGACCTGGCCTCCTGCGGCTATGAGCCGCGCAAGAACCTCAACCGCGCCTCGCGCATTGAATGGGAGCACATCGTCCCAGCCTGGCAGATCGGCCACCAGCGCCAGTGCTGGCAAGACGGCGGACGCAAGAACTGCACGCGCCACGACAAGGTCTACCAGCGTGCCGAGGCCGACCTGCACAACCTGGTGCCGAGCATCGGCGAGGTCAACGGCGACCGCAGCAACTTCAGCTTCGGCTGGCTGCCCGAGCAGCATGGCCAGTACGGCAGCTGCCTGACCCAGGTTGACTTCAAGGCCAAGAAGGTCATGCCGCGCCCGTCGATCCGCGGGATGATCGCGCGCACCTACTTCTATATGAGCAAGCAGTACGACCTGAGGCTGTCCAGGCAGGACCGCCAGCTGTTCGAGGCCTGGAACAAGACCTACCCGCCGCAGGCCTGGGAGCTGCAGCGCAACCAGCAGGTGGCATGCGTGATGGGGCGCGGCAACGAGTTCGTCGGGCCGGTCAACCTCAAAGCCTGTGGCTGAGCAGGGTCAGACCAGCGCCTGCAGGTAGGCGCTGGCCTGCTGGTAACGGCACAGCCGCGCCAGGTCGGCAGGGCCCGGGCAAGGGATGCGTGAGAGATCACTGTTGTCGGCCAGGTCGGCCAGCTTGACCTGGCGCGCCAGGGGGTCGACACCCAGGCGGATGACGAAGGCCTCGTAGCTCTCGCCTTCGCGACGGCTCAGCGCCAGCAGCGCAGCGAGGATCTTCAGCGGGAAACCTTCGCGGGCGAGGTCGGACAGGGTGAGCGGGGTGTCTTCCAGCACATCGTGCAGTACCGCGACGATGCGTTGCTCCGGGGTAATCACCCGCTCCATCACCCGCAACGGGTGGAGGATGTACGCCGCACCGCCTTTGTCGAACTGCCCTTCATGCGCCTTGATGGCCATCGCAATGGCCCGCTCCAGCGTCGCCATGAGCCGCCTCCCCCACTCAACCCCCGCAGTAGACAGCATAGCTGCTGCAGCACGGACTGACCGGGAAGCACCTCTGCCTGTTCTGTCGCCATCGCGGGACAAGCCCGCTCCTACAGGGATTTATGTGGCCGTCGCGATCAGCGCTTGGCGCCGTGCTGGATGACGATCGAGTCGGTGCCCAGCTTGGCCATCACCTCGGCCTTACGTGCATCGGCTTCGGCCTTGGCCGGGAACGGGCCCATCAGCACCACCGGCTTGCCGTCGCGGTACTCGACCCAGGACGGGATACCCTTCTCGATCAGGCGGGCGGTCATGTCGGTCAGGGCGCCCATGTTCGGCCCCTGGATCACCTCGACGTCCCAACCCTCCGGCGCCGGCTGGTCGGCCAGCGCCTCGGCGCGACGCTGCAGGTCGGCACCGCCGCAGATTTCGCGGATGCGCAGGTTGTTGCCGGTCTCGTCGATGAGGATCTCATACTGGCCGTCATGCTTGATCGCCACGTAGCTGCGATAGGCCTCGTATTGCCCGGCGTCGTCCTTGCCGCGCACCTGGCCGCAGATGGAGCCCTGGGTGTCGAAGCGCACGTTGGCGAACTTGGCCGTCTTGGGGTTGTTCAGGTGTTCGGCCACCTGCTTGTGCACGCCTTCGACCTCGTTGTTACAGCCCGCCAGGGCCAACACCGCCATTACCACCGCCAGTTTGCGCACGCCTGTACCTCCAGATTCGAAGGGGCGGATTCTAGCATGAGCGGATAGCACAGCCGCAGGGATGAGGCGAAGGTGGAAGGTTGCAGCGTGTGTCGGCGGACACCGAACAGCGGAAAGCAAAAAGGGCGATCCTTGCGGATCGCCCTCTTCTGATTTGGTAGGCACAATTGGACTCGAACCAACGACCCCCACCATGTCAAGGTGGTGCTCTAACCAACTGAGCTATGTGCCTGTCGTGTGGTGCGCATATTAGTGATCGAATGCGTACCTGTAAAGCGTTTTTTTCAAAAAAATCAAAAACTTTGCGAAACTGCTTAATGCCAGCCCTGTCAGGCGAGGCAATCCCTGTAGGAGCGGCCTTGTGTCGCGAAAGGGCTGCGCAGCGGCCCCGGCAATTTCTGCTTTGACGCCTAAATCCCGGGGCTGCGTTGCAGCCCTTTCGCGGCACAAGGCCGCTCCTACAGGGATTGCGCATGGCCGTAGAGCGCCAGAATGCAAAAAGGGCGATCCTTGCGGATCGCCCTCTTCTGATTTGGTAGGCACAATTGGACTCGAACCAACGACCCCCACCATGTCAAGTTGGTGCTCTAACCAACTGAGCTATGTGCCTGTCGTGTGGGGCGCATTCTACGCGATCCAGATACCCTGTCAACACTTTTTTTCACGCTAAGCTACTGAAACTTAAACTATTTATAGAAAGGCCAGGTTTCAGGGGGGCGTAAAGGATTTTCACCGGACGACTAGCGGGTGTTTATTATTATTGATAGCATCGGTACATTCGTTAAAAATATAAAACACGAGGTTCCTCGAGCATGGCTAACACCCCCTACCCCCAGTCCTACTACGCCGCCTCGGCCAACCCGGTGCCGCCACGTCCGGCGCTGCAGGGTGAGGTGGAAACCGATGTGTGCATCATCGGCGCCGGCTACACCGGCCTGTCCAGCGCCCTGTTCCTGCTGGAGAACGGCTTCAAGGTGAGCATCGTCGAGGCCGCCAAGGTCGGCTTCGGCGCTTCGGGCCGCAACGGCGGCCAGATCGTCAACAGCTACAGCCGCGACATCGACGTGATCGAACGCACCGTCGGCCCCAAGCAGGCGCAACTGCTGGGCCAGATGGCCTTCGAAGGCGGGCGCATCATCCGTGAGCGCGTGGCCAAGTACGACATCCAGTGCGACCTGAAGGACGGCGGCGTGTTCGCCGCGCTGACCAGCAAGCAGATGGGCCACCTGGAATCGCAAAAGCGCCTGTGGGAACGCTTCGGCCACACCCAGCTGGAGCTGATGGACCAGAAGCGCATCCGTGAAGTGGTGGCCTGCGACAATTACCTGGGCGGCATGCTCGACATGAGCGGCGGCCACATCCACCCGCTGAACCTGGCCCTGGGCGAAGCCGCCGCGGTCGAGTCGCTGGGCGGCATCATCTATGAGCAGACCCCGGCCGTGCGCATCGAGCGTGGTGCCAACCCTGTCGTGCACACCCCGCAGGGCAAGGTCCGCGCCAAGTTCATCATCGTCGCCGGCAACGCCTACCTGGGCAACCTGGTGCCGGAACTGGCGGCCAAGTCGATGCCGTGCGGCACCCAGGTGATCACCACCGAGCCGCTGGGCGACGAGCTGGCGCGCACCCTGCTGCCGCAGGACTACTGCGTCGAGGACTGCAACTACCTGCTCGACTACTACCGCCTGACCAGCGACAAGCGCCTGATCTTCGGTGGCGGCGTGGTGTACGGCGCGCGCGACCCGGCGAACATCGAGGCGATCATCCGTCCGAAGATGCTCAAGGCCTTCCCGCAGCTGAAGAACGTCAAGATCGACTACGCCTGGACCGGCAACTTCCTGCTGACCCTGTCGCGTCTGCCGCAGGTTGGTCGTATCGGCGACAACATCTATTACTCCCAGGGCTGCTCGGGTCACGGTGTGACCTACACCCACCTGGCGGGCAAGGTGCTGGCCGAGGCCCTGCGCGGCCAGGCCGAGCGCTTCGACGCCTTCGCCGGCCTGCCGCACTACCCGTTCCCGGGTGGCCAGATGCTGCGCGTGCCGTTCAGCGCCATTGGTGCCTGGTATTACAGCCTGCGCGACCGTCTGGGCTTCTAAGACAGTTCGGGGCCGCTTTGCGGCCCCGGCAAGTCCAAGTCGGACGCCAATTATCAACATATTGAAAGGGCTGGGTCTCAATTCCCGAGGCTGGTGACCGCCTGCTTCGCCGCGATCTCCTGCCCGGCACGGGCCAGCTCGTCCGCCGCCTGCAACCAGCGCTGGCGATCCACCTGGGCCGGCAGTTGCCGTGGCGACTGCAGCAGCACCGCCCAATTGCCCTCCTTGGCCCACGCCGACTCGAAATCATCGAAGGCCATCAACTGGCGTCGATGCATGCCCGAACGCAGCAGCACCCGCTGCTTGTAGCGGTCATAGCCGATCAGCACCGCGTAACGCGGCTCGCTCCACCAGGCCGAACCTTCCTGATAACGCAGCAGCACCGGGTAGCCGGCGGCCACCTGCGCGAGCAGCGCGTCCAGGTGCTTGTCCAGCGGGTAGACCACCCGACCGTACTCGCGGGCTACCCGGGGAATGCCGGTGTCCAGCGCTTCGGCGGCCTTGGGCAGACCCAGCGCCTTGTCGAGCAGGCCCGGGGTGATCGGCGCACCCTGTTGCGACAGCACCGCAGCCAGGGCCATCGAGCCGCTATGGTTGGCATTGCCGCGATAGAACGGCACGCTGCTGATCTCGACCCGCTGCGGCAGGCCCTTGAGCGCGGCCGGTGGCGTGCCGGCGCAGCCGGACAGGGTCGCCGCCACCAGGCAGGCGGCCAGCAGACGACGTGGGCCCAGGGCCCGAAACTTGGAGAGCTTTTGCAACGTGGACACTCGCTTGTTCCGCGGCCAGGCAGGCAGCGCCCGGCCAAGAAGCCTGATCATAGGATGCCGACGTTCGCGGGTATAGCCCGGCGCTGACTTGGAACGAAACGGCCCAAGTACTAGACCTTCGGTCAATGGAACGTCACAGGCGACAGGCTAGACTGAAGCTGTGTCTGGATGGCGAGTCCGGCTCGCCAGAGAGAAGGAGGCACACATGAGCCTGACAATGGCAATTCTCATGCTGGTCGGCATGTGGCTCAGCGTCGCGGCGGCCATGCTCTGGGGGGTGTTGCGCATCGTGCGCCGGCATTCCCACCCTCACCATCTGCCACCCCAGGCCCTGGCCAAGGCCCAGCCGGTGCGCCGTGCCCGGCGTCATGCCGGGGCGCATTGACGGCATCTACAAACTTCGAGCAATGAACGACAAGAGGGAGCCTAGGCTCCCTCTTGCTTATCACTTGCAGCTTGCGGCTCAGTTGCCCTCGGCCGCCTCACGCTTCAAACGTGCCCGACGCGCCATGATGTTGAGGATCTCGATCGCCGTCGAGAACGCCATGGCCGCATACACATAACCCTTCGGTACATGGGCGCCGAAGCCTTCGGCGATCAGGGTCATGCCGATCATGATCAGGAAGCCCAGGGCCAGCATCACCACGGTCGGGTTGTCGTTGATGAACTTGGCCAGCGGATCGGCGGCCACCAGCATCACGATCACGGCGCTGATCACTGCGATGATCATGATCGGCAGGTGCTCGGTCATGCCCACGGCGGTGATGATGCTGTCGATCGAAAAGACGATGTCCAGCAGCAGGATCTGGAAGATCGCCGCGGTGAAGCCGATGGTCACGGTGCTGCCGACCTTGGACTCTTCCTTGGCGCCATGGGGGTCGACGCTTTCATGGATCTCCTTGGTCGCCTTCCACAGCAGGAACAGGCCACCGGCGATGAGGATCATGTCCTTCCACGAGAACGTGTGGCCGAACACTTCGATGACCGGCTCGGTCAGCTGAACGATCCAGGCCACGGTGCTGAGCAGTGCCAGGCGCATGACCAGGGCCATGCTGATACCGATACGGCGGGCCTTGGAGCGGTACTGCTCAGGCAGCTTGTTGGTGAGGATGGAGATGAAGATCAGGTTGTCGATACCAAGCACGACCTCCATGGCCACCAGGGTGGCGAGGGCAACCCAGGCAGTGGGGCTTGCGGCGAGTTCCAGCAAATATTCCATTGGTCAGTCCTGCTCTCAGATGTCCTGGGTGTCTTTCTTGTCGTCTTCGGCCTTGGCCTTCTCGGCATCGCTGCCGATGGCGTCGCTCAGGGCCTGCTGGGCGGCGTCGTTGGTCTTGTCGATGGCCTGCTTGGCGGTTTCGGCGGCCTGGTCGAGCATCTGCTGGGCGGATTTCTCGGCCTGGTCGCAACCGGACATGGCGAACAGGGCCAGGGCCAGCACCAGCGGTGTACCAATGGATTTGAGTTGTAGCATGGGGTCCTCGCTTGTCGAATTCCGGGCGGCGCGTCATGCGCCTGATGGGGTGGCATTCTAAAGAGGCTGAAACATCCGGAAAATTCGTTTTTTCGGCGTGTATACTTCGGTTTTCCCGAACTGAGACCGGCCATGCTCAACTACCGCCAGCTCCATTATTTCTGGGCCGTGGCCAAGACCGGCAGCATCGCCCGCGCCAGCGAGCAGCTGAACCTCACCCCGCAGACCATCAGCGGCCAGATCAGCCTGTTCGAGCAGACCTGGAACCTGGAGCTGTTCCAGCGCGTCGGTCGCCAGCTGGAGCTGACCGAGACCGGGCGTCAGGCGCTGGTCTACGCCGAGCAGATGTTCCAGATCGGCGGCGAGCTGGAGGCCATGCTGCGGGCCGGGCCGCAGGAGCAGATCCTGTTTCGCGTGGGGGTGGCCGACGTGGTGCCCAAGTCCATCGTCTACCGCCTGCTGGCGCCGACCATGGAGCTGGACGAGGTGCTGCGCATCAGCTGCCGCGAGGACAAGCTCGAGCGGCTGCTGGCGGACCTGGCGATCCAGCGCCTGGACCTGGTGATCTCCGACAGCCCCATGCCCAGCCACCTGGACATCAAGGGCTACAGCCAGAAACTCGGCGAATGCGGCCTGAGCTTCTTCGCCACGCCCACGCTGGCCGAACGCCTCGACCGGCCCTTCCCCGCCTGCCTGGACGACGCGCCGTTGCTGATCCCCGGCCAGGAGACCGTGGTGCGCAGCCGGCTGCTACGCTGGCTGGCCGAGCAGCAGGTGCAGCCACGTATCGTCGGCGAGTTCGACGACAGCGCGCTGATGCAGGCCTTCGGCCAGTCGGGCAGCGGCATCTTCGTCGCCCCCAGCGTGATCGCCGAGGAAGTCTGCCGCCAGTACGGGGTGCGACTGATCGGCCAGACCGAGGCGGTGAACGAGTCGTTCTACGCCATTTCGGTGGAGCGCAAGGTCAAGCACCCGGGGATCCTGGCGATCACCGAAGGCGCGCGGCGAGAGTTGTTTCACTGGTAGAGCGGCCGATGATCGCAGGGCAAGCCCCACCCACGCTATGCCCTGCGGGTCTGTGATAAAGTCGCGCGCTTTCACGTAACTGGATTGCGCTGCACATGACCCCCATCCTCCGCCTCATCAACCGCACCGGCCTGGTGACGCAGATCTGCATCGGCCTGGTGGCCGGCATTCTCCTCGCCCTGCTCGCCCCCGCCGTGGCCCGCGACCTGGCGTTCCTCGGCAAGGTCTTCGTCAGCGCCCTGAAGGCCGTGGCGCCGGTGCTGGTGTTCATCCTGGTGATGGCCTCGATCGCCAACCACCGCCATGGCCAGGAAACCCACATCCGCCCGATCCTCTGGCTGTACCTGCTGGGCACCTTCGCCGCGGCGGTGGTGGCCGTGGCGGCGAGCATGCTGTTCCCGTCCAACCTGGCGCTGACCACCAGCGACGCCGCGCTCAGCGCCCCTGGTGGAATCAGCGAGGTATTGCAGAACCTGCTGCTCAGCGCCGTGGACAACCCGGTCAACGCGCTGCTCAACGCCAACTTCATCGGCGTGCTGACCTGGGCCATCGGCCTGGGCGTGGCCCTGCGCCATGCCAACGACACCACCCGCACCGTGGTCGAGGACCTGTCCAACGGCGTGACCCTGATCGTGCGCGTGGTGATCCGCTTCGCCCCGCTGGGCATCTTCGGTCTGGTCAGCGCCACCCTGGCGCAATCGGGCCTGGACGCCCTGCTCGGCTACCTGCACCTGCTCGGCGTGCTGATCGGCTGCATGCTGTTCGTGGCGCTGGTGATGAACCCGCTGATCGTGTTCTGGAAGATCCGCCGCAACCCCTACCCGCTGACCCTGCTGTGCCTGCGCGAAAGCGGCATCACCGCGTTCTTCACCCGCAGCTCGGCGGCCAATATCCCGGTCAACCTGGCGCTGTCGGAAAAGCTCGGCCTGCATGAGGACACCTATTCGGTGTCGATCCCGCTGGGCGCGACCATCAACATGGCCGGCGCGGCGATCACCATCACCGTGCTGACCCTGGCCGCCGTGCACACCCTGGGCATCCCGGTGGACCTGCCGACCGCGGTGCTGCTCAGCGTGGTGGCGGCGGTCTGCGCCTGTGGCGCCTCGGGCGTGGCCGGCGGCTCGCTGCTGCTGATCCCACTGGCCTGCAGCCTGTTCGGCATCCCCAGCGAGATCGCCATGCAGGTGGTGGCGGTCGGCTTCATCATCGGCGTGCTGCAGGATTCGGCGGAAACCGCGCTGAACTCCTCCACCGACGTGCTGTTCACCGCGGCGGCGTGCCAGGCCATGGA